>NZ_JBMDIY010000038.1:0-61625 GCF_057808895.1 Flavobacterium sp. FG68
GGACTTTAGTCCAGTTGAATGAAGAGATATTTCGAAATTAAGCAAAACCAAATTTACATTTACAGGTTTGCTAAAAAACAAACCCGACAGATTTTCAAAATCTGTCGGGTTTAAAATTTTTCGCATTCTCATATATCAAACCGAACTAAAGTCCGACCCTACAATATAATTCGTTCCTTTGGAACTTTAAAAAGAGCCGGCTCGAGCCATATTGTAGGGCTGGACTTCAGTCCAGTTGAATGAAGAGATATTTCGAAATTAAGCAAAACCAAATTTGCATTTACAGGTTTGCTAAAAAACAAAACCCGACAGATTTTTTAAAATCCGTCGGGTTTATAATTTGATATAAGCATGAAGTTTCAGCACAAAATGTAAAATGTGACTGAAAACTGCAAACTAAATATTATTTGTTCATATTCTCCATTTCGAAAAGGAAAGTATCTAAATCAACTTTTTTGTCAATTAAAGACAATGCTTTTCTAATAATATAATTTACGTTTCCTGGAGTAAATCCTAAAGCTAATCCCATACGGGTTAACATTACTTCCTGCTGATCTCCTAAATGGTGATCAACATGAATCATCCTTCCCAAATCATACAAACGCTCTAATCGCTGCGAGTACAAGTACGGCGGATTTATTGGATATTTCAAAGGATTTTTAAGAATCTCAGTATATTCTTCTTCTGAAATCTCTAATCTTGAAGCTAATTTGTCCAAAAAGTCTTTTTCTTCTGGACTTACTTTTCCGTCAGCAAACGCTACACGCACAATTGCAGAGAAATGACCTCTGTTTCTTTGTTTGAATTCGTTATCAAATAATTCTGAAAATGGCATAATTAAAATAAGTTTTTATTGAGCAAAGATAAATCTTATTTTAATTTAACGATTTTAAATTTCTCATAAATTTAACTTATTTTTACTTATTGTTTTAAGAATCCGCATCGTAAATTCTTCAAAATAAATCGTAAGTTTACAACCCCTAATCATTTAATAGTATTACCCGTATGTCGCAATTTTGGATTTATTTTCAAATAGGATTAAAGCATGTATTAGATATCAACGCTTACGATCACGTTCTTTTTTTAATTGCATTAACTGTTCCGTATTCATTTAAAGACTGGAAACGTATATTGCTTTTGGTTTCCGTTTTTACAATTGGACACACCTTAGCTTTAATACTTTCTGTTTTCGGAATAATTGCCATAAAAGTAAATATCGTTGAATTTTTAATTCCTATTACGATTTTGATCACGGCATTGTACCATCTTTTTACTGCAGGAAAAGCAACTAAAAATGATGGCGTAAATGTGGTATTTTTTGTGACTTTGTTCTTTGGAATTATACACGGACTTGGATTCTCAAACTATTTTAAAACAATTTTAGGAGGATCGGCAAGTTCAAAATTATTGCCTTTAGGAGAATTTGCTTTAGGAATAGAAGCCGCACAGCTGGTAGTTGTATTTGTAGTTTTGGTAATATCCTATATTGTACAAACAGTATTTCGTTTTTCAAAACGCGATTGGGCACTGGTAATGTCAGCTTTTATTATTGGAGTTGTAATTCCCATGATTATTGAAAGTCCAATTTGGAACAGATAAAATAAATGGAAGTAAAAAAATTAAATAAATACGATAAAGCTTATTTGCGAATCGCGAAAGAATGGAGTTTATTATCTTACTGCAAGCGTAAACAAGTTGGAGCTATTATTGTAAAAGACAGAATGATCATTTCTGACGGCTATAACGGAACGCCATCGGGATTTGAAAATTGCTGCGAAGATGAAGACGGATTAACACGCTGGGATGTTTTGCACGCCGAGGCAAATGCAATCCTAAAAGTTGCCAGATCGACACAGTCTTGTGAAGGTGCAACCTTGTATATTACACTTTCGCCTTGCAAAGAATGCAGTAAATTAATACACCAATCCGGGATAAAAAGAGTAGTGTATCAAGATGGATACCGCGATGATTCGGGAATTCAGTTTTTAATAAAAGCAGGCATCGAAGTCGAACATATTCCTGTTTTAGAAGAATAATGAAATTTAATCCAAAATATCTGCCAATGATTATCGGGGCAACTCTTGCCATCGGAATCGTAATCGGAAGTTTAACAAACTCTTCCGCAGATGATCAGCTTTTGGCTAAAAATTACTCCAAAACCAAGCTGAATAAACTCATTGATTTTATCAATACCGAATATGTTGACAGCGTCAACACAGATTCGATTGTAAACCTTACAGTCGATAATATACTCTCAAAATTAGATCCGCATTCTGTTTATATTCCGCCAAGCGAACAAGCCGAAGTTGCCGAAAGCATGAAAGGGGATTTCGTGGGAATCGGAATCAATTTCTATATGTACAAAGATTCTGTTGCGATTATAAAACCAGTCGAAAACGGACCTTCTGCGAAAGCAGGATTAAAATCGGGCGACAGGATTTTATATGCCGGAAAAACCAAATTGTATGGCAGAAGATTACCGTCTGACAGTTTATTTTCTAAATTAAAAGGAATCAAAGGCTCTGAAATTGAATTGACTGTTTTTAGAAAATCAGAGCAAAAGAAACTGAAATTTAAAATTAAAAGAGATGTTATTCCGATAAAAAGTGTCGATGCTTCTTTATTAATTGGAAATAATACGGGTTACATCAAAATCAATCGTTTTGCCGAAACCACTTTTAATGAATTCAAAACCGGTTTAACGCGTTTAAAACAAAAAGGAATTCAGTCGCTTGTAATAGATCTTCGCGATAATGGCGGCGGTTATATGGAAGAAGCGATTGCAATTGCCGATGAATTTTTAAAAGACAAACAACTGATCGTTTTTACCAAAAATAAAAACGGAACAACTGAAAAAACATACGCGACAAAAGCCGGAAGTTTTGAAACCGGAAAAGTATATGTTTTAATTAACGAAAACAGTGCTTCTGCGAGTGAAATTCTGGCCGGAGCAATTCAGGACAGCGACCGCGGAACAATTGTTGGACGTCGTTCTTTCGGAAAAGGTTTAGTACAGCGCGAAATGGATTTTAACGATGGATCTGCTGTTCGTTTAACCGTTGCGAGATATTATACGCCAACCGGAAGATCCATTCAAAAACCGTATAAAAAAGGAAATGAAGAATATTTTAAAGAATCAGAATCAAGAATAAATTCTGGCGAATTGTACGCAAAAGACAGCATAAAAGTGGCTGATTCTTTAAAATTTAAAACACCAAAAGGTAAAATCGTTTACGGCGGCGGCGGAATCGTTCCGGATGTTTTTGTTCCGATGGAAGCAGAGCACGGGAACGAAAATGTGGCTTATTTGCTTCAAACGGGAATCGTGGGTCATTTTGTTTTTGAAGAATTAGATAAAAACCGAAATGCTTTTGCAGGACTTAAGTTTAATGAGTTTTTGGAGAAAATGAAAAGCTCGGATGCTTATTTCAAAAAGTTTAAAAACTATATTTTACTGACAGGTTTAGATCTTAAATTAGACAAAACCAAAGTATTGGTAAACCGATATATTACAGCTGAATTTGCCCGTCAGTTATATGGCGAAATGTATTATTATGATGTTATTTTAAAAGATGATGCCATGATTAAAACAATTTTGAATCCGAAGAAATAATCCTTAAAATTCTAATTTGATGGAAAAAGATCTAATTGTAAATGCCGAAATTGAACTTTTAACCGCAATTAAAAACGCCGATGTTTCTGTTTTAGAACAAATCCTTCACGACGATTTGCTTTTCAATTTACCAACTGGAGAAACCATCACAAAAGAATTTGATTTGAATTCCTATCGTTCAGGTAAAATGAAAATTGATTCTCTCGAAGCTTCAGACCAAATTATAAATATTATAGGTGATGCTGCTGTAGTTGCCGTTTCTGTTTCATTAAAAGGAACTTACGACAATAATCCCATTAATGGCATTTTGAAATACATAAGAATCTGGAAACAATTTGATGGTAATTTAAAAGTTATTGCCGGAAGCTGCGTTCAGCTGGCATAAATTTTGAAAGGAAACTTAATAGTAACATAAAACAAAACTTAGCGAACCCTGCATAAATATTAGCGTACTTCGCGGTTAAAAATCTCAAAACATGAAAAATCTAAAAAGAATAAGTTTCCTTGTCGTTTTAATGACTTTTGTAATCTCTTGTACAACTATGAAAAATGATAAAAATAGTGCTGTTTCAGGAAAAGTAGAATCAATAGAATCTGGAAAAGACGGTTACACGGCAAAAATTAATACCGACACAAAAGAAGTATATTTTGCAACAATCAGCATTGTAAATGTTGGCGGTCCGCAAAATTACAAACAACTAAAAATTGGAGATGTAGTGTCATTAAAAGGAGAAATCTGGAAAACAGACGACGAAAACCATATCAAAGTAACACAGATCGTTTCGGTAAAGTAGCCTAACATAAAATATTTTTTTAAACCATATAAGTTATATAAGTTCATTTAATTTTTATACGCAAAGTATAATATGAACTTATATAACTTATATGGTTTAATAATTTTATCGAATGCTGTCGTGCGAATGAGTCTGTGTTCCGTTATTCCATAAAGTTAGAATATCTGTAGCAACAGCAGCGCCGCTTCCCGCAGCAATCGCCAGTTGGCTTCTCCATCCTGCTAAAGTTCCAATAACATAAATGCCGTCATCAACTTTATGATCTTCGTTTTTAAGCTGAATACGCTGTTTTTCCGGAAGTGCTTTTTTATGCGGTTCAATATATTGTGTCAAACCTTCAATATCAAAAGTATTGGCAGAACCAATTCCCACAACGATACTTTTTGTTTGATAAGAGTTTTTGTTCGTAATAACAGTAAACAAAGGAAAAGAACCTTCCACTTTAATTACTTTTTCATTTGCAATCTGTTCGATATGCGGATAAGATGCTGCTAAATCCTGCGTACTTTCTTCCAGTAATTCAGAACCTAATTTGCCTGGCGTAATGCCATAAGCATTGTAGAAAATCGCCTCTTGTAAAGAAGAGTTTTTCTGATGTGTAAAAATTCCGATTTTTTTGTCGGTAGCAAAAGCTTTGTTTTTAGCAGATCCCAAAACTAAGGCACAAGACATGCCTGATACACCCCCGCCGATAATTAAAACGTCAAACATATATTATCGACCGTTTGTTTTTTCTTCAATTCTTTTTGAAATTCTAAAAATCAAAAGAATCAACACGGCGCAAAATGAAGCTGCGATTCCAATAAAAGCTACCATACTGTCTCCTTGAAAAGGATTTGTAAAGTCTAATAGCGTAATATTAAACACAATTAAAGCTAATGCTAAAAGCACTAAGATTGAAGTGAAGATTTTCATATTGGTTGTTTTGTTTGTATAAAAATATCAAAGTAAAACTCTAATAAAAAATGCCTTAAAGTTGTATTTTATAAATTTAATGGGGGTAAAAGTATAAAAATAAATCTTAGACAAACAAACCTTTAACATTAGCAGCGAATAATTTAACAGCAATTGCTAAAAGTATCACTCCAAATGTCTTGCGGACCACGCCAAGTCCGTTTTCTCCTAGTAAATTTTCGATTTTTTTAGAAGATTTCAAAACAACATAAACCAATATAATATTAAGTAAAATGGCAATGATTATATTAATAGTATGAAACTGAGATCGAAGAGAAAGTAAAGTAGTCATAGTTCCCGCTCCGGCGATTAATGGAAATGCCAATGGCACAATAGAGGCAGAGCCCGGCTCTTCGTCACGATAAATACGGATTCCTAAAATCATTTCTAAAGCCAGGAAAAACAATACAAAAGAACCGGCAACAGCAAATGAATGAACATCAATACCAATAAGGTTTAATAATCCTTCTCCAACAAAAAGAAAAACAATCATAATCATTCCCGCAACAATCGAAGCTTTCTCGGATTCAATGTGTCCAACCTTTGCTCTTAAGTTCACGATAATTGGAATTGAACCTACAATATCAATTACGGCAAAAAGTACCATGCTTACTGTAATGATTTCTTTGAAGTCTATATCTAACATATCGCTTTGATTTTAAGGGTTTAAAAAACTGCTGCAAAAGTAGTTAATAAAGTTAGGTGTTTTTTCGGTACAATTCACTTTTGTTATAAAAACATGGTTTTGTGGTTAAAAAAGTGATATTTGTAACAATTGTTGTTTTTGCCGCAGAGTATCGCAAAGTTTCCTCGCAAAGATTCACAAGCTAAAATTGCGAAAAGAGTAAAAACTGAATTATTCTTTGCGAATCTTTGTGAAAGCCTTTGTGAATCTTTGCGGTAAATTTTTTATCCGTTTTCTTTGACTATCTTTGCACTTTATAAATTTAGCGTATTTTATTATCATGTTTCAGTTAGGGAAAACTATTGTTTCAGAGGACATTCTGGAAAAAGAATTTGTATGCAATTTGTCAGCTTGTAAAGGGGCCTGTTGTGTTGATGGAGATGCGGGCGCGCCTTTGAATGAAGCAGAAACTAAAATCTTAGAAGAAATTTATCCAAAAGTGAAACCTTTTTTAAGAAAAGAAGGAATTGCTGCAATCGAAGCACAGGGAAGCTGGGTTAAAGGAACCGACGGTGATCTTGAAACGCCGCTTATCGATAATAAAGATTGTGCTTATGTTATTTTTGATGGAAAAACTGCGCTTTGCGGAATCGAGCAAGCTTATAATGAAGGAATCGTAGATTGGAAAAAACCGGTTTCCTGCCATTTATATCCAATTCGTGTAAAAGACTTCACAGAATTTGCAGCGGTAAATTATGACAAATGGGATATTTGTGATGATGCCTGCTCTTTAGGAAAAGAATTAGAAGTTCCCGTATATAAATTTGTGAAAGAAGCCCTGATTCGTCGTTTTGGCGAAGACTGGTATTTAGAACTTGAAAAGGTAGCTCAGGAACTTAAAAATTCTTAAAAATTAAAGTGTAAAAAATACCTTTTTGAGAAGGCCTGTTTTGACTCAAAAAAATAAAGTTTTGACTCAAAAAAAACTTTTCAAAACAATTTAAAATTTCTTGCTTTTTATATTTAAAAGTCTATATTCTACGGGGCTTCAAGGTATAATTGATGTGTTTAATGTGTTCATTTACAGTAATTTAATTATTGTATGAAAAATGTTTCAAATTTAGGCCGTTGTTAAAAACTACATCAAATTGTGAATAAGTTTGGCTTTCATTTTTGGCGTGAAATGACAATCTTTGTAGTCTACTGAATTAGTAAAGTTTCAGTATAAAAATTTAACAAAATTTGTCATGTCACAAGTAGAGCCAATCTTACAAGAAAATAAAAATCGTTTCGTTATTTTTCCTATCAAACATCATGATATTTGGGAATGGTATAAAAAAATGGAGGCTAGTTTCTGGACTGCTGAAGAAATCGATTTGCACCAGGACTTGACAGATTGGAATAATAAACTTAATGATGACGAAAGATATTTCATTAAACACATTTTAGCATTCTTTGCTGCTTCTGACGGAATCGTAAATGAAAACCTTGCTGAGAACTTTGTAAACGAAGTTCAATATGCTGAGGCAAAATTTTTCTACGGATTTCAAATCATGATGGAGAATATTCATAGTGAGACCTATTCACTATTAATAGATACTTATGTAAAAGATGAAGCAGAAAAAGCAGAATTGTTTAATGCTTTAGAAGTTTTTCCTGCAATTGCTAAAAAAGCAGAATGGGCTTTAAAATGGATCGAGTCTGATTCATTTGCAGAAAGACTTATTGCTTTTGCTGCTGTTGAAGGAATCTTTTTCTCAGGTGCTTTCTGTTCAATTTATTGGTTGAAAAAACGTGGTTTAATGCCAGGTTTAACTTTCTCTAATGAGTTGATTTCTCGTGACGAAGGCGTACATTGTGATTTTGCAGTTCACTTGCATAATCACCATTTGGTAAACAAAGTACCAAAAGACAGAATCAAAGAAATTATTGTTGATGCACTGGATATCGAAAGACAGTTTGTAACAGAATCTCTTCCGGTAAGTTTAATTGGAATGAATGCAGGTTTAATGACACAGTACCTGGAGTTCGTCGCAGATAGACTTTTGGTTGAATTAGGTTGCGAGCGTGTATACGGATCAGCAAATCCATTCGATTTCATGGACATGATTTCTCTTCAGGGAAAAACTAATTTCTTTGAAAAACGTGTTGCCGAGTATCAAAAATCTGGCGTTATGAACACAGACAGCGATGCTCAAAAAATTTCATTTGACGCAGATTTTTAGAACAACAGCATTTTTTTAATTCGGGATAATTTTATCTAAAGCCCGGATTAATTTTTACAGAACATTTTAGGTTAAATCTCTATCACCCAAATCGGAGATTTAATAGCAATTTTAACGGCTTTTCGGTTTGATATTCAAATTGGGAAAGGACAACTATTGAGAATCCTGTAATTCTCGAAAAATAATTTAAAAACACGCAATGTTTAAGGACTGGAATTCGTTTTCTAGTTACTTTCATTTATTCAATAACTTTAAAAAGTAAGCTTATGTATGTAGTAAAAAGAGATGGACACAGAGAGCCTGTAATGTTTGACAAGATTACAGAAAGAATCAAAAAATTGTGTTACGGCCTGAATGAGCTTGTAGATCCGGTTAAGGTAGCAATGAGAGTTATCGAAGGATTGTATGATGGAGTTTCTACTTCTGAATTGGATAATCTTGCGGCAGAAACTGCGGCATCTATGACTATTGCACATCCAGATTATGCACAATTAGCAGCTCGTGTGGCGATTTCTAATTTACATTCAAATACAAAAAAATCTTTCTCAGAAACGATGAAAGATATGTATCACTACGTAAATCCAAGAAATGGTCAGGATGCGCCATTAATTGCTGATGACGTATTTAAGGTGATTCAGGAAAATGCTGCTTTTTTAGATTCTCATATCATTTATACAAGAGATTTTAATTACGATTACTTTGGTTTCAAAACCTTAGAGCGTTCTTATCTTCTTAAAATCAACGGAAAAATCGTAGAAAGACCACAACATATGTTGATGCGTGTTTCTGTTGGTATTCACTTAGACGATTTAAAATCAGTAATTGAAACTTACGATTTAATGTCTAAAAAGTTCTTTACGCACGCAACGCCAACGTTGTTCAATGCAGGAACTCCAAAGCCTCAAATGTCTTCTTGTTTCCTTTTGGCAATGCAGGATGATAGTATTGATGGTATTTATGATACATTAAAACAAACAGCAAAAATTTCGCAGTCAGCGGGAGGAATTGGACTTTCTATTCATAACGTTCGTGCAACAGGATCTTACATTCGTGGTACAAACGGAACTTCAAACGGAATTGTTCCAATGTTGAGAGTATTTAACGATACAGCTCGTTATGTAGATCAAGGTGGTGGAAAACGTAAAGGAAGTTTTGCGATTTATATCGAAACATGGCATGCTGATATCTTTGATTTCTTAGATTTAAAGAAAAACACAGGAAAAGAAGAAATGCGTGCGAGAGATTTATTCTTCGCCATGTGGACTTCAGATTTATTCATGAAACGTGTTCAGGAAGATTCAACTTGGACTTTAATGTGTCCTAACGAATGTCCGGGATTATATGATGTTTACGGAGATGAATTCGAAGCATTATATACAGATTATGAATTTAGAGGAAAAGGAAGAAAAACAATCCGCGCTCGTGAATTATGGGAAAAAATCCTTGAATCACAAATCGAAACCGGAACACCATATATGTTGTACAAAGATGCAGCAAACCGTAAATCGAACCACAAGAATTTAGGAACAATTCGTTCTTCTAACTTGTGTACAGAGATTATGGAGTTTACTTCTAAAGATGAAATTGCAGTTTGTAACTTAGCTTCTATTTCGTTACCAATGTTTATTGAAAACGGAAAATTCGATCACGAAGCACTTTACAACGTTACAAAACGTGTAACTCGTAACCTGAACAAAGTAATCGACAGAAACTATTACCCAGTAAAAGAAGCAGAAAACTCAAACATGCGCCACCGTCCGGTTGGTTTAGGTGTACAAGGTTTAGCAGATGCTTTTATTATGCTGCGTTTACCGTTTACAAGTGACGAAGCTAAAAAATTAAACCAGGAGATTTTCGAAACATTATATTTTGCTGCTGTAACCGCTTCTATGGAAATGGCAAAAGAAGAAGGGCCATATTCAACATTTGAAGGTTCTCCAATGTCTAAAGGAGAATTCCAATACAATATGTGGGGAATGAAAGATGAAGAATTATCAGGACGTTGGGACTGGGCTTCATTAAGAAAAGAAGTGGTAGAACACGGAGTTCGTAACTCATTGTTAGTGGCGCCAATGCCAACTGCTTCAACTTCTCAAATTCTAGGAAACAACGAAGCTTTTGAACCATATACATCAAACATTTACACACGTCGTGTATTGTCTGGAGAGTTCATCGTAGTAAACAAGCATTTACTAGAAGATTTAGTAAAATTAGGTTTGTGGAACGAAACGTTGAAGCAAGAAATTATGCGTCATAACGGATCTGTTCAAAATATTGATGTTATTCCGCAAGATTTAAAAGAATTATACAAAACAGTATGGGAAATGTCGATGAAAGATATTATCGATATGTCTCGTCAAAGAGGATATTTCATTGACCAGTCTCAATCGCTAAACCTGTTCATGCAGGATGCAAACTATTCTAAATTGACTTCAATGCACTTTTATGCTTGGCAGTCTGGTTTAAAAACAGGAATGTATTACCTAAGAACAAAAGCGGCTGTAGATGCGATTAAATTCACATTAAACAACGATAAAAAAGAAGAAACAGCTCCATCATTAGTTGCTGAAACTGAAGCAATCAGCGTTGAGGATTATAAAGCAATGCTTTTAAAAGCACAAGCCGCAGATCCTGAAGATTGTGAAATGTGTGGATCTTAATAATTTTAGATTGTAGATCTGAGATTTTAGATTTTTAATTATATGAAAAGCAGTTATTGTAATGATAGCTGCTTTTTTAATATAAAGATTTTATGGCAAAAGTAATAATGGAAAGTTGGAGATATGGATTGCAGGTGGTATGTCTCACTAAATTGCAATATGAAAAGCTTAGTTTGTCTTTACTTGAATCTAAAAGAAATGCTGATATGCTTTTAGAAGATCAGATAATAATTTTAGAAATTGAAGATGAAAATGTGGCTAGGGAATTTTTTGAAGAGGCGGATAGATTTGGTGTAAATTGTAGACTTTTAAGTTAATTAATTTGATTAAATTTGTAACATTATAATACTAGAAATACGGATAATATGCAAATCAAAAATCTATCTAAGTATAGTAATGCTGAAAAAATTGTTTTAGCAGAGCAGTTGTGGGACAGTGTTTCTAAAGAAGATTTGGAAATTTCTGATGAAGTAAAAAGAGAACTGGACATTCGTATTCAAAATTTAGAAGAAGGAAAAACAGAATTGTATACTTGGGATGAGGTTAAAGCTCATTTAAAATCTTTGCGATAAGTGTATAAACTTCATTTTGTAAAAGAGGCTTTATTTGATATCGAAGATATTGTTCTTTGGTATGAAGAACAAAGAATTGGGCTTTCTTATGATTTTGAACTTTGTTTGGAAGCAGGAATTGATTCTATTTCAAGAAATCCTGATTTATTTCAAAAGAAGTATAAAAATATAAGAATGCATTTTATTTCAAGATTTCCTTATGGAATTCATTATCGAGTAGAAAAAGATCAAATATCTGTAATTGGTATTTTTCACACTTCTCGTTCTCCTAAAAATTGGTCTAAAAGATTAGCACTGTAAAAAACTCAGAGTCTTAGCAACTCAGCATCTTAGTCCCTTAGAAAAACCCAATTGTAAATATCTCATTTTAAGCCCATATTTTTATATTATCATACAAATCAGCTTAAATTTGTTAAGAAATCCCTTTTTGTTTCATAAAATGCAATATTTTTTTTGGTGCAGTAAAAATAATTTATACATTCGCAGAGAATTTACAAAATAACACAAACAAAATGGCAACTAACCGTTTTTATTTTAGCAACAGTTTTTATTTCTTCTTTAGTAGAAGTCAGGATTGTGCTATGGTTATTTGAGAAAAATTTTAAGACAAATAAAACTAATATACAATCCTGATGCAAATCAGGATTTTTTTTTGACTATATGACAGCTAAAATTGCAATACAAGGTATTAAAGGATCTTTTCATCATCAGGTTGTAAAGGAGTATTTCTCTGAAAATGTGGATATTGATGAATGTTTGTCTTTTGAAGAATTGATTGACAGCCTTATTGCCGGAAAATCTGATCAGGCAGTTATGGCGATCGAAAATTCGATTGCGGGGCCAATTATCCCGAATTATGCTTTGATTGACAAGAATAATTTGCACATAATTGGAGAGCATTATTTAAATATTCAGCAGAATTTAATGGCGTTGAAAGGTCAGAAAATTGAAGATATAAAAGAAGTTCATTCACATCCAATGGCGCTTTTACAGTGTATGGATTTCCTGAAACAATATCCAAATATCAAATTGATCGAGGATAAAGATACAGCCGAAACAGCTAGAAGAATTCAGGAAAAACAGTTAAGAGGAATTGCTGCAATTGCAAGTGTAACAGCTTCTGAAATGTACGATTTGGATATTATTGCATCATCAATTCAAACGATAAAAAACAATATGACACGTTTCGTAATCATTAAAAAGCAAAATTCATTTTTGCCTGAAAGCGAAATCAACAGAGCCTCAATCAAATTTGAATTAGATCACAAAAGAGGAAGCTTGGCAGCAGTTTTAAATGTTATGAGTGACTGCAAGTTGAATTTAACAAAAATCCAGTCGCTTCCAAAAATTGAAACACCTTGGAAATATTCATTCTTCGTAGACGTGACATTTGAGAAATACGAAGATTTTGCAAAAGCCAAAGCGTTATTAAACATTATGGCAGAGTATTTTAAAGTATTAGGAGAATATAAAAATACAAGACCTTAAAAAGGAAATTCCAATTTTTTTAAATTCCAAATTCCAAAGAGTTGAAATAATAAATTGCCAGGCTGAGCGAAGTCGAAGCCCACAAAGTTAGAAAGTTAAAAAAGAGCCTAAAGCCTAAAGCAATAAAAAAATGATTACAACAGCAAAAAGATTAGATACAGTTGAAGAGTACTACTTCTCATCAAAATTGAGAGAAGTTCGTCAACTAATGTCTGAAGGAAAATCGATCATCAATATGGGAATCGGAAGCCCTGATTTGAGTCCGTCAAAAGCAGTAATTGAAGCAGTCGCTGCCGCAATTCAAGACGAAAACGGACATGGTTATCAAAGCTATCAGGGATTACCGGAAATGAGGCAGGCGATGGCAGATTTTTATAAAGATCAGTTTGGTGTTGAGTTGAACCCGAATAATGAGATTTTACCATTAATGGGTTCAAAAGAAGGAATTATGCACATTTCATTAGCATTTTTAAATGAAGGAGATCACGTTTTAATTCCAAATCCAGGTTATCCAACTTATACTTCGGTAACTAATTTAGTTCAGGCAGTTCCGGTTTATTATGATTTAAAAGAAGAAAATGGATGGGAACCGGATTTTGAAGCTCTTGAAAAATTAGATCTTTCGAAAGTAAAAATTATGTGGCTTGGATATCCGCACATGCCGACAGGAGCAAGAGGAAGTTTAGCGTTATTTGAAAAACTGGTAGCATTTGCTAAAAAACACAATGTATTATTGATCAACGACAATCCGTATAGTTTTGTTTTGAATGATAACCCAATGAGTCTATTGCAGGTTGAAGGTGCAAAAGAGGTGGCTTTAGAATTGAATTCATTAAGTAAAACATTCAACATGGCTGGCTGGAGAGTAGGAATGGTTTTAGGAAATCCCGAAATTATTGACGCAGTTCTAAAAGTAAAAAGCAACATGGACAGCGGAATGTTCTACGGAATTCAAAAAGGTGCAATCGCCGCTTTAAAATGTGATAAATCATGGTTCGAAGATCAAAACAAAATTTACAGACGCCGAAGAGAATTAACAGAAAAACTGGCAGAAAAATTAGGCTGTAAAGTGTATAAAGAAGGAGTTGGGCTTTTTGTCTGGGCAAAATTGCCGGAAGGAATAGCATCAGCAGAGAAGTTCATTGACGAAATATTATACGAGAAACATATTTTCATTACACCGGGAACAATCTTCGGAAGCAATGGTGAAGGATATATCAGATTCTCATTGTGTGTGAAAGAAGAAAAAGTACAAGAAGCGATTGATCGATTTTGAAAATTTTAGATATCAGATTTTAGATTTTAGATTGTCAGGCTGAGCGAAGTCGAAGCCCACGTTCCAATTGGAAAGCCCTTCGACTTCGCTCAGGGTGACAAATAAAAAATCAAGATTTGGAAATTAAAGAAATAGTATGAAAGTATACGTAATAGGAATAGGATTAATAGGCGGTTCGATGGTGCTGGACATCAAAGACCAACATCCTGATTCAACCATTTTTGGAATCGACAGCAACGAAAAGCATTTACAGGAAGCCATTGATCTAGGAGTTATCGACGAAGCAGGAAGTTTTGAAGATTTGGCAGAAGCCGATTTTGTAATCGTTTCAGTTCCGGTTGATGTTGCGCTCACGGTTTTGCCTAAAGTTCTGGATTCGGTTGGAGATAAAACAATTGTTTTTGAAGTTGGATCGACGAAAAAGCCAATTTGTGAAGCAGTAGCAAGTCATCCAAAAAGAAGAAATTTTATTGCTACGCATCCAATAGCAGGAACGGAGTTCTCAGGGCCTTCGGCGGCGATAAAAGGTTTGTTTAAAGGAAAAACAAACATTATTTGCGAAGTGGAAAAAACCACTTTTAAATTGCAAGAAAAGGCGTTAAAGCTTTTCAGCGAAATAGGAATGAGGATTCGATATATGGACCCGACTTCACACGATAAACACATTGCTTACGTTTCGCATTTGTCGCACATTAGTTCGTTTATGCTCGGAAAAACGGTAATGAATAAAGAAAAAGACGAACAGGATATTTTTGATATGGCGGGAAGTGGATTTGAAAGCACGGTTCGTTTAGCAAAAAGTTCTCCCGCAATGTGGACACCGATTTTTAAGCAGAACAAAGAACACGTTTTGGAAACATTAGAAGAATATATTTCAAATCTCAGTCGGTTTAGGGATTTGTTGAAAGATGAAAATTACAACGCCATTTTTGAAGAAATGGAAAGCACAAATAAAATAAAAGAGATATTAAACGGATTAACAATTAAAAAGTAAACTATAAATTAAGATGGAAAATAAAAAAGAAATGAGAAAGTGGTTAGAAGATTTCAATTTAAATCACCCACTTGTGATAGCTGGACCATGTAGTGCAGAAACAGAAGATCAAGTATTGAAAATTGCTCACGAATTAAAAGATTCAAAAGTTAGTGTATTCAGAGCAGGAATCTGGAAACCAAGAACGCGTCCGGGAGGATTTGAAGGTGTTGGAGAAATTGGATTAAAATGGTTACAAAAAGCAAAAGCTGAAACTGGTTTATTAATGGGAACTGAAGTTGCAACTGCGGCTCACTGTAAACTAGCTTTAGAACATGATATCGACGTTTTATGGGTTGGTGCCCGTACAACTGCAAATCCATTCGCAGTTCAGGAAATTGCTGATACTTTAAAAGGAACTGATAAAATCGTTTTGGTTAAAAACCCTGTAAACCCGGATTTAGCTTTATGGTTAGGTGGTGTTGAGCGTTTACACATGGCTGGAATCGAGAAATTAGGAGTTATTCACAGAGGTTTTTCTACTTACGAAAAAACAAAATACAGAAACATTCCAGAATGGCAGATTGCTATCGAATTGCAAAATAAATTCCCTGATTTACCATTAATTATTGATCCATCTCACATTACTGGAGATCGTAAAATGATTTTTGAAGTAACACAAGAGGCTTTAGATTTGAACTACGATGGTATGATTATCGAAACGCACTTCGATCCAGATAATGCTTGGTCTGATGCTGCGCAGCAAGTTACTCCAGATGCTTTGAAACAAATCATTAAAGATTTGACGATCAGAAAAACGGATGATACTACAGATGAGTACAGTCAAAAAATGACTAAACTAAGAGCTAACATAGACGTTCTTGATGCTAACTTATTAGAACTTTTAGGAAAACGTATGAAAGTAGCTGACGAAATTGGTCAGGTGAAAAAAGATGCAAACGTTGCGATTCTTCAAAACAATCGTTGGAATGAAATCTTAGGAAAGATGATTTTAGAAGGTGAGAAAAAAGGTCTTACTGAGGAGTTTGTTTTGAGAATGTTCAAAGCAATTCACCAGGAAAGTATTGGTCACCAAGAGAAGATTTTCAACGCATAATTTTTTCTAAAACCACATAAGTTATATAAGTGTTATAAGTTTTTTTTGATTTTTGTAAACCTAATTATTAGATTTTCTTATAGCACTTATATCGTAAAATTTTATAATCTCCATTGCCGTAAGGCTTTGGAGATTTTTTTTGGAAATAAGTATTATCCTCCCAACCTTTTGATGTTTTTTGTTCTCTATATCAATATACAACCTTAACTTTCACGTTATGAAATCTAAAACCACTGTTTTTATGCCAGCAATGTTTCAAGTTAACTTCAAATTTTTATTTTGTTTTATACTGTTTTTAGGAACAAAAACTTTCGCACAAAGCCCTGAACTAAATGTTAAAGGTGATGGTGCTGAAAAAGTGAGAATGAACAAACTTTTAGTCAATGTAAAAGTTGTTGGGAATATTGCTTACACCACTGCCGAAATGCATTTTTTTAATTCGGGAACTCGACAGATGGAAGCAGAACTTATTTTTCCGTTACCGGAAAATGTTTCGGTTTCAAGATATGCCATTGATATTAATGGAAAAATGCGTGAAGCCGTTCCGGTAAATAAAAATAAAGGAAAACAGGTTTTTGAAGCTATTGAACATCGTCGTGTTGATCCGGGATTGTTAGAGAAAGTAGATGGAAATAATTTCAGAACCAGAATTTATCCTTTAATGCCAAACGGAGAACGAACTGTAATAATTGGTTACGAAGAAGAACTTTCGGCTTTTGATAAAGATAATCTGGCGTATCAATTGGTAAGTCGTTTTCCGAAAAAATTAGATCAGTTTGAAATTAATGTTTCGGTTTTAGGAACTTCAACAGCACCAACCGTTACTGAGAATTCAGGAAACGAAATTGTCTTTTCAAAATGGAATCAAGCTTTTCAGGCTTCTGTTAAAAAAGAAAATTATCAGCCCGCAGAAAAAATAGTGCTAAAAATTCCAATACAGCAAAGCATTCCAAGTGTTTTGATGCAGGATGTTGGCGGACAACATTACTTTTATGGAAATACTTTTATAGAAGGAGATAAAACAGTTAAAAAAACGCCAGCTTCAATTGGTTTAATTTGGGATAATTCTTTGAGCTGTCAGAATAGAGATTTAAAGAAAGAATTGAATTTGTTGAATGCTTATTTCCAGAAAATAAAAAACATAAAAGTTACGCTGTACTTTTTGAATTATACTTTTGATAAACAACAAGAATATATTGTTTCTAACGGAAATTGGGATGCTTTAAAAACCGTTTTAGAGAAAACAAAATACGATGGAGGAACTCGTTTTTCGCAACTCAACTTTACGGGTCAGGACGAATATTTGTTTTTTACTGATGGATTATCTTCTTTGAGCGAAAATCTTCTGCCAAAAACTAAAAAAACAATTTATACTATTACTTCTTCAGTATCTGCCGATTTTGCTTTTCTGAATTATTCAGCAATGCAAACGGGTGGTAATTTTATCAATTTAAATCAGATCAATACTGAAATCGCTTTGGATAAATTGACAAATACAAATTTGAAATTTTTAGGAATAAAAGAAAATTTAACCGTGACTGATTTGTTTCCAATAGAAGGAACTTCAGTTTCAGGGAATTTTAGTTTTTCGGGAATTTCTTTAAATCCAAAAAACGAAATCACTTTATTATTTGGATATAATAATGAAGCTGTTTTAGAAAGAAAAATTACGCTTGATGGTGCGGTTCAAAACACAAATGATGTAAATATTGAAAAACTTTGGGCACAGAAAAAAATAGCCAATCTTGATTTTGAATATGCTAAAAATGCTGATGAAATTGAACTTTTGGGAAAGAAATACGGCATCATTACTAAAAATACTTCGTTGATTGTTTTAGAAGATATTCGCGATTATATTTCGTATGATATTATTCCGCCAACGGAATTACGTGCTGAATTTGACAGAATCAAAAAACAGGAACACGATACTAATTTGGCTCAGCAAAAAAGTAATTGGGACAATATAGAAAGTTATTTTAACGGATTAGATAGTTGGTGGAAAAAGAATATAAAATATAAAGGACAGAAAATCGCATCTAAGTATAAACACAAAGGACAAGTTCAAGTTCCGCCGCCACCCCCACCGCCAGGAGCAAGAGGCAGAGATGAGGATATAACAATTGGATCTGAAACTATAAAAGGAGATCCGGATGCTGTTTTGACAATAGACGAACCGGTTGGGGCAGGGTCAGCAGCAGAAATGGTTATTGAGGAAGACAATAATGTAATTCAGACATCTCCCGCATCGTCTGCGCCAAAAGCTAATCAGGTAAAATTTGTTGCGCCTACAGTTACTGAAATAAAAGATAAAAAAGTTGGAAGTGAAGTAATACAAAGAGAGACAAATGCTGCTAAATTAGAAGAAACAGTTGTAGTAGGATATGGAACACAAAAAAAATCTGATGTTGTTGGTGCTATTTCAGAAGACATCTCAAAAAATAAATATATTCCACAAGATTCAAATCTAGATCAGGGATATTTAGCCGGAGATTCAAAAAAGCCTTTAATTATAGTTGATGGTCAGTTTTATGAGGGTGAATTCACCGATTTAAAGTCAGATGATATCGATACCATAGATGTTTTGAAAGATGCTTCGAGAATTGCTTCTTATGGCAGAGGGGCAAATGGAGTTATTATAATAACAACGAAAAAGCAGTCTTCAAATAGTGGAGTTGTCCAAACAAAAAGTTGGAATCCAGATCGATTGTATTTAAAAGCTTTGGCAAAAGCTCCAAAAGAAAAACAATACGATTTGTATTTAGAATTAAGAAAAGCACAGGAAAGAAATCCAAGTTTTTATTTTGACGTCGCGCATTTCTTCTACAATCAGGGAGATGTTAAAAAAGCATTATTGATTATCAGTAATATTGCCGATTTAGGTTTAGAAAATCATCAGCTTTATAAAACACTAACTTATACTTTACGCCAATGGAAAGATTATAATGATGCAGTTTTTACCGCAAAACAAGTTGCAAAATGGAGAGAACATGAGCCACAAAGTTTAAGAGATTATGCATTGACTCTTGAAGATGCTGGAAAATATCAGGAAGCTTTTGATCAATTAATTAAAGCTTTGGAAGTAAATTATTACGGAGAAATGGACGGGCAGTATGAAGGTGTTGAAGATATTATTTTAATGGATATTAATCGATTGATGGCAGAGCATTCAGGTTTGAAAACAGGAAAACTTGATAAAAAATATACAACAAAAAAGCCAGTTGATATTCGAATTATTATGAACTGGAACCAAATGGATGTCGATTTAGACTTGCATGTTATTGAACCAACAAATGAAGAATGTTACTACAGCCATACTTCAACACAAATTGGAGGAAGATTTTCTAAAGATTTTACAGAAGGTTATGGCCCGGAACAATATATAATTCGAAATGCTGTAAAAGGTAAATATCAAATTAAAACCAATTATTTTGGAGAAACAGAATTAACTGAAAATGGCCCAGCTACAATTATGGTTGAAATTTATACAACTAAGGCAGGTAAAACATCCAGAACTTTAAAAACGATTCAGTTAGGAAAAGTGAAAGAAAATGAGGTTTTAGCCGAAATTGTTTGGTAAGAGTAAGAAATTCAAAAGATAGATTTTAATTTTAAAAGGTGAAGTTGCGTTGTTCAATTCTAAAAACGTAATTTTGCCTTTTAAAATTTTTAGTTTTAAGAGCAATCTAAAATCTAAAATCAGAAATCTAAAATTTGAATGACAGGAATCGTATATAAATCTACAGGAAGCTGGTACACCGTAAAATCTGAAAAAGGCGATTTTATTGAGTGCCGTATGAAAGGGAAATTCAGAATGAAAGGTATTAAAAGTACCAACCCAATTGCTGTAGGCGATATTGTCGATTATGAATTAGAAGAAACTTCGGATGCCTTAACGGGAACGATTCATAAAATTCACGAAAGAAAAAATTACATCGTTCGTAAATCAGTTAACTTATCCAAACAGATTCATATTATTGCATCGAATATTGATCAGGTTTTTTTACTGATTACTATTGATAATCCACCAACTACAACAAGTTTTATTGACCGTTTTCTAGTTACTGCCGAAGCATACGGAATTGAAGCTGTTTTGATTTTCAACAAAATCGATACGCTCAATGAACAGACTTTAGACGATCAGCTTTACTTACAGCATATTTATACCGAAATTGGATATAAATGCCTCCGAATTTCATCAACAGAAAATAAAGGAGTTGATAAACTTAAAGAAATGATGGTTGGAAAAGTAAGTATGTTTTCAGGACATTCAGGAGTTGGGAAATCAACTTTGGTAAATGCGATGGAACCAAGTCTGCATTTAAAAACAACTGTAATTTCAGAACAAAGCAAACAAGGACAACATACAACTACTTTTGCCGAAATGTATGATTTATCTTTTGATGCGAGAATCATCGATACACCTGGAATTAAAGGTTTCGGAATTGTTGATATGGAACCATCAGAAATCAGCGGTTATTTTCCTGAATTCTTCAAACTAAAAGATCAATGCAAGTTTAATAATTGTCTCCATAAAGAAGAACCTCATTGCGCCATAAAAGCAGCTCTAGAAAAAGATGAAATTGCGTGGTCACGTTACAATAGCTATCTTAAAATTCTTGAAGGCGATGAGGAGCATTATCGTACTGATATTTATGGTGATGATCGTGCAGCGAGTGACGAAACGAGAAAATAATTAAATTCCAATTTTTTTCAAATTCCAAATTCCAAACAAAAAAATCACACAACGTATTCAAATGTATAGATCCACTGCAGTGCATCTAACGCTAGAATTTAAAATCTGTTTAATCCGTGTAATCTGTGGCCTATAAACTACGCCGCATTAGATCAAAATAAAAATGAAAATTGTTCTTCAAAGAGTTTCCGAGGCATCAGTAACCGTTGACGGTCAAAAAACAGCCGACATTAAAAAAGGATTATTAGTTTTAGTTGGAATTGAAGATGCCGACACTCAGGAAGACATTGACTGGCTTGTCGGAAAAATTATAAAAATGAGAATTTTTGGTGACGAAAATGATGTTATGAACTGCTCGGTTCAGGATGTTGACGGAGAAATTATTGTTGTCAGTCAATTTACACTTCAGGCTTCTACAAAAAAAGGAAACCGTCCATCTTATATAAAAGCTTCAAAACCGGAGTTTGCAATTCCTATGTATGAGAACTTTGTAAAAGCTTTAGAAAAAGAATTTGACAAAAAGATACAAACCGGAATTTTTGGTGCCGATATGAAAGTCAGTTTGTTAAATGATGGTCCTGTAACGATCTTAATCGACAGCAAAAACAGAGAGTAAAAATAAACTCAACAAATGTTAAGAATTTCTAAAAATAATATATATTTGACGAAATTACTCACTAATGAAATCTACCTGTTTTAGGCTTTTTTTTATCTTATTTTCCCTTATTTCTTCTGCTCAGAAGACTAATTATTCTACAGTTACTATTGCCGATAGTCTTAAACAAAATGCTAATGCTGTTGTTAGATTAGATCAAATGGATATTGTTATTGCTTCACAAAGAAGTATGAATATCAAAACCCAAAGAGTGGTTTCTGTTTTAAATGAAAAAGGTTTAAATGATATTGATGCCTATGCACATTATGATAAAACGACTTCAATAAAAAGTATTGAAGCTGTAGTTTATGATGCATTAGGAAATGAAATAAAAAAAATCAGGAAAAAAGAGTTTAGAGATCAAAGTGCAGTTAGCGGCAGTACGCTATTTTCAGATAATCGGGTACTTTATTTAGACTATACTCCAATCTCATATCCTTTTACAATTGTTTACACCTGTGAAACGGAAACTTCAAATACAGCTTTTATACCGCAATGGTATTTCCTGGGGGCTTATAATCTAAGCGTAGAGAAATGTGTTTTGAATGTTACTTTTCCTAAAGAATTGGGATTTAAAAAGAAAGAATTCCGATTTGATGGTTTCAATATTAAAAAAACGACAGATACAGATACTAATTTAAGTTATACAGCAACAAATATTGTGGCTCAGAAACAAGAAGATTTAAGTCCTTCTTACGGAGAGCTTTTTCCAAAAGTTATGATGGGATTAGAAAATTTTCACTTGGAAGGAGTTGACGGAAAAGCGACTACATGGGAAGCATTTGGAAAATGGTACGGAGAGAAAATCTTAAATGGAACCACTGTTTTACCCGAAGAAACAAAAGTAAAAATAAAAGCACTTGTAGGAGACGAAAAAGATCCTGTCAAGAAAGCTAAAATTATTTATGATTATGTTCAAAAAAAATCCAGATACGTAAATATTGCAGTTGGTATTGGCGGGTGGAAACCTATGTTTGCCAGCGACGTAGATCGTTTAGGATATGGAGATTGTAAAGCATTATCAAATTATACAAAAGCACTTCTTGAGGTTGTGGATGTTCCATCTTATAATACCATTTTATACGGAGATCGTTATAAGTTAGATATTCAGTCAGATTTTGTTTCGATGCAGGGCAATCATATGATTCTTGCTGTTCCAAACGGGAATAATTATATCTGGTTAGAATGCACAAGTCAGGATGATCCTTTTGGATATCAGGGAATTTTTACAGATGATCGTGATGTTTTGGTAGTAAAACCAGAAGGGGGAGAAATTGTTCGTACTAAAATTTACGATGATAAAGGAAATACTCAGGAAGGAAAAGGAACTTATACAATTGATGAAAACGGCAACTTTTCTGGTGTTTTAAAAATTGCATCGCAAGGAAGTCAATATGCTTCAAAGTCAAGAGTTGAAACCATGCAGCCAAATGAAAAAGAAGAACATTATAAAGACTATTGGGATAATATCAATAATTTGAAATTGGGCAAAATAACTTTTACAAACGATAAGGAAAATGTTCGTTTTACTGAAGATGCCCAGATTAACGCATCAAACTACGGAACACTTTCGGGAACTAAAATGATGTTTGTGGTTGATGCTTTTAATCAATATACAGGAAGTATAAAACGAATCAGAAATCGTAAAAATCCATTTCAAATTCAGCGTGGATATTTAGATACAGATGAAATCGAAATCAATCTTCCAGCAGGTTTTTCAATAGAATTTCTGCCTTCAAACTTTGAATTAAAAGGCAAATTTGGAGAATACAAAACTGAAATTATTAAAAAAGACAACAATAAACTGATTTACAAACGCTCTATGTTTGTTAATAAAGGAAAATATTCAAACAAGGAATATGATGAATACCGTCTTTTTATAGAGCAGGTATCAAGAAATGACAATGCAAAAATCATCTTAAACAAAAACTAACCAAAATCAAAAATAAAATAATGAAAATCAAGATTTTTAGCCTGGCAATTCTATTGTTGTTTATTTCAAAAGTAAATGCGCAGGAATTTAAATTAGGAAAAGTTTCTATAGAAGAACTAAAACAAAAACAACATCCAAAGGATACATCAGCAGTCGCAGCAATACTCTTTGAAAAAGGTGAAAATACTTTTGATTATGATGAAGATCATGGTTTTACAACCCAGTTAGAAGTATCCGTTAAAATTAAAATTTATAAAAAAGAAGGATATGACTGGGCAACAAAAAAAGTAAGATATTATACAGCGGGCAATGGCACAAAAGAGAAAGTTTTTGTGAATGATGCTGTAACATATAACTTGATTAATGGAAAGGTCGAGAAAACAAAATTAAAAAGTGAGGGTGAATTTGAAAAAGTAATTAATAAATATTGGTCTCAAAAAGTATTTACAATGCCAAATGTTAAGGAAGGTTCTATTGTTGAATTTCGTTATATAATAAAAAACTGTAGTATTGGAAGTCCACGGGATTGGTATTTTCAGAATCAGATTCCTGTGAATTATTCAGAATTTAGAATGAATGTTCCTGAATATTTTGTTTATAATAATAGTTTTAAAGGATTTATCAGTCCAAAAATAAGTGTGGAGAAAATAAATAGATCTATTTCTTACACCTATAGAGAAGGTAAAAACGGAGTTGTTAGTGCAAGTACATCACAAGAGAAATTAGACTTTTTAGAAACAAGAACAACATATATTGCAGAAAATCTACTGGCGTTAAAAGATGAAAACTTTATTAATAATATTGATAATTACACTGTCAGTTTGAGCCAGGAATTATCAATGACAAAATATCCGCATAGTCCAATTAAATCATTCTCATCAGATTGGAATTCTGTTGCGAAAACAATTTATGATTATGATGATTTTGGTGCAGAACTAAATAAAACAGGTTATTTTGAAGATGATTTGAAAAAATTGCTTACAGGTTTAAAAACGCCTGAAGAAAAAATATGGGCTATTTTTAATCATGTGAAATCTAATGTAAAATGGAACGATTATTATGGGTATAGTTGTGATAATGGTGTTAAAAAGGCATACAAAGAAAAAACAGGAAACATTGCAGATATAAATCTGATGCTTACTGCAATGTTACGTTATGCGGAGCTAACAGCAAACCCAGTTTTAGTAAGTACACGTTCTAACGGAATTCCTTTATTTCCTAATAGAACTGCATTTAATTATGTTATTGCGGCAGTAGAAACTCCAAATGGAAATGTTTTACTTGACGCTACAGATAAATTTTCAACTCCCAATATCCTTCCATTAAGAACATTAAACTGGAATGGTCGTTTGATTAGAAAAGACGGAAGTTCTGAGCAGATTGATTTAATGCCGCAAAAAGTCTCAGGCGATAATGTATTTATGAATTATGCAATTGATGCCGAAGGGAAAGTTACAGGAAAAACCAGAAGACAATATACAGATTTTAATGCAATGGTTGCAAGAGATAATATTAGTAGTTTCAAGGAAGAAGAATATCTTGAAAAACTTGAAAATCTAAATAATAAAATTGAAATCAGCGAGTATTCTAAAACAAATGAAAAAGACATTTTATTGCCTTTAATTGAAACATATTCTTTTGCAGGAGCAAATTTATGTGAAATTATTGCAGATAAGATTTATGTGAATCCAATGCTCTTTTTTACAGAAGATAAGAACCAATTTACACAAGAAGTTAGAGAATATCCTGTAGATTTTAGTTATCCATTTGCTGACAAATACAATATCACAATTCAAATTCCTGAAGGTTTTACAGTTGAAACTTTACCTGCTCCGGCTGCTATAACTATGGAAGATAACCTTGGTGCTTTTAAATTTAATATAGCAGCTAATGGAAATTTTTTACAATTATCGGTTATACATCAAATAAACGAAGCAATTGTATCTGCTGAAAAGTATGAAATGCTAAAAGAATATTACAAAGCAATGGTAGCAAAAGAGACAGAAAAAATAGTTTTAAAAAGAATCTAAGTATGAAATTTTCAAGTTCAGTATTTATCTTGTTTTTTCTTTTTATTGTAAAGGTACAATCCCAAAACTACGAGTTAGGAAAAGTAAGTATTGCTGAACTTGAAGAAAAAGTACATCCTCTCGATTCAGGAGCGGTTGCAGCAATTTTATTTTGTAAAGGAGTTTCTAAAATTGACAACAGTGATTCACATACAACTATCCAAATACGAATAAAAATTTACAAAAAAGAAGGATATGATTGGGCTAATGCACAATTCGCATTTCCGACTGGAAAATCAAACACAATTAGTCTAACAGATGTTTTTACATACAATTTGGTTGACGGAAAGATTATAAAATCTAAATTAAAACCGGAAAGTGAATTCATAGACAAAAACAATAAAAATTATTGGTTGAAAAAAATCACTTTTCCAGATGTAAAAGAAGGATCTGTTATCGAATATAAAATTAAAAGCTATGGAGGAGGTATTCGAGATTGGGATTTTCAAAAAAGTATTCCGGTTAATTATTCAGAATTTAAAACAATAATTCCTGACGCATTTATTTTTAAAAGAAATATTACAGGCTTTTTTATTCCAAAAGTGACTACTCAAATAGCAAGTAATACTTATACTTATTTAGCAAAGGAAACAACCTATTGTCTTCAAAATCTGCCAGCCATGAAAGAGGAAGACTACGTTAACAATATAAAAAATTACTGCGCTTCTATTTCCCACGAACTAGAAACCATTTCTATTCCGGGAAGTTTTTTTAAATCGTTTTCTACGGATTGGCCAACGGTTGCAAAAACAATTTATGAATACGAAGATTTTGGTCCGGAATTAAATAAAACAGGTTATTTTGAAGAAGATATTAAATTGCTTTTAGAAGGGAAAACAAAACCCGAAGATAAAATGGCAACGATTCTTAATTATGTAAAATCTAATATAAAATGGAATAATTATTTAGGATATGGGTGTGAGAAAGGGGTAAGAAAGGCTTATAAAGAGAAATCAGGAAATTGTGCGGACATTAATTTAATGCTCACCGCAATGCTTCGTTACTCAGGTTTAGAAGCAAATCCTGTTTTAATAAGTACCAGATCTAATGGAATTAATTTTTTTCCTAGTACCCAAGGCTTTAATTATGTAATAGCTGGAATAGAAACTCCAACAGGAATTGCTTTATTAGATGCAACAGATGAATTTTCAACTGTAAATGTTCTGCCTTTAAGAGATTTAAACTGGGTAGGGAGATTAATTCGTAAAGATGGAACTTCAGAAACAGTAGATCTAATGCCTAAGAAAAACTCCAACGACCTTGTTTCTATGATTTTTGATGTTAAAGAAGATGGAAAAATAGAAGGAAAAGCAAGAAGACAATATTCAGATTATAATGCATTCAATTTTAAAACAAAAACAGCTAAAGAGAATGAAGAAAATTATATTGAGAAAATTGAAAATGAAAACGGCAAAATTGAAGTAAGTAATTACAAAAGAATAAATCAAAATGAAATTTCAGAACCAGTTTCAGAATCATTTTCTTTTACAGGATCAAATCTTTCTGAAATAATTGGAGATAAAATATATATAAACCCTATGCTTTTTTTCTTAAATGAAAAAAATCCTTTTAGACAAGAAAAAAGAGAATATCCAGTCGATTTTGGATTTCCTTTTGCAAAACGATACGCTATCATAATTAAAATTCCGGCTAATTTTACAGTCGAAAATTTGCCAAAATCATTAAACTTAGTTATGGAAGATGATTTGGGAGTTTTTAAATTTGATGTTGCAGTTGCAGGGAATACATTGCAGTTGTCAATTGTGCATCAAATCAACGAGGCTATTTTTCCGGTAGGAAAATATGAAATGCTCAAAGAATATTATAAAACTATGATTGCAAAGGAAAGTGAAAAAATAGTATTAAAAAGGATATAATATGAGGTTGCCAAAATTTTTAATTGCTATAATTTTCTTTGTTTTTATCGTAAAAGCCAATTCTCAAAACTATCAATTAGGTAAAGTAACTATTGCCGAACTTCAGGAAAAAGTACATCCCACAGACAGCAGTGCTTCAGCGGCCATATTATTTAAAAAAGGAAGAACCTATTTTAGTTACAATAAAGATGCAGGGTTTACTGCCAACCACGTTTGCGAAGTCAAAATTAAAATTTACAAAAAAGAAGGCCTAAAATGGGCTGATCAAAAAGTCCGATTTTATATAGGATATGAAAACTTAAATGAAGACCGTTTAGAATTTTCAGATGCAATTACATACAATCTCGAAAATGGCGCCGTAGTAAAAACCAAGCTGGAAAATCAAGGAGCATTTAAGAAAAAAATCAATAATTACTGGAAAGAAAAAGCCATTACGCTGCCCAATGTAAAAGTGGGTTCAATTATCGAATATAAATATATTTTGAAATCTGAGAATATTGTAAAATTCCCTGACTTTGATATTCAATACGATATTCCGGTTAACTACTTTTATTATAAAACAGAAATACCGGAATTTTACATTTATAAGCCAATTTTAATAGGAGGGATTCCGCTTGAAAACGACTCTAAGTTTTCTACAGGAAGCCAGACATTTGAAAACGAACACAATCAAACCAATTCATTTTCATATCGACAAATCGAAGCCTATTATTCAGGAAAAAATGTCTCGGCTTTGTATGAAGAACCATATGTAAATAACATTGAAAATTATAAAGGAACAATTAAGCACGAGCTGGAAAGAGTAAGAATGCCGGAACAACCCGTAAAAGATTATACGATGACTTGGGAAGGTGTGGCAAAAACAATTTTTAAAGATAACAGTTTTGGGAAAGAACTTAATGAAATGAGTTTTTTAGTCGAAGATGTAAAACGCTTAATTGGAAATGTAGAATCTCAAAATGAAAGACTGAATCTGGTTTTTACCTATGTTCAAAACAAAATGAACTGGAATGAAAACTATGGTTATTATACAGATAAAGGAATCAAAAAAGCATATACAGACCAAACAGGAAATGTTGCCGAAATTAATTTCATTTTGATAAACATGCTTAGACTGGCAGGAATAGAAGCAAGTCCGGTTTTAGTAAGTACAATCGAAAACGGACTTCCTGTATATCCTACCAGAACCGGATTTAATTATGTCATTGCCGCTGCAGAAATTGACGGAAAACAATTTCTACTTGACGCAACACACAAATATACTTCTCCAAATATTTTGCCTTTAAATGTTTTGAATTGGAAAGGAAGACTTATAAAAAATGATGGAACTTCATTAGAGATCGATTTAGAACCTTCAAATCCTTCCAAAGAAAGTTTTAATTTGATGGCAAAAATTGCTCAGGATGGAAAGATGAGCGGACAGGTCAGAATTCTTAGAACAGATTATGATGCCTATCATTTTAGAGTAGAAAACGCAGCTAAAACCCAAGATAATTATCTTGAAAAATTTGAAGCAGAATTAGGAAATTTAAGTATCTCAAATTATAAAATTGAGAACCAAAAATCAAATATCAAAGATCCTGTTTTAGAAACTTTTTCTTTTACATCAGGCAGTCAGTCGGATATAATAGAAGGGAAAATTTTCGTAAGTCCATTACTGTTTTTTACAAGAACCAAAAACCCATTTAATCAGGAACAAAGGGTTATGCCGGTTTATTTTGGATATAAAAATCAGCAAAAATATAATGTCAATATCGAAATTCCAGAAGGCTTTCAAGTAGAATCTCTGCCACAGCCTATTAGAATTGCGACAGAAGATAAAAATATAATCTATTTGCTGAATTTTTCTGCCGAAGGAAATAAAATTCAAATAACCTGCTCAAAAGAAATTAACAGCAGTATTTTTGCAGCAGAGCAATATACCGGACTGAAAAATATTTTTCAAAAAGTTGTTGCCAGTCAAAATGAAAAAATTGTCCTTAAAAAAATGTAATCATGGATTTGAAAAATGCACAACTAGACGTTGATACCTGGATAAAAGAACACGGAGTTCGTTACTTTAACGAATTAACCAATATGGCCCAGCTTACAGAAGAAGTAGGTGAAGTTGCCAGAATTATAGCCCGTCGTTACGGAGAACAATCTGAAAAAGAAAGCGATAAAAATAAAGATTTAGGCGAAGAATTGGCAGATGTTGTATTTGTAGTTTTATGCCTGGCCAATCAAACCGGAATCGATTTACAAGCCGCTTTTGATAAAAAAATGGACTTAAAATCAGTTAGAGATAAAGATCGTCACAAAAACAACGATAAATTGAAATAATTGTGAAATATCAATGGTGAATTTTGAATTATGAATGAGGAGTGGTAAATTGCAGGCTCGAATTAAATTACACATAATTCGCAACTCATAATTAAAATCATGAATTTAAAATTAAGTACGAATTCACAATTCACCATTGATAATTCACAATTAAATATCACAGGTTCTAAAAGCGAAACCAATCGTTTATTATTACTAAAAGCTTTATTCCCAAATATTACTTTAGCCAATACTTCAAACTCAGACGACAGCGAAGTCATGCAGAAAGCATTAATTGGTAATGATGAAATTGTAGATATTCATCACGCTGGAACAGCCATGCGTTTCTTAACCGCATATTTTGCTGTAAACGAAGGCAGAGAAGTAGTAATGACAGGTTCAAGCAGAATGCAGGAACGCCCAATAAAAATTTTGGTTGAAACATTAGGCCAGTTGGGAGTTGAGATTAGTTATGAAAAAGAAGTTGGTTATCCGCCAATTAGAATTAAAGGGAAAAAAGTTACTGCTTCAAAAGTTAGTTTAGCAGCCAATGTGAGCAGTCAGTATATTTCGGCACTTTTATTAGTCGCTTCAAAACTAGAAAATGGTTTAGAGCTGACATTAGAAGGAGAAATTACTTCAGTTCCATATATCAAAATGACTTTGGCTTTGTTGAATGATTTAGATATCAAAACAAGTTTTGAAGGAAACATAATTAAAGTTTATCCTAAAGAATCTGTTGAATCAAAAGAAATGGTTGTGGAATCTGACTGGAGTTCGGCTTCATATTTCTTTAGTCTTGTGGCTTTGGCTGATGCTGCAAAAATAACCTTAAGCAGTTATAAAGAAAACAGTCTTCAGGGAGATTCAGAATTAGTTTCTCTTTATGAAAAAATGGGTGTAAAAACTACTTTCCAAAACAATAAAATGACTTTGGAAAAAGTGGCAGGATTTAATTATCAGGATGTAAAATTTGAATTAAACAACACGCCGGATATTGCGCAAACAATCGTAGTAACTTGTTTAGGTTTAGGAATTGGATGTCATTTAACAGGTCTTCATACTTTAAAAATTAAAGAAACAGACAGATTGGAAGCATTGCGAATTGAGCTTACAAAATTAGGAGCAAATATTTCTGTAACCAATGACAGTTTGACTTTAGAGCGTTCGGGAAATATTAATCATGATATTCATATAGCAACATACAACGATCACCGTATGGCAATGGCATTTGCACCACTTGCGATAAAAGTGCCAATTATTATTGACGATGCAGAAGTAGTTTCAAAATCATACCCGGATTTCTGGAATGACTTAAAATCTTTAAACTTCCAAATCTCAGAATTGTAAAGTTTTGAACCATATAAGTTATATAAGTTCATGTAAATAAAGAGCTAAATAAAACGTAATCCTATAAGCCTCTGGTTTTAACCAGAGGCTTTTTTGTTAAAGGAATCCAAATGAAATGAACTTATATAACTTATATGGTTAAAAAAAACATTTTAATGGTTACTAAAACCGCACTAAATCAAGGACTTTTGAAAATAAACGTCAAAACACTTGACAACGCCTATCTCACAATCGTATATTTGCAGGCGATTTAAAATTTTAGATAAAAAAGTCTAAGATTGATATTTTAAAATCTAACTTCAAATATGAAATTATCACACTTCAATTTCAATTTACCGAAAGAACTTTTAGCTGAATTCCCGGCAGAAAATAGAGATGAATCTCGTTTAATGGTAATTGACCGTCAAAAACAAACAATAGAACATAAAATGTTTAAAGATGTTATCAACTATTTTGATGACGGAGACGTTTTAATTCTTAACAATACAAAAGTTTTCCCTGCACGTTTGTACGGAAACAAAGAAAAAACCGGAGCGAGAATTGAGGTTTTCTTATTAAGAGAATTAAATTCAGAGCAGCGTTTATGGGACGTTTTAGTAGATCCTGCTAGAAAAATCCGTATCGGAAACAAACTTTATTTTGGTGACGACGATTCGTTAGTTGCTGAGGTAATCGATAATACAACATCTCGTGGTAGAACATTACGTTTCTTATACGATGGTTCTTATGAAGAATTCAGAAACAAATTGACAGAACTTGGAGAAACTCCAATTCCTAAATACATCAACAGAGAAGTTACTGCTGAAGATGCTGAAAGATACCAAACTATCTACGCAAAAGAAGAAGGAGCTGTAGCGGCACCAACTGCTGGTTTACACTTTTCAAAACACCTTTTGAAAAAATTAGAAATCAAAGGAGTAAATTTTGCTGAGGTAACTTTACACGTAGGTTTAGGAACTTTCAATCCAGTTGAAGTGGAAGATTTATCTAAGCACAAAATGGATTCAGAAGAATTGATCATTAATCAACAAGCTTGTGATATCGTAAACGAAGCAAAAGCAAAGAAAAAACGTATTTGTGCAGTAGGAACAACTTCTATGCGTGCAATCGAAAGTTCTGTTTCTTCTGCTAATACTTTGAATCCTTACGAAGGATGGACAAATAAATTTATTTTCCCTCCTCACGATTTCAGTATTGCAAACTGTATGATCACAAACTTCCACACACCAAAATCAACATTATTAATGATGATTTCTGCTTTCTGTGGACATGATTTAATGAAAAAAGCATACGATGAAGCAATCAAAGAAGGATACAAATTCTATTCTTACGGAGATGCAATGTTAATTCTATAATTAGAATTGATCTTATAAAGAAACCCGACAAGTTTTTAAAACCTGTCGGGTTTTCTATTTTTAATGGTTTTGTTTCAAGTTCTTTGTGTGTTCAACCGCAAAGTTCGCAAAGCTTTGCGTTCTTTTGCATTTGGCAAACACAAACTGAGTAAAAAAACCTTGCGAACTTTGCGTTAAATCACACCAAGCATATCAACTTGAAACCTTAAACTTGAAACAAAACAAACAAAATTTGTTATTTTAGCCGACAAAACAAAAACACAATGACTTTTCAAAATACACGCGAATTTGCACGAGAGCTAGATTCGAAAGACACACTAAATCACTATCAGGAACAATTCATTTTTCCTAAAGTTAATGACAAACGAGTTATATATTTCACCGGAAATTCATTAGGATTACAGCCAAAACGAACCAAAGCTTATATTGACGAAATAATGAATGACTGGGCAGAACTTGCTGTAGAAGGTCATTTTTATGCAGAGAAACCTTGGTGGGATTATCAGGAAAGATTTGCAGAACCGTTGAGTAAAATTGTGGGAGCACTTCCGTCAGAAGTTACCGTAATGAATACTTTGACGGTGAATCTTCATTTGTTGATGGTTTCTTTTTATCAGCCAAAAGGAAAGCGTTATAAAATTATCTGTGAAGAAAAAGCCTTTCCATCAGATCAGTATATGTTTCAAAGTCAGGTTCATTTTCATGGATACAAACCAGAAGATGCAATCGTAGAAATTAAACGTCGCGAAGGAGAACACAATATTCGTCTGGAAGATGTTTTAGCAAAAATTGAAGAAGTTGGTGATGAGTTAGCTTTAGTTTTAATTGGAGGAGTAAATTATTATACTGGGCAAGTTTTCGATATTAAAACCATTACCGCAGCCGGACAAAAAGCCGGAGCAAAAGTGGGCTGGGATTTAGCGCACGCTGCCGGAAATATCAAATTAGAACTTCACGATTGGAATGTAGATTTTGCTGCTTGGTGCAGTTATAAATATATGAACTCAGGACCAGGAAATGCTTCGGGAGTTTTTGTACACGAAAGACATCATAACGATCCAGATTTACCGCGATTTGCTGGCTGGTGGGGACACAACAAAGAACGCCGTTTTAAAATGGAACCTAACTTTGATCCCGTTCACGGAGCAGGCGGATGGCAGATTAGTAATCTTCCGGTTTTATCTTTAGCGCCGTATTTAGCATCTGTAGAAATGTTTGCTGAGGTTGGAATGGATGCCTTAATTGCAAAACGTGATCAAATTACATCCTATTTAGAATTTATTTTGCACGAAATTGATAAAGAAGTTGCAGGTAATTTTGAAATTATTACACCTTCAAACCCAATCGAAAGAGCTTCACAATTATCTGTTTTCCTTCATGGAGAAGGAAGAAGTTTATTTGATTATTTAATGAAAAACGGAGTAATTACAGACTGGCGTGAACCAAACGTAATTCGTCTGGCACCAGTTCCTTTATATTGTTCTTATGAAGATATGTATGACTTTGGACAAATCCTGAAAAAAGGAATTTTAGGAAAGTAAGAATGATCGCAAATTAATCTCGCAAAGTCGCAGAGTTTTTTTTGCCACAGATTAAAAGGATTAAAAAGATTTTTTTTCAATTGCCTCCAGCTTTAGCTGGGGGTATTAAAGATAAAATTTGAAAGGGCTTTAGCCAAACGCGTAGTTTGGCTAAAGCCCTTTTCATTTGATCAAATTTTCATCCAGCTAAAGCTGGACGCTATTGAACTAAGAAAGATTAATCCGATTAATCTGCAAAATCTGCGGGAAAAAATTTCAACGCATTTATTGAAATCTTATCTAATCCTTTTAATCTGTGGCAAAAAAACTTTGCGACTCTGCGACTTTGCGAGATAAAACATCAAGAATCTATAAATATTCTGCGAGAAACAATAAAATCTTCTAATCTTATAACGTTTCTCAAAAATCATGTAATAGTTGACACGTGATATATTCCGTATTTTGTAATGTATAATTTTAAAAACTACAATCATGAAAGGCTTATATATATTATTAGCGGCAATACTTATCACTTCTTGTCAAAATCAAAGTAAAGAAGATTTAAACAAAGCCAAACAAGCCAGTATTGATTCAATGAAAGTTGAGATTAACAAACAGCGTGTTATCGATTCAATGAAGACAGAAATGGCTAAAATAAAAGAGGAGCAGAAAGCTGAATCTCAAAAAGTTGTTGTCGTACACCAACAAGCTGAAAACGGAAATACTACAACTACCACTACTACCAAAAAGAAAGGATGGAGTGCAACTGCTAAAGGTGCCGTTATTGGTGCAGGAGTTGGTGCTGCAACCGGAGCAATTGTGAGTAAGAAAAAAGGTGAAGGTGCCATTATTGGTGGTTTAGCCGGAGCTGCATTGGGTACTGGAACAGGAGCTGTTATTGACAGCAAAAACAAGAAGAAAGAATAGATTTAATTTCTATATATTAAAAACGCCGATTTAGAATTTCTAAATCGGCGTTTTGTTTTATACTAATTCAGGTTTCGGAATCTGGATTGCATTTAATTCTGATTTATAAAAATCGAATTGATTTTTGATTTTTTCCTCTTCCTTTTTAAAATAAAGAGTTGAAGAAAACAGATTCTGATAATATTCAATTCCTTCTAAAATATTTGCTTTAAAACAATTCCATTTTTTTAATTGCATTGCGGTTACCTCTCCGGAAATAGTTTCAATTTCATTTCGAAAATAATCCACATACATCTTTAATTCCTTCACAAATAAATTCGGGCGGTCTGTTCTTAAAATAGATTTTCCCTGATAAATGTGCTGTACCATTTCTTTTAAAGAAACTTCCTGATCAAAATAAGCCAAATTTGGTCCCGGACAAATTACAACGCCTTGTGCCTGACCTTTTACTTTAATATCATTTTCAAGATAAGAAGCGTTTGCCAAACCTACACATAAACATGATTTTTCGGTTATTTTGATTTTGCTTTTTTCAAATGCATCGACAGATAAAGTATCTTTTATACTTTCTAATTCTCCCAGTTTAATATCCTGATATTTTTTAGATGCCGTGCAAATTCCATGCGGATCATATTCTTTGCTTAACGCTAAGAATTTCTTCGGGCAGGAACTTCCGGCTTTATTTTCGTGAATCCTTTTTTGTTTTAAAAATTCATTTGTTGTTCCTTTTAAAGTATTAAACGGTACGCCCAAAGGTGAAATGTTACTTAAATAAAAATCATCTTCTTTTGCATTCATCAATAACTTTCGAGTTTCCTGATCTACAGAAGTGGCTTCAGGAACTAATAAAAATGGAGATCCCCAGCCAACAGAATCTACTTGATATTCGTCTAATAAAAATTCATGTTCTTCTGCAGTTCCAACACCGCCCTGAACGGTAATTTTTAATTCTAAAGGTTTTTCGGGAAAAGCTTCATTTTTTAACTGTAAAGCTTTAATCATTAAATCGTGGGCTGATTGTATCAGTTGTTCTTTTTTCTGCTTGAATTCTTCTAAAATAGCACCTAATAAGAGTCCATCAGTTGCAAAAGCGTGACCGCCGCAGTTTAATCCAGATTCGATTCGGTATTCAGAAACCCAAAGGCCTTTTTTAGCCAGGAAATTTCCCTGAATCATTGCCGATCTAAAATCGCTTACTTTTAAGATAATTTTCTTTTTAAGCTGGTTATTTTCATTTGGAAAAAAATCTTTGAAATTTTCAAAGTAACCAAACAATCTCGGATTCATTCCTGCAGAAAGTACAACAGACGATTCCAGATTACTATTTGCAAAACCTCTTAAAGCGGCATGTGCGTCATTAAATTCAATTGGAAGTTGTTCGTTTTTAACGAAATTATCTTTGTCCAGTTTCGTCATAATGTTAACGTCGATTTCGCCCGGAAAAAGATTCGTTTCGATATAATTCTGAATATTTTCTTTAAAAGCAATTCCATCATCCAGTAAATTCTGAAATCCTTTTTTTATATCAGAAGTATTAGGAAGCATTGACATGAAATTTTCAAGGGAAGTTTTGCTTTCGGCTAATTCAGTTTTAAAATTCTCAAATTTTTCTTTTACGATTTTATCAACTAAATTTAAGTAAGAAGTAATTCTTTCTGCACGATAATCATGAAATTTCTGCGTGATTTCTTCATACGGAATATTGAATTTAGTGCTGTAAAAGTTACGCATCTTCTCAATCAAATCATCATCAGCGAGAGCAACAACAGACGAAATTCCATATTGCGCCACGCGAATTGGGCTGTCAATTGTATATGCAAGACCCATCACAGGAATATGAAAAGTGTGTAAAGGTATTTTTGCCATTTGTTTTCAGATTAAAATAAAGGCAAATATTGAAAAAAGGTTTTTTTTAAAAGCTGATAATTGTCAGGTTTGTGGGTTAGCTGCCACGAATTACACGAATTTCCACTAATTTTTATTCGCAGGATTTTAAAAATTAATTCGTGAAAATTCGTGTAATTCGTGGCGAAAAAACTTTACTAATCCATTCAACTTTTTAAACGGATAATCATTACGGATATTGATTGCGTTCCTGCGGTTAAAAACGCAGGCTATGTTTTCTTTGCGTATATTTTTTCAATATAGTCCGTGGTTTCAACCACGGGAATCGTATTGTAGAATGCGTTATGGAATTTCTTTACGGAAATATATTGTGTTCCTGCGGTTGAAACGGCAAGTTATATTGACGTAGATGCATTTATATCAAAATCTTCTTCAAAGACTCAGCAATGCTTCTCCATAAAAAGTTATAAAATGATTTTTCCTGAATTCTTTCAATTTCAACATCGGCGGTTTTAGCTTTGTCTTTTGAATCATTTTTGACAAGCAAATTAACAATTGCCGATTTAAGTTTAGCTTCTTTTTCAGGATGTTTCTTTTTGTATAATTTTACTTTTAAATCGTCATAATCTAAAGAAGCATTTCCTTTTGAAATATTATCATTTCCGTAGAAATTAAAGCGGTATTTATTAAAAACTCCAGTGAAAGACGCATTCATATAAGGTTTGCTGAATTGTCCCATCGCACGAACATCAAAATTCGAAATCACGCCCTGAATATGAAAACCGTCATTTTTATCCAGAACATTAAAACTCCAATCGACATTAAGAGGTGAAGTTTTCATAAAAATACATTTCACTTTGATTTTGACATCGTTGGTTTTTTTCAAACCAAAACCACTTCGTAGGTTTGTTGCCTGAAGGTTGAATTTGTCGAAATTTAAAACTCCGGGACCTTTAGAGAAATCAATTTCTTCTTCGTAAACCAATTTTGATTTGAGAACCTGCAAAGTATCAATTTGAAGCGGGAATTTTATATTTCGCAATAAATGATTGTACAGATATTTTTTGCTTAAATCATCTTTTGGCATTTTTCCGCGATAAATATTCGCATCAAAATGATTGATTACAAGTGAATTTGCTTTAAAGAAAAAACGATCATTTTTAAAACCCCAATCCATTTTTGAAACTTGAGCCGAGTCGAATTTTAAAGTGTAAATGTCTTTTTCTTTATCTAAACGCTTAATAAAATCGGGGCGTTTAAATTGCGGGAGATTAGAGAAATTATTGATTTTTAAAAAGTTTTTCTCGGTACTTATTTTTCCAATATTAATATGATAAAATGCACTTGGGCGATAAAATAAACTATCAATAACCAAGGCATAACTATTATACTGCAGCGGATTTTTTTCTTTTAAAGTGGCATCTGTAAGCAGAATTCCTTCTAATTTCAGAATGATTTTTTTGATACTGAAAATAGGTTTTTGAGTATCTAAAGAAACAACATCGACAGTTCCGTCATTTAAGTAAATATTCGAAACGGCAACAATTTTACGGAAAGGCTCAAATATTTCGCTTTTAATACTTTTGCTGTTATTCAACAATTTTTCGCCTTTTTTATATAAAATCACTCTGGGTTTATTGATGATAATACTTTCGGCCTGAATAATATCGCGGAAAGCTAAATCCCAAATATTAAAATGTTTTATTGTAATGGATTCAATTTTAGAGAAAAGTCCATTTTTGCTGTCTTTCGGCTGATTCTTCGGACTCACTAATAATGTCTCTGCATAGATATTTCGGGAAAAAAGAGAAACTTCAATTTTTTCGTAATTGATGTTATAAACGGTTTTGTTTTTCTCGTGAATAATAATCGGAAGTTGTTTTTTAATCCAGTAATTCAGGCCAATATTTGCCAAAATCACAAGCAGGAAAAGGGAAATTACACCGATTACTATTTTTTTATATATAGACATTTATAAGATTGATTTTAAATACATAAATTTAGGCTTTAAAAAAGGAGGATTATTACATTATTCTTCATTTTGGTTACATCATTTTACAAACATTACGGTTTATACTTTTTGCAAAATATGAGAAGATTTAAAAAAATTCTGTTGGTTTTAGTGCTGTTTATTGTCGTACTTGGAATAGGTTTATGTGCTTATATTTTTCATTTGAAACCCAAGTATGAAGGAGAATTAGAATTAAAGAATCTCGAGAAAGAAACCACGGTATATTTTGATGAATATGGAGTTCCTCATATTTATGCCGATTCTGAAAAAGATGCCATGACGGCGCTTGGGTATGTTCATGCTCAGGAAAGATTATGGCAGATGGAATTGCTTCGAAGAATTGCTCCGGGAAAATTATCGGAAATCTTCGGATCTGTTGCGCTTAAAAATGATAAGTTTTTTGCCGGAATTGGTATCGAAGAAGCTTCGGCGAAAGCCATTGCCAAATTAGATAAAAACACCGAAAGTTATAAATTGACACAAGCGTATCTGGACGGAATTAATCAATATTTAGAAGAAGGAACAACACCAATTGAGTTTACATTGGTCGGCGTAAAAAAAGAAAAATTCACAATAAAAGATGTTTACAATATCTTCGGATATATGTCTTTTAGTTTTGCAATGGCTCAAAAAACAGATCCCTTATTGACTGATATTAAAAATAAATATGGAGTCGAATATTTGAAAGATTTAGGGATTGAAGGCGAATTCAATACGACGCAGATCAAAAGTTCAAAAGAAAATATTGAAGATTATACTGCTGTTTCAAAATCAATTACGGCGTTGTTGGACAAATCACCAATTCCGCCATTTATAGGGAGTAACAGCTGGGTTGCGGGACCGCACAAAACAAAGAGCGGAAAAGTAATTTTTGCCAATGATCCGCATATTGGGTTTTCTCAGCCTGCCACTTGGTACGAAGCGCATATCGTGACGCCGAAACATGAATTGTATGGCTGTTATCTGGCCGGAACTCCGTTTCCGTTATTGGCGCACAATCGCGATTATGCCTATGGTTTAACAATGTTTGAAAATGATGACATCGATTTTTATCAGGAAAAAAATAAAGATGGTGATTCTAATCAATATCAAACACCAACAGGTTTTGCGGATTACGAAATCAGAAAAAAAACAATTAAAGTAAAAGATACTTCGGATGTTGTGCTGACGATTAAGTCAAGCATACACGGACCAATTATGAATGATTTGCTGGAACGATTGGATCGTAAAAATCCAATTGCAATGTTGTGGACTTACACGCATCAGCCCATTCAAATTCTGGATGCTGCTTATGGTCTTTCACATGCTAAAAACAAAGACGATTTTAAAAAAGCCGCGAGCTTAATTGCTGCGCCGGGATTGAATGTGATGTACGGCGATGCCAAAGGAAATGTAGGTTGGTGGGCGACAGGGAAATTATATAAACATAACAAAGGGGTAAATACACATTTAATTTTAGACGGTTCAAGTGGGAAAGATGATATTGTAGAATATTTAGATTTTTCTAAAAACCCATCGGCTGAAAATCCGAAATGGGGGTATGTATATTCTGCCAATAATCAGCCGGAACCAATTGATGGTTATTTATATCCGGGATATTATCTGCCCGAAGATCGTGCGAAAAGAATTTCTTGTTTAATGGATGCAAAATCAGATTGGGATAAAGAAGCGATCAGTAAAATGATTTACGATAATACATCGGAAGTTGCAGTTGGAACGGTTCAAAACCTAATTTCGAATATTGATCTTACTTCTATTTCGGCATCAGAAAAAGAAGCGATAAAAGTTTTAAAATCCTGGAAAGGAACTACAAACCTGGAAGATGTTGCGCCAACGATTTATAATAAATGGATTTATCTTTATCTGAAGAATACTTTTGAAGACGAAATGGGCGAAGACAATTTTAATATGTTTTTGGGAATTTCTGTTGGGAAACAGGTTATCGCCAATCAGGTTAAAAATGAAAATTCGGTTTGGTGGGATAATATCAAAACCAAAAATGTAAAAGAAACCAGAAAAGACATCGTTTCAAAATCTTTTCATGAAGCGATTTCAGATCTTCAAAAACAATTAGGAACCAAAATTACTGATTGGAAATGGGGAGAAGTTCATACCGTTGAACACGAGCATCCGTTAGGAAAAGTGGCCGCACTTCGCGGATTATTTAATGTTGGGCCTTTTGCTTCGCCGGGATCAAATGAAGTTATCAATAATTTATTCTTTGGACTAAATAATGAAGGAAAGTATTATGTAAAAGGCGGTCCTTCAACCAGAAGAATTGTAGATTTCTCAGATATTGAAAACAGCTGGAGTATTCTGCCAACAGGACAATCAGGAAATCCGTTCAGTAAACATTACAGCGATCAGGCAGAAATGTACAACGCCGGAAAGTTTAGAAAAATGAAATTGAATAAAGAGGAAATTATAAAAACGTCGACTAAACTGGTTTTGAAACCGAAAGGATAGTTTGTTTTGTTTCAAGTTTCAGGTTTTAAGTTTTGTGTTGCGAAATCTTTGTCAAAGTTTTAAACTTTGACAAAGATGTTGAGACTTTAAGAAAACTCAGAATCTTAGTGTCTTAGAAACTTAGTCACTTTTTTACTTCGAAATATACTTCCCTTTAACAATATCATTAGCAAAAATATTCAGGTTATTAGTAAGGACTTTACTTGTCGTCATAATATTTTGGGTTTGATAGGCAGTGTCTTTCTCGTATGCTTTTAGCAAAGTTTCCAGTTCAACTTCATCATATACAACAAAAAGGTTGTAGATCGCATCCCTGAAATTTTTGTAATTGATGCTTTCCGTAATTTCCATTGCTTTTTGTTCATTCCAGCCTTCTTTTGCCGAAGCTTCATTTATTTTAGAAAGGCAATAATCAATTACATAATTTTTGTAATGAGCCGCTTCGACGATTTTATCAATTATGATTTTATTTTGCTGTGAGGGCATTTTTGCAGATGGAGAATTTGTCTGCGAAATACAAATAGTTGGAATTAAAAGGCATAGAAATAAAGCCAGAAAAGCGTGCTTTTTTAGATTTTTCATAGGTTATTTTAGTTGTTTTGGGTACGGCTAAAATAATATTTTTTATGATAAATCATCAAGTTTGAATGTTACAAGTTATAACAAAAAGAACTCCGATAAAAAAGATTTTGAATCGATTTTATCGGAGTTGATTTAAGAGATTTTCTAAAAATTATTTTGATTTATTTTTTGAAAGTTCTTCTACTACCTTTTTTCCATTTTCATTTGAAGGATCAAGTTCAACAGATTTTGAATAATTGGCTAAAGCCAGTTTTTTATCTCCATCGGCTAAATAAGCTTCGCCCAAACTATCATAAACATTTCCAGATTTTGGAAAAGCTTCTACATTAATTTTAAAAATTTCTATGGCTTCTTTCTTTTTTCCAGTTTGCAATAATTGGTAGCCAACATTATTCATGTCACCTTCCTTAATACCATAAGTTGAATCGTTTTTCAATTTCTTATAAGTATCTACGCCAGCGGTTGTTCCTTTGGTTTTAAAAACTTCTAAAAGTTCAAGAGCCATTGATCTTTTTGCCTGATTGTATGGCTGGTTGTATAGAATATTACGAATGGCTTCATTCATTTCGCCTAAAACTGTTCCGCCGGTATTGTTCAGTAAAACAACTAAATTTTTATCAGCAGGCACGCGGGAAATGATGGTGTTAAATCCGTTAATTCCGCCGCCGTGCTCTATAATTTTATATTGTTTACCACCAATTTTCTCTTCAGATAAAAACCATCCGTATCCATAACCTTCATTTCCAGACGAGATGTAAGATTTAAATAAAGATTCCATTGATTTTTCTGAAAGTATTTTATTGCCATAAAGTGCCTGATCCCAAAGATATAAATCTTCTACAGTTGAATATAAAGATCCTGCAGCATACGGAATACTCATGTCAATAAAAGAAGCGTTAACATAGTTTTTGCCTTGTTTTTCATAACCGGCAGCTCTGTTTTTAAGTATAACTTCGCTATGGTCAAAACCTGTATTTACCAGATTTAAAGGTGTAAGGATAGTTTCCTGTAAATATTGCTCGTATGTTTTTCCTGTAATTTTTTCGATAATGTAACCCAATAAAAAGTAACCTGAGTTGCTATAACTAAATTTTTCGCCTGGCTTAAAATCCAGAGGAAGTTTATTAAACGTTTTTACAAACTCTTCAGGAGTACTTGGATTACGGCTTTTTTCTCTAAGAAAGTTTGGTACAGAAGTATAATTTGGAATTCCGGATGTATGCGTTAACAAATGATGAATCGTGATTTTATCACCGTTTTCTTTTGGATAATCCGGTAAATAAGTTGTGATTGGAACATCAAGTTTTACTTTTCCTTCTTCAGCCAGTTTTACAATTAAAAACGCCGTAAATTGTTTGCTGATAGAACCTAACCTAAATTTAGTATCAGGTTGATTTGGAATATTCCATTCCATATTAGCTAAACCAAAACCTTTTTTAAAGATTACTTTTCCGTTTTCTGCTACTAACGCAGATCCGTTAAATTGTCCGTATTCAGTGTATTTAGCTAAAAGATCTTCGATTTGTTTTGCTTTATCCTGCGCAAAAGTAGTTATTGTAAAAAACGATAGTATTGCGCAGAGTGCGATTAGTTTGATTGATTTTTTCATAATCCTGGTTATGGGTTTAGTTAATGAATGATGCGTTTTGATTGATGATTGAAACTTCTAACAATTAGATATTCAATAAAAATGAAATCGAAAGTACGATTTTTTTTACTTGAATAAATTCGGATGCTTAAAATGTTAGACGATTGAATTACAATTTGGTTTCAACATTCATCGATTTTTTTCATTCATTTACTAAAAAAGAATTTGAGTATTAACTAAGGGTTAGTTTTATAAGGTCTATGCTCGTAACTCACAATTCGTTTCAATTTCCAATCTTTACCATTCCTTTCCCAAATATGAACAAATTTCCCGGTTCCTTTTGGAACGCCGTCAACATAAAAAGTGTGTTCTCCTAATTGTACAGCTCCAAAATCGCCTAATTTATCAATTGTACAAGAGTTTAATTTTCGAGTTAATTTTTTCGGGCTCTCACATTTTGAAATCAGCGATTTGATTTCATTTGCCTGAGATATATTCAATCCAGAGCGGTCATCGTAAAACTCAACATCTTCTGAAATTATTTTTTTGAATAGAGCAGCATCGCATTGATTGAATGCAACATCAAAAAGTAAACTGTCCATTTTAATAATTTCAGTTTTTAAAAGATCCATTTTTAAAATCTCTGAATTGGTTTGCGCGATAGCTTCTCTTTTTAAAAATAGCATAAAGAGAACTAATATGTTGATCATTTTTGGCATAGCTTTAGTTTTATAATATTGATTTTCAGTGAAATTACTTCGTTTCAATATCGATTAGTTTTTGCCCATTTTCGCCAAGATAATGCAAGAGTAAATCTTTGTATACTTTATAACCGTCATCAACATTGGTAAAAATAATAAGACCTTGTTTTGTTTTTGGAAGTATAAAAAACAGCGTTTGAACACCCTGATCTGCGCCTCCGTGTGATAAAGCATATTCTCCGTTTCCGAAATCATAAATCTCAAAACCAAGACCAAAATATTTATCTTTTTTAGTTGTCACCTGATGCGCGTTCATATCGTCAAACACTTTTTTACTCAAGCCATCGCCGTTTAAAACGCTGCAAAGAAATTTTCCATAATCTTCAATAGTCGTTAATAAATCGTCGGCGGCGTTTGCAGTTTTATTCTTAACCGGTTCATACGCATTTCCTTTGTTATCATAATTAATGGCATATCTAGAAAGATCAATTTTATCATTCCAGATAAGCTGCGAATCATTCATTTTTATTGGTTCAAAAACCAATTCAGACGCTAATTGTTCTAATGTTTTATGGAATTTTTTCTCTAACGCTTTTCGCAGGTATTCAAAACCTTCGCCAGAATATTGATATTTTGTTCCGGGTTTGAATTTGAAATCCAGTTTTTTAGATTCGTTTAAAAATCGCCAGTTTGGGAAACCGGTTTGATGGCTTAAAACAATTCTCGTAGTCAATAATTTTAAATTTGGATCATTTGCAATATCAGGATCAGTCCAGTATTTATAAAGCGGCTCGTCAAGATCCCATTTTCCTGAACTCACTAATTTTAGAGTAGTAATTGCAGTAATAGATTTTGTTAAAGAAGCGACGTTCCAAATGGTATTATATGGCGCGGTAACACCTTTTTTTAGTTCGCCAAAAACTTTTACCTGTTTCAGTTTCCCATCTGTAATAATGCCGATTCCAAGGGCTGGTACTTTGTTTTCTTTCAGCCATTTTTCGGTTAAATCGTCATTATCAAGAAGGTTTGATTTCGTTTGTGCAGAACTTGTCATTTGATGATTGTAACTAAGCGATCGGGCTAATTTCCACTCTTTGTTTTTTAAAAGCCAAACGTGGGTAAATTTTGCTATGCTTCCAAATTGTTCCGGTTTTCCAGCCGAAGTTTCATAAAAACGATGTGTTCCTATTTGTATCGCACCATACAAAACACCTTTTTTGTACATTGGATAAATTTCGGTGCTTCCGTCAACTAATTCTCTTCGTGATTGATACGTTGTCGGCGATCCGCATAATCCGCTTTTTAGAGTTTTTAAAAATCGAGCTTTGTCTGAAATACTGTCTTTGTCGTGAAAAAACTCAAAATCGTCAGTTAATAAATCTTCAAATTGCTTGATGTTGCAAGTGTTGAAACCAATATTAAAAAGAAGACTGTCTTTTGATATAATGGTTTTGTACAAAGCCGAGTTTTCGGTTTCCTGAGAAAATCCAAATTGGATCTGAAAAAGTAAAATTCCAATTAAAATAAACTTTAATTGAAAAAAAGTGTGATTGATTTTCATTGTGATTGATTGATGATTAATGATTTGCAATATTACATCAATCAAAATATGAAAAATAGTATAAAAGCGAAAACTTACCTTTTTTGCGAAAGAAAATACGAATTGGGATCAAACATCTTTGGCGTTGTTTTCGTTACATCTTTAAACTTTTTTATAAAATGCGATTGATCAAAATATTTGTTGTACAATGCAACATCGGTTAGTTTTAGTTTTTCTAAATCAGAATTTACCATTTGATCAACCGATTTCCTGAACTTCAAAATTTGAATGTATTTTTTAATTGTAAGTCCAGTTGCGGTTTTAAATTTAATTTGCAGCAATCGTTGCGATGATTTTAAATCAGAACTAATTTCTGAAACCGAAATTTCTTCCTGATTTTTAATGATTTCGCAGATTTTTTCGATTATATTTTTATCCGAATGTAGAACCGATAATTCTTCAAAATAAACATTTATGGTGTTCAATAAAGTTTCAATTTCAGCATCAATTTGAACTTTAAAAGGCAATTCTTCAGGATTAATTTTAAGAATAGAATCTGTAAAATTACTTAAATCATATTTCGGAAACATTGAAAGCGTCCATGTATGAAGCTGTATTATAGTAACTTTGGTTTTCGGCTGAATATTCACCAAAACTTTATTGGTCATTTGCGAACAAAAGTAAACACCTTCGTTCATTTCGTATTTATTTTTACTCGTATGAACTTCTATAGCATTCCCAGTTACAATGGCAAGATTAAAACAGCCGTTTGGTAAAACGAGTTTATTTTCAATCAGGCTTTCGCCGATGCTGTTGTCTAAACACCAAATTTTATTGACGAACCTTTCAGCTTTTGGAGTTACGTAATGTTCTGAGTAGAGGTTCATTTTTTGGCCAGATTTTATTTAAAAGTAATATTTATTAATAGATCTAAAACTAAATATTTTAATGCATAACATAATATGATAGGTAAAATAGTTAATGAAAATTGAAACCATTCTTCAATTGAACTTGCTTCATCAGATTCTTCATTGTTCCAAACAGAATTGTATTTGATTTTAAAATATAAATTACGATTATTTCTTTTTAAAATATAATTGTCAAAGTATCTATACATCAACAAAAAAAATAGAAGATATAAGGCTAAAAAAGATGTTTCTTTTCTGTTTTGAGGCATTTCATTATTGTAAACAAGTATTGAAAGCAGTACTGATAGAATTGAAAAGTAAAAAAGCCGATTATAATTTTTTTTCTTTCGCAGTATTACATGAGCCGGAGGATAAATAAGAGTGACAAACCAAACTAAAGCAAATCCAAATAAAGAAATTGCAAGACTAATATTTTCCATGTTTGGTCTTTGGTTTGTAATTTTAATTCGAAGCTAAATTAATAATTTTCTAATTGAACTCTCCAAAATAATCTCGCTTAGTATGCTGCCATTCCTCTAATATTATGCTATAATAAACATCGTCTTTACTGTTTCCTTCAGAATCGATATAATTATTTCTAAATAAACCTTCTTTTAAAGCCCCCAAGTTTTCAATCGCTCTTTGCGATCTTAAATTTTCAAGATCAGCGCTGAATTGTATTCTTTTAAATTGAATATTTTCGAAGCCAAATTTCAATAATTCATATTTACAGGCTTTGTTTAAACCAGTTCGCTGAAAATCTTTCCCGTACCAAGTCCAGCCAATTTCACATTTTTGGCTCGCATGATTTAAATAGCCATAACGGGTACTTCCGGCCACTCTATTTGAAGCTTTGTCTATAATAAGAAATGGATAACAAATTCCGTCTGCTTTTTGTTTTAAGGTGCTTTGAATGTAATTTTCGAAATCCTGATCGTTGCGAACATACATTCCCATATATTTCCAGATTTCGTCATCAAAAATAATTTCTTTGAGCTCGATGTTTCTTTCATTCTCAAACGGAATTAATAATACTTTTTCATTTTCTAAAATGATTTCTGATTGTAAAATTTCGCTGTTCATTGTGGCTGGTTTATTAATGTCTTTTTGAATTAAGTTTTTTTAATGCTGGAGAGGGTTTCTCGCAAAGTCGCGAAGACGCAAAGGTTTTTTTCATTTTATGTCATTTCGACGAAGGAGAAATCTCCGCATGAAGCTCGACAAAGATTAGATTCTCGTTGCGGAGTTACTCGTGGAGATTTCTCCTTCGTCGAAATGACAAACAGTAGCTTATTATTGTTTTAAAAAACTTTGCCCCTTTGCGACTTTGCGAGATTTTTTCCTCATTTAAGATTTTTCTTTAAACGAAATTACTTCTTTAGAAAATCTAAATAAATCTAATAAAACAGGAATTTGTTATGAAAATGGTTGTAGATGCCCAGCTAAATATTGGTGTTTAAGGTTAAATATTTGTTGTAATTTAAAGCTTATGTACAATTATTACTTATTTTTACGATCTTATATATTAGATTTTCCCCGATGCAAACTTCACTAAAAATTGCTGTTGTAGGTTCTGGACTTGTAGGATCGCTGTTGGCAATTTATCTTAAAAAAGCAGGTCACACAGTTCATGTTTATGATCGCAGCCCTGATATTCGAAAAATAAATTTTTCTGGCCGTTCTATTAACCTTGCAATGTCTAATCGTGGATGGAAAGCGCTTGACGGTGTTGGAATAGGAGATGCGGTTCGGGAAATTGCAATTCCTATGGATAAACGTGCTATCCATTTAGTCGATAAACTCAATTTTCAGAATTATGGACAGGAAGGCGAATCGATTTATTCGATTTCCAGAGGAAAGCTAAACCGTAAAATGATTGATTTAGCCGAAAATGCCGGAGCCGAATTTCATTTTGAACAAAAAATCTGGGATGTAACGCTGAGTGATGCAACTTTGCATATTGGCGAAAGTGAAAGAGGAGAGTGGGAAGAACGAAAATACGATATGGTTTTTGGTGCCGATGGAGCTTTTTCGAGAATCCGCCACAGAATGCAGCGTCAGAGCATGTTTAATTATTCTCAGGAATTTTTAAATATGGGTTATAAGGAATTGAATATTCCGGCAAATGCTGACGGAACTCATAAATTAGATAAAAATTCATTTCATATTTGGCCGAGAGGAGAGTACATGTTAATTGCACTTCCTAATCTTGACGGAAGTTTTACCTGCACATTATTTATGCCTTTTGAAGGAGCAAATTCTTTTGAGTCGCTTACAGATCGTAAAATGGTGGAAGATTTCTTTGAGAAAAATTTCCCGGATTCGATTGAAGTGATTCCGGAACTGGCAAATGATTTCTTTAAAAACCCAACAAGTACTTTGGTAACCATGAAATGTTTTCCGTGGACTTACGAAAATAAAATTGCTTTGATTGGAGATGCCTGCCACGCCATTGTTCCGTTTTACGGACAAGGAATGAATGCTGGTTTTGAAGATATTACAGTTCTGAACGAAATGATTGAGAAATTTGGAAACGACTGGAAAAAGATTTTCGCTGAATATCAAATTTCACGTAAACCAAATGCCGATGCAATTGCGGAACTTTCGTACCGAAATTTCATGGAAATGAGTACCAAAACGGCAGATGAAAAATTCTTATTACAAAAGAAAATAGAAAAAGTTTTTTCAGATAAACATCCGGATAAATGGATTCCGCTTTACAGCCGCGTTACATTTAGTGACCGTCCATATGCCGAAGCACTTGCAATTGGAGATTTTCAAAACGGAATTATGGAAGAAGTTTTAAAACTGGATAACATAGAAAATATCTGGAACTCACCAGAAGTTGAAAATAAAATCCTGGATTTACTGCAAAAAGCATAATTTTTTTAAACCATATAAGTGATATAAGTTAATATAAAATGCTTTACGCATAAAAATTAAACCCGACAGATTTTTAAAATCTGTCGGGTTTGATATTTAGATACTTACTGTAATTCGACATATAAATTAAATGAACTTATATCACTTATATGGTTTAATACTTTTTACTTTTTTAAGAATTTTGATAAAACGCCAAAAACACCTCTTATAAAAGTAGCACTTGTTACCACTTTAAGAACAGATTTTGTAACAACCTCTGTTGTGCTTGGTTCTGATTTTGAAGATTTTGTTGGAGCTTGTTCTTCTTGTTGAGCATCAGCTTCATTAGCATCGGCTATTTTTTTAGTTAAGATTTCGAAGGCGCTTTCGCGGTCAATTTCTTCAGCGTATTTTTTAACCAGTTTCGATTTTCCGTTTATTTCATCAATTTCTGAAGCCGATAAAATATCCATTCTACTTTGCGGCGCACGCATCATTGTAGCAACAAGCGGCGTTGGAACTCCTTTTTCATTTAACGCTGTTACCAAAGCTTCTCCAATTCCTAAACTTGTCAGCAATTCATCAGTTTTATAATATTGAGAAGTTGGGTAATTATCCGCTGTTTTTTTAATCGCCTGACGATCATTTGCTGTAAAAGCCCTAAGTGCATGTTGAATCTTTAATCCTAATTGTGCCAAAACGCCACTTGGAACATCCATTGGGTTTTGAGTAACAAAATAAACTCCGACACCTTTTGAACGTATCAATTTTACAATCGTTTCAATTTGCTCTAATAAAGCTTTGCTGGCTTCATTAAAAATTAAATGCGCTTCGTCTATAAAGATTACCAGTTCAGGTTGTTCTGCATCTCCTTTTTCCGGCATTTTTTGATAAATCTCTGCTAAAAGACTTAACATGAAAGTGGAGAATAATTTTGGTTTATCCTGAATATCCGTCAAGCGGATTATATTTACATAACCTTTTCCGTTTTTGTCTATTCGCATTAAATCATCCGTTTCAAAAGACAATTCGCCAAAAAACAAATCTCCGCCTTGCTGCTCCAGTTCAATAATTTTTCTAAGAATTGTTCCTGTTGTAGCAGTTGAAATTTTGCCATAGCTGGCTGCGATTTCTTCTTTTCCTTCTTCGGTAATATAATTGATAACCTTTTTGATATCTTTTAAATCTAACAACGGCATTTGTTTATCATCACAATATTTAAAAATAACAGCAACAACTCCGGCTTGCGTATCATTTAAATCTAAAATTCTCGAAAATAAAACCGGACCAAATTCAGAAACCGTTGCACGCAGACGAACTCCGTTTTGTTTAGACAGCGACATTAATTCAACCGGAAATGCAGCTACATTATAAGGTATATTTATTTTAGCATGACGCTCTGTAATAAAACCTTCCTCTTTTCCTTCTTTTGCAATACCACTAAAATCACCTTTAATATCCATCATTAAAACAGGAATTCCGGCATTTGATAACTGCTCAGAAAAAACCTGAATCGTCTTTGTTTTTCCAGTTCCTGTTGCTCCGGCAATAAGACCGTGGCGGTTTAATGTTTTTAAAGGAATTTTTACGTGAGCCTCAGCAATTGCTTCACCATCTAAAATTGCACCGCCCAAAATAATAGAGTCGCCCTTAGCAGAATAACCGTTGTTTATGTCCTGAATGAAATTATCTTTTTTATTCATGTTTTTATTTGTAATTTAGATGATTATAAGGGTTTTGTTTGGTTTTTTAACAAAATAACTATCTTTTTTTTAGTAGGAAAATGCTTTTTTTGATTGAAATAAACATAAAAAATAAATTCGCAGCTTTTTAAGAAGATTTCAACAGATTGTTTGAATATTCACTAAAACGTTGTAATTTTTTTATTATTCGCCTTTTTTTTTGTTTTATCATAAAAATGATGGCGACAAATTAATGAGATATTTTTTAATTTGACGTTAAATTTCCTTCAATAAAATTAAAAAAAGTTTTTTTATTTAAACTAAACGTATAAATTTGCTACCCTACAAGTTAAATATAACTAAAAAATAAAAATTATTTAAAACTATTAAAATTTAAAAAAATGGCAAACGTTAAAGTTAAAAAAGAAAGCACTTCAAATGGAGGAGGGATGATTACAGGAATCATTATTGTTGCGTGTATTTTGGTTGGGGTGTTTATTTGGAAAGTAATCATGGGAGATGCATCTAACTTCGAAGGAGGTAACCCTGAAACTGGACATCCAATCAATACATTAGGACAAGTTTATAAAGGAGGATTTATTGTACCAGTATTATTAGGTATGTTTTTAATGGTTGTTGTTTTTTCAATTGAAAGATTCATTGTTATCGGTAAAGCTGCCGGAAAATCTAACCTTGACAAATTCATGAAAAGCGTTCAAGGAAGTATTAAAGAAGGAAACATCGAGGCTGCTATCGCTTCATGTGACAAACAACAAGGTTCAGTTGCAAACGCAATTAAATCTGCTTTGATTAAATATCAAGACGTTAAAAAAGAAGGTTTCAACAGTGAAGAAGCTTCAGAAGTAATCCACAAAGAAATCGAAGAGGCAACTTCATTAGAAATGCCAATGTTAGAAAAAAATATGACTATTATCTCTACTTTAGTATCATTAGGAACTTTAGGAGGATTATTAGGAACTGTATCAGGTATGATTAAAGCGTTTGGTGCGTTAGCTTCTGCTGGAACTCCAGATCAAGCTGCTCTTGCAACTGGTATTTCTGAGGCACTTATCAACACTGCAACAGGTATCTCTACTTCTATCTTAGCAATCGTTTCTTACAACTTCTTTACTGCTAAAATTGACGATTTAACTTACTCTATCGATGAGGCTGGTACTACAATCGTGAATACTTACAGAAGATTCAGAGGAAGTTTGAAACAATAATTAATTTTTGATATTAATAATTATAATTAATTATATCAAAATAAAATAAAAGAGAATGGCTAAAATAAAAATGAAAAAAAAGTCAACATCGACAGATATGACTGCCATGTGTGATGTTGCGTTCCTTTTGCTTACGTTCTTTATTTTGACCGCTACTGCTAAGGTGCCAGAAGCACTTCCTGTAGATATGCCTTCTTCTACTGTACAAACTAAATTACCAGATGCAGATTTGGCAATTATTACTATTGGTAAAGATAAGGAAGGGAAAAGCAAAGTGTTTTTTGATATCAAAGGTAGAGAGATTCGTAAAAGAACTCTTGAAGGAATGGGGGCAAAATTCGGAGTGACTTTTTCAGAAGATGATAAAACTAAATTTGCATTAATGGATGACTTCGGTGTTCCAGTAACAGGTTTAAAACAAATCATTGGTCTGAAAGCATCAGAGAGAGCTAAAGTGGATCAACCTGGTATTCCAATCGATTCTTTAGATAATCAATTAAAAGAATGGCTTTTGGTTTCAAGAAGAGCTGCGATTGATCTTGATGATAAAGAATTGCAGATTGCAATAAAAGGTGATGCAAAAGAACAATATCCACAAATCAAAAAGATTATGGATATTTTACAAGATCAGAAAATCAACTCCTTTAACTTAGTTACAGGTACAAGAGGAAAAGACTTTTAATTAAAAAAGATACACTAAAATGGCTGAATTAAATACCGGCGACGGTGGTGGCGGAAAAGGTGGCAAGGTAAGAAGTAAAAAGCAAAATTCGAAAGTCGATTTAACGGCAATGGTGGATTTGGCATTCTTATTGATCACATTCTTTATGTTAACCACATCGTTGTCAAAACCTCAATCGATGGATTTGTCGCTGCCAGATAAAGATCCAAAAGACGATACTCCTCCAGTAAAAGTAGATGAGAATCGTACAATGACTGTGATGTTAGGTGAAAATAATAAAATTGTTTATTATATGGGATTATTAGCGAGTCCTATTGCTGGACCTAAAGATATCGCATATGGTAAAGACGGAATTCGTAGAGAAGTTCTTAAAAGAAAAAAATCAGTTTTAGAATATTCTGCAAGTATAGGAAAACCTAAAAATGGAATCATCGTTATTATTAAACCAACTAAAAAATCGACTTACCGCAATTTAGTTGATATGTTGGATGAAATGGCGATTGCTAAAGTTGAGACTTATGCAATTGTTCCTGAGTTTACGCCAGAAGAGACAAAATTGATCGATAAGCAACCGGAGTAATCCTAGTTTCTTCAACCTAAAAATCAAGAAAAATGAAATTAGATATAATTAAAAATCAGTGGCTTGATATCGTATTCGAAGGGCGTAATAAGATATATGGTGCATATGAGTTAAGAAAATCGAACAACAAAACTACGGTAAAAGCGCTTATCATAGGTTCGATCATTTTTAGCTTTGCTGTTGCAGCTCCTCTTATTGCTAGCTTTTTACCAGATTCTAGTACAGAAGAAGAGAATAAAGATATTAAGATTGCTACAGTAAAATTACCTCCTAAAAAAGAGGAAGTAAAGCCTAACCAACCGCCACCACCACCACCACCGCCAAAAGTGGATCAGGTGAAGTTTGTGAAACCAGTAGTTGCTAAAGCAAATGAAGTTACTGAAGATCCTCCAAAAATTGAGGAACTTAAAGACAAAAAAGTTGGTTCTGAAACTATCAAAGGAGATCCGGATGCAGTTTTAACTGTAGATGAGCCAGTAGGTACAGGGCCGGTTTCTCAAGTAGTAGAAGAAGATAACAGTGTATACAACACAGCTGGTATCGAAGTAAAACCTGATTTCCCTGGAGGGATGGATAAATTCTACAAATTCGTAGGAAATAATTACAAGACTCCGGAAGAAGAAGGTCTAAAAGGTAAAGTTTACGTTACTTTTGTAGTTGAAAAAGACGGTTCATTAACCGACATTAAAGTTTTAAGGGATATCGGTTACGGTACAGGAGCAGAAGCAATTCGTGTTCTTAAAAAATGTCCAAAATGGACTCCCGGCGAGCAAAATGGTAAAAAAGTTAGGGTTCTTTACTCTTTACCTATTACTATTCAATCTGCAGAATAATGTTAAAAGATATGCTTAATAATATTCAGAAGAAATCGCTCAAAGAGCGATTTCTTCTTGTTTTAGGAATACTGTTTTTTTTAATATATCTTGTGCTGGGTTTAATGATTATGTTTTGGGAAAAACTTCCTTTAAATATGGAGCCTAAATACAGATATGCTTTTGGTGGATTACTTATTGTATATTCTGCAATACGTTTTCTGCGATTGATAAATTCTAATACAGAGTAATTATGTTAAAATATAGTAAAGTTGTTGGTTTGGTTCTTTTTGTCTTTTTGTTTGTTATGTGCAACCAAAAAAGCAAAAATGAATCTGAAAACGAAACAATTTTAAAAGGATCAGTTGATGTTACTGTTGATGAAACTATAAAGCAAATTGTCGATGATCAGGTTGCTGTTTTTGAAGGGACATATTACGATGCTAAGATTACGGTTAAGCCAAAGTCAGAAGTGGAGCTTATTAACGACCTGTTAAATAAGAAAGCTAAAGTTGTTGTAACAGCTAGAAAATTGACTAATGAAGAATTAGGAAGATTCGAAAAAAGTAAAATTAAACCTAGAGTTACACCTTTTGCAGTTGATGGAATTGCCTTAATTGCAAAAAAGAACAATAATGATACATTAATTGCGTTGAAAACTGTAATTGATTTTTTACAGGGTAAAGGTGATTCTAAGATAAAAGGAGTTGTTTTTGACAATCCAAATTCCAGCACAGTACGCTATATGAAAGAACTGGCAAAAGTAAAAGATTTTCCTTCTGCAGGTGTTTTTTCTTTCAAAACAAATGATGAAGTTATTAAATTTGTTTCAGAAAATGATGAAATGATTGGTGTTGTTGGAGTGAATTGGCTGTCACAGCCGTCACCGGACATGGTTGAGACAATAAAGAAAATTGATGTTTTAAGTGTTAAGGGGTTAAATGATAATGAATATTACAGCCCTAGTCAAACTAACATAGCATTAAACAAATATCCTTTGGCACGTGATTTGTTTATTATAAACTGTCAGGGTTATTCTGGACTAGGAATGGGACTTGCCTCTTTCATGGCTGGTGAGATTGGTCAAAGAATAGTTTTGAAATCTGGGTTAATGCCTGTAAAGACTCCAGGCAGAAAATTCAATATTAGAAGTCAAATTATAAACGATAAAGAATAAATTAATTACTATAAAGATGAATAAATTTAAAATTTTTAGTCTTGCTATGATTGCTACAGCTTCTGTTGCAAATGCGCAAGACATTAAAGAAGCAAAAAAGGCAATCGATGCTGAACAGTTTCAAAAAGCAAAATCATTACTTAAATCAATCATCAAAGCTAAACCTTCTGATGGAGAAGCTAATTTTGTTTTAGGTAATATTTACTTAAATCAGAGTGTTGTTGATTCTGCTAAAATATATTACTTAAACGGAATTGAAGCATCAGATAAGAAAAACTTAAACTATATTGGTTTAGGTCAAATCGATCTTGATAATAAAAACGCTGCTAGTGCACAAGCTAACTTTGCTTTGGCAACAAAAGATATTAAGCGTAAAGACGTAGATGAATTCATTTACATTGGTAAAGCTTACATGAACTCTGTAAATCCAGATTATACAAATGCAGTTGCAAGTTTGAAAAAAGCTTTATTAATCGAACCGCAAAATGCAAGTGCACTTTTGGCTATCGGAGATGCATATTATGGAGCTAACAATCAAAATGATGCTTACAAAGCTTATCGTGATGCTTTTACAGCAGACCCAACTCTTTTAAGAGCAAAAATGCAATTAGGTGTTTTATTGAAAGGAGCAAAATCTTACGATGAAGCTATTAAATCTTTCAATGAAGTTATCGCTTTGAACCCAAATTATGGTCCAGTTTACAGAGAATTAGCTGAAACATATTACAAATGGGGAAGAAACAAACCTTCTACAGCTAAAGTTAATTTGCAAAACGCAATTACTAACTACGAAAAATACCTAAGCTTAACAGATTACTCTTTAGATTCTAAAATGCGTCACGCAGATTTCTTGATCTTGGTAAAAGATTACAAGAGTTTAGAAACTGTAGCAAACAAAATGATTGCTGAAGATAAAGTAAACCCTAGAATCTTTAGATATTTAGGTTATGCTGCTTATGAAAACGGAAATGTTGATGTAGCTATCAAATCTATCGAAGATTATATCAAAACTCCAACGAATAAAGTAATTGGTAGAGATTATTTATATTTAGGTTTATCTAAAATCAAAAAAGGAACAAATGCTGAAGGTGCTGTAGATCAGGCTTCATTTGACGCTGGTCTTGCAGATATCAAAAAAGCAATCGAATTAGAACCATTAGTAGTTGAAGAACTTAATGATTTAGGAAAAGCTTTATTTGGTAAAAAACAATTTGCTCAGGCTGCTTCTATCTTTGAATTCGGTGCAAACAATAAAGACTCTAAGAATTACTTAGATGATAACGTTTACTACGGTATTTCTGTTTACTACGCAAATGCTAATAAAACTGGTGGAGCTGTTGCAGATGCTGCTCAGTTAGCTAAAGCGGATGCTGCTTTTGACAGAATTTTAGTTGCATCTCCAACTTACGACGAAGCTTACTTATACAAAGGAAGAATCAACAACTTGTTAGAGAAAGATGATTTAATTATCAAAAACTACGAAGAGTACGTTGCTAAAACAACTGCAAAAGGTGCTGAAGAATTAGCAAAACCAGCTACAGTTAAAAAAATCGTAGAAGCTTACAACAGTATCGGAGCAAGTTATGCAAACACTGATAAAGCAAAAGCAATTGAATATTTTAATAAAACTTTAGTTTTAGATCCGGCAAATGCATACGCTTCACAATCTGTGAAAGCTTTAAAATAATATAGTTTTTAAACTAATTTATTAAAACCGATAGTTCGCTTTGAACTATCGGTTTTTTTGTTCCGTAATTAATTGACTATCTTTGCACATTAAATTAAAATAATGTTACCAAAAGAAATACAATTAGAAGTAAACAAAGGAGCCATGCTGCCTTTGATGGAAGAATTTTATACCATTCAGGGCGAAGGATATCATACCGGAACCGCTGCTTACTTCATTAGAATTGGAGGTTGTGATGTTGGGTGTCACTGGTGTGATGTGAAAGAGAGCTGGAATGCAGAACTGCATCCGCCAACAAATATCGATGTAATTGTAAATAATGCTTCAAGTTATGCCAATACAGTTGTGGTTACCGGCGGTGAACCACTTACATGGGACATGACACTATTGACGCAGCAATTAAAAAATAAAAACTTAAAAGTTCATATTGAAACTTCCGGAGCTTATCCTTTATCTGGAACTTGGGACTGGATTTGTCTTTCGCCAAAGAAAAACAAACTTCCAACTCCAGATGTTTACGCAAATGCGCATGAGCTAAAAGTAATTATTTATAATAAGCACGATTTTATTTTTGCAGAAGAGCAAGCAGAATTGGTTAATGATAATGCCATTTTGTTTCTTCAGCCAGAGTGGAGTAAAAAAGAAGAAATGACTCCGCTGATTGTAGATTATGTAATGAATAATCCAAAATGGAGAGTTTCACTTCAAACGCACAAGTATTTAAATATACCTTAAATCATAAAAAAACCTCTTCTAATTTAGAAGAGGTTTTTTTATGTAATAAATACACACTGTATAAAAAAGAAACATTTTATTATTTCCAGTTTTTCTGATTTTTTAAATTGACAATCTGTGCTAAATGATGATTTCCGTGCCAGGCATACATACCAATAATTTGTTGAATTCGATACTCAGAATTATTTTCAGGATGAATAAATGACCTTTCTAAATCAACTTCAGATAAATTTCTCATTATATAAGATAATCTAAAATGCAATCCTTCTAATAAATTTAGTGTCGGAGCAATTGGCATCGTTAAATTATCCGGCAGTTCAGACCATAATTTTTCGTCATAAGGCTTTATAATTGGATTGTTTTCTGTTAAAGCCCACTTTAATCTAATGTAACAATTCATGTGACTTTCGGCGCAATGATGAATTACTTGTCGAACAGTCCAGCCTTCAGGGCGATATGGAGTGTCTAATTGTTCGTCATTAAGAGGAGTAACCTCCTTTTTTAACCTTTCTGGAAAAGTCGAAATCTCTTCAATCCTATCTAAAATGTATTTAGAGGTGAATTCTTTAGGAACTTCAAATTTTCCTATAGGGTATTTTAATTTTTCTAAATCTAAATTTTCCATGATTAAAAAATATTTATATTGAAAGTCGGGCCAGATAATCATAATGATCACCTTCCGTAACTAATTCACATTTTAATCCATTTGCAATAGCAGCATTCTGCAGTGTATTATAATCAAGATATAACCAATCAAAAGTGTCTTCTTTTTCTCCTTTATAAGATATTGTAAAAGTAAGTTCTCCGTAATACTCTGTTTCAGACGGAATCCATTTTCCGCCATCTTCGTCTTCGTCAAACATATAAATGATATCAGAACTGTCAATTAAAATTTGCCCGCCTAAATTCAAAAGCGATTTTAGTTTTGATAAATACGTATTGCAATTTTCTAATTTCCCAAAAATACCAGTTCCGTTCATCAGCAAAATAATCGTATCAAATTTTTCTCCTTCAAAATCTAATATGTTTTCAACTTTGGCATTTTTTAAACCGCGAAGCTTACAAGTTTCAATTGCTTTTTCAGAAATGTCGATAGAAATAACATCTAAATTGCGGTCATTTTGTAAAGACAAACTGTGGCTTCCGGCTCCACATCCAACATCTAAAGTTTTTCCTGTTGCTAATTGTAAAGCTTTTTGTTCAATTTTCGGCATCTCGTTATAAGAACGAAACAAATATTCAACACTCATTTCATCTTCTTCAGAAATCGAAGTTTCGGTAATAATATCTTCGGGCGAATTATTAGTCTGGAAATCATACATCGCTTTCCCAAAAAGATCTTTCATCGTAATTTAGTTCAAAGTTTAAGGTTTCAAGTTTAAAGTTGTTTAATTTTGCAGCTCAACTTTAAATATTAAACTTGAAACAGATTTTAAATAACTTAAATAAGTTAGCCAAAGATAAGCATATCGAAAACAAAAAGTATTTTGATAAGCTGAAAAAGAAACAGCCAAAGAATTTAGATTACGTTATGCAGGACTTGCATGATGCCGAATTTAAAAAAACGGATTGTTTACAATGTGCCAATTGCTGTAAAACAACTGGGCCTCTGTTTACTTTGGCAGATATTGAAAGAATATCAAAATCTTTCAGACAAAAACCACAACAATTTATCGACCAGTATCTTCGTATTGATGAAGACAAAGATTATGTGTTGAAAAGCGTTCCTTGTACATTTCTGGATAGCGAGAATTATTGTATGATTTACGATGTAAGGCCGAAAGCCTGCCGGGAATTTCCGCATACAGATCGTAAAAAGTTCCATCAAATTGCTGATCTGACTTTAAAAAATGTTGCAATCTGTCCCGCAGCTTATAATATAGTAGAAGAAATGAAAAAGAAATTACCACTTTAAGAATTAAAATAGCATTGTTACTTTAAGATTATACATTTCGCTTTTTTAAATGTATTTTTGAATAACCTGAAATAGGATAAGAAATATAAATCATAACAGAACCCTAAATTGAATCTAGAATACTTTATAGCAAAAAGACTCATCACTGCAAAAGATTACAAAAGCAGTATATCGGCGCCAATTATTAAAATTGCTATTTCGGCAATTGCAATTGGTATAATTATGATGATGGTTTCTGTTGCAACTGGAATTGGGTTGCAGCAAAAAATACGCGAAAAAGTTTCTGCTTTCAACGGTCAGATCATTATTTCGAATTATGACAACAATAATTCAGAGATAACCTTAATCCCAATTTCTAAAAAACAAGATTTTTATCCAAATTTCAAATCAGTTCCAGAAGTAAGCCATATTCAGGCAGTAGCAAGCAAAGCCGGAATAATTAGAACAGAAAATGCCTTTGAAGGAATTGTTTTTAAAGGAGTAGGAGCAGATTATAATTGGAACAATATAAAAGAATACTTAGTAGAAGGTAAATTACCCGATTTTTCAAAAACACTAACTGAAGAAGTTATTATCTCAAGATTTCTTGCAGATCGATTGAATTTAAAATTAGGAGACAGTTTCAACACCTTCTTTATAAAAGAAGAACAAGGAAAACTGCCCAACAGCCGCCGATTTAAAATCACAGGAATTTTTAGTTCAGGATTCCAGGATTTTGACGCTACATATATAATAGGAGATATTCGCCATATTCAGCGAATAAACAAATGGACTCCGGATCAAGTTGGAGCTTTTGAAGTTTTTGTAAAAGACTTTACAACGATTAAAGAAACAGGAAATCAGATTTACGAACAAATCTCTTCAAATCTCGATACAAAAACAATTACCGAAAAGTATAGCTATATTTTTGACTGGCTTCAGCTTTTCGATTTCAATATAATTGTAATTCTTGCAATAATGATCTTGGTTGCCACAATTAATATGGTAGTAGCATTGCTCGTTCTTATTTTAGAACGTACGCAAATGATTGGAATCCTAAAAGCATTAGGAGCAAATAACTGGACAGTCCGCAAAGTTTTTCTATACAATGCATTTTATCTAATCGTTCGAGGGTTGTTTTGGGGCAACTTAATAGGAATTACATTGTTGTTAATTCAACAGCAATTCGGAATCATTCATCTAAATCCCGAAAACTACTATGTTAACCAAGCTCCCGTATATTTAAATTGGGGTTATATAGTCCTGTTGAATTTACTAACCATCACGGTATGCTTCTTAGTATTATTAATTCCTTCCTATATAATAACAAAAATCTCTCCTGTAAAAGCAATTCGCTTCGATTGATTTATTAAAACAAGATATCTCACAACCCGACAGTTTTCAAAACCTGTCGGGTTTGTTTTTGTATACATATTATATGTATAATTATACTTAAGTCCCAATTTTCTGTAGAGACGCACAGCAGTGCGTCTTATGCGCAACGTTATATCTATTGTATATAGTCATGTCCGGCTGAGCGAAGTCGAAGCCTTTTAGTTTGGAATTTGGATTTTAAATAATTTGGAATTTACTTTTTATAAGGAGCTATTTCCCTCTATCCGTTCCAATCTTTTGTGTCTCGTTAAAGAAACGAGACACAAAAGGATTTC
>NZ_JBMDIY010000039.1:0-55920 GCF_057808895.1 Flavobacterium sp. FG68
TTAATTAAATATTTTTGTCTAATTAAATCTGTATCGATTATTTAGGACTAGTCATTATAATTAATTTTTCAGCATGTTTTTTACATCACTCAACTTCCCGTCAATTTCGCTAATCTGCAAGCCTAAAATATGAGCGATTAAAGGATAAACAGAAACATTTTGAAATGTTGGGACAATTTTGTCTACTTTAAAAGCTGGGCCTTTGGCATAAAAAATAGCATGCATATCTTTTTCGTCATTATCATAACCATGTGTACCACCATTTATGTGTGTACTTTCTTTACCAACTAAACTCCATCCTTTATCTGCTTCAATAACAAAATCGTGAACTCGCGGATTTGTTCCATAATGTAATCTCTTCGGAACTTCTGTTGATTTCCAAAATTTGATATGCGGTACTTTTTTTAAAGCTTTAGCGATTGAATCCTGAAAACCTGCTTTTGCCTGAAGACTCATAATTGGATTAATTACATCTTTGTAACCCAGCCATTCCGGTTTTAGATAATCCAGAACAGCTACTTTTTTATCATTGCTGATATCGGCCATTCCGTGATCTGAAACAATAATTAAATTGATTTGTTTTCCGATGGCTAATTGATCTAGTTTTTTAGACAATTCTCCCATAATAGAATCCATTTTGATAACCATTTTTTTGTTTTCAGGAGAAAGCGGACCAAAATTATGTCCCGTATGATCTGGTTCATCAAAATACAAAGTCACCAAATGCGGACGTTGTTTCTCCGGAAGCTGTAACCATTTTAAAACGGTGTCTATTCTCGCTCCATATGGAATTTTATTATCGTAATTTTTATAATAACTTGGATTCCTTTTATCAATATCAGATCCCGGCCAAAAGAATGATGCCGCTTTTACACCTTGCTGCTCAGCGACATTCCAAATTGGATTTCCGCCATAAAAACGAGAATCATTTTTTGCTTTGGATGATAATGAAAACGATTCGTTTAGTGATGCATCATAAAAAACATTATTAATGATTCCGTGATGATCTGGATAAAGTCCCGTTACAATCGAATAATGATTAGGGAAAGTTTTACTCGGATAAGAAGGTTTCATTGATTTTGCATGAACGCCTTCTTTTGCAATTTGCTTTAAATTTTGAAGATTAAATTGTTTTTGATAATCCCAGCGAAATCCATCCATAGAGACTAAAACTACATAAGCGTCTTTACTAGATTGGGCTTGTAAAACAAAAGAAAGTAAAAGGAAAATTAAAGATAGAAGTGAGGTAAAATGCTTTTTCATTATTGAATTTTATTGAATTCACAAATTTACCTATAACCGCCTTTAAGAGCAAAAACAGAATGTTAAACAATTATAAATTTAAAAAGAGGTTTGCCACGAATTGCACGAATTTTCACGAATGCTATGTGTGAAAAAGTTTGCCACAGATTAAAAGGATTAAAAAGATTATAATCTGTGAGAATCCTTTTAATCTGTGGCTAAAAAAAAATAATTCGTGAAAATTTGTGTAATTTGTGGCAAACAAAAACAAAAAAAACGCCAGACATTCATCTGGCGTTTTAAGTTTTAAGAAAAGAACGATTACATCATTCCCGGCATACCGCCACCCATTGGCATTCCACCAGCGCTTTCTTCTTTAATATCAATTAATGCACATTCTGTAGTTAAGATCATTCCAGAAACAGATGCAGCATTTTCAAGAGCCACACGAGTTACTTTTTTAGGATCGATAATTCCAGCTGTAAGCATATCTACATATTCGTCAGTTTTAGCGTTGTATCCAAAATCACCTGAACCTTCAGAAACTTTAGCAACAACTACAGAACCTTCAAGACCTGCATTTTCAACAATAGTTCTTAATGGAGATTCAACTGCACGAGAAACAATCTGGATTCCAGTTGCTTCGTCAGCGTTATCCGCTTTAAGGTCTGCTAACGCAGCTTTTGCTCTTAATAAAGCAACACCACCACCAGCAACAATTCCTTCTTCAACAGCAGCACGAGTTGCGTGTAATGCATCATCAACTCTGTCTTTTTTCTCTTTCATCTCAACTTCAGAAGCTGCACCAACATAAAGAACTGCAACACCTCCGGCTAATTTAGCCAAACGCTCTTGTAATTTTTCTTTATCATAATCAGATGTTGTAGTTTCCATCTGACCTTTAATTTGGTTTACACGGTTTTTGATGATATCAGCTTCACCAGCACCACTTACGATAGTTGTGTTGTCTTTATCGATAGAAACTCTTTTTGCGTTTCCTAACATTTCGATAGTTGTATTTTCAAGTGTATAACCTCTTTCTTCAGAAATTACAGTTCCACCAGTTAAGATTGCGATATCTTCTAACATTGCTTTTCTTCTGTCTCCAAAACCTGGAGCTTTTACAGCAGCAATTTTAAGAGCACCTCTTAATTTATTTACTACTAAAGTAGAAAGAGCTTCTCCGTCAACATCTTCAGCGATAATCAATAATGGTTTTCCTGATTGTGCAACTGGCTCTAAAACTGGAAGTAATTCTTTTAAAGAAGATACTTTTTTGTCGTATAATAAAATGTATGGAGAGTCTAATTCAACTTCCATTTTCTCTGGGTTTGTTACGAAGTAAGGAGAAAGATATCCTCTGTCAAACTGCATTCCTTCAACAACGTCAACGAAAGTATCAGTTCCTTTAGCTTCTTCAACAGTGATAACTCCTTCTTTTCCAACTTTTGCGAAAGCAGTAGCGATTAATTCACCAATAACTTCGTCATTATTTGCCGAGATAGAAGCAATTTGTTTGATTTTATCAGAATCGCTTCCAACAACTTTAGCTTGTTTTGCAAGGTCAGCAACGATAGCTTCAACTGCTTTATCGATACCGCGTTTCAAATCCATTGGATTTGCACCTGCAGCAACGTTTTTAAGACCTTCTTTTACGATTGCCTGAGCTAAAACTGTAGCAGTTGTAGTTCCGTCACCCGCTAAATCATTGGTTTTAGAAGCAACTTCTTTAACCATTTGTGCGCCCATATTTTCTAATGGGTCTTTTAATTCGATTTCTTTTGCAACCGAAACACCATCTTTAGTAACTGTTGGTCCACCAAATGATTTTCCAATAATTACATTACGACCTTTTGGTCCAAGCGTTACTTTTACAGCATTTGCTAATGCATCAACACCACGTTTTAATCCGTCACGTGCTTCAATATCAAATTTTATATCTTTTGCCATTTTTTTAATTTTTGTTTAAAGTTTGATTTGTTTCAAGTTTCTTTAGTTTTAATTCTTAATACTTACAACCTGATACATATTATTTTTAGATTATCGCTAAGATGTCATCCTCGCGCATGATCAAATAATCAGTTCCTTCTAATTTCAATTCTGTTCCGGCATATTTACCGTACAAAACTGTATCACCAACTTTTACAGTCATAGTATGATCTTTAGATCCGTTTCCAACTGCTACAACAGTACCTTTTTGTGGTTTTTCTTTGGCAGTATCTGGAATAAAAATACCTGAAGCAGTTTTAGTCTCAGCTGCAACAGGTTCAATAAGTACGCGGTCTGAAAGCGGTTTAATGTTTAAAGCCATGATTTTTATATTATATTAAGTTATACGTTTTTTAATGTTCAATAAACTTTCAGAAATTGTGCCATGCTCTGTAAACTGACATTATTTCCTAAAAAAAATGCCAGCTTTGACAGGCTGGCATTTTAATTTATATCAAAATTATTATTTTGCTGCAGGTGCTGCCGGAGCAGGAGTTTGTTGAGCTGGCGCAGCTGGTGTAGACGCAGGCGCTTCTGTTTTATCAATAATTTTAGATCCTGTATCACCTAGAGCTCCAGTGAAGCTTAAGCTTGAAAGCAGGATTAAAGCAATCAAAATAGTAGCTAGTGTCCAAGTACTTTTATCTAAAAAGTCAGTTGTTTTTTGTACACCGCCTAACATTTGAGTTCCACTGATAGTTGAAGATAATCCTCCACCTTTAGGGTTTTGTACCATAATTACTACGATCAATAGAAAGCAAACTATTGTGATTAAAACTAAGAAAATTGAAAATGTGCTCATTGTATTAAATGTTATTGTTATTTTGTTGTAAAATCTTTATATCCGAAATGCGGTCTGCAAAGAAACTAATTTTTTCTGGATATTTCAAAATTAATATTTCATATGCTTGTATGGCCTTTGTATATTTTTTTTGTTCCAAATAAACACGGGCCAAAGTCTCTGTCATTAGGTATGAATTCTCCTCTTCATTAATATTAAAAGAAATAGGAGGAGTAGACATTGTTGGTTTTATTGGAGAAATTTTTGGATTTGTTTCAATAAAACGGTCAATTATTTCTGCCTTTTTCTTCTTTTCTTCCTCAACAGAAACTATTTCAGTCACTTCAGTTGTTTTTTTTTCATCGGTTTCTGCATCTTTTGGAGCATCTGAACTTCTGTCAATAGGTTCTGCTTTAGCTAATTGTAACCATTCCTGAAAAGAATGTTTTTCACGTACAAAATCTATTGGTTTGCCTATTTCTAAATTCTCCTCTGCTTCTTTTACAGATTCAGAAACTTCAATTTTAGGAATTTCAAATTCTAATAGTTCTGTTTCGGCTTTTGGTTCTTCAGCAATTATTGGCTCTTCAAAAGTTACTGTTGATGCTTCTTTAATAGAAACTATTATAGATTCTTCGATTGGATCAACATGAACTTCCTCAATTTCATCGTCTTCGACTACTTCATCAAAGAAAGTTATTTTTGTAACAGGTTTTTCGATGATAGTATCAGTTGTTTTTTCTTCAACTTCTGGTACTTCCTTAAATGTATTTAGTATTTCTTCTTCGCTTGGAGTTAAAATAGTTTGTTCTGTTTCAGATTCAATAGTTTCTTCTTTTGTTTCGGTTACTTCTTTAAAAGTATCCAATATTTCTTCCTCGCTTGGAGTTAGAACAGATTCATTAACAATTGCTTCAACAGTTATATTTTCAATTTCAGCTGGTTCATTAAAAGAACTTTCAGCTTTTTCTTCTTCAAATGCTGAGATTGGTTCTTCTATAAGTTCCGGCTCAATTGTTTTTTCTTCAACTTCAGTTACTTCTTTAAAAGAGTTGAATATTTCTTCTTCATTAATAATAGCAATTGGTTTCTCTGTAAGTAAATCTTCAGCAGTTTCCTCATCAGTTACCTCTTTAAAAGTGCTGAGTATTTCTTCTTCCGTAGGAATTACAATTGATGGCTCTGCAATATGTTCAATTGTTTGTTCCTGAACTTTTGCAGGTTCTTCAAAAGTATTGGATTCAATTTCTTCTGTTTGTGCTAAAGGTGATTCTTCAATAATTACTTCAGCTGTTTTTTGTTCAATTTTAGAAGGCTCTTCAAAAACAACAGTTGTCGCTTCTTTAATTGATTTTAGAATAGATTGTTCAATTGGGTCAATTCGGATTTCTGGGATTTTTACAACCGGTTCAAAAGTAACGACTTCGCTGTCAAATACTTTTATTTCTAAAAGTTCTCTTAGCTTTTGATCGTAAAAATCATTCTGAATAGAAGTAAAAGTTTCAGAAGTTATAAAATCAAACAAGACCGAACGATCTGCTGTATGTGCCGCCGTTACTTTTAATGCATAATTATACTTAAAACTGTTTTGTTTGTAAAGTCCTTTTAATCGAAGCGCTCTGGCACTTTGAAAATATGGAAATTCATTCAAAACACTTCCTAATGCTTCTGCCTGATTTTCTGTAATAGCATCAGGTTTGTTCATTAAGTATGTATAATCAGTAACGTTCATTTTTTATTGTTTAATCGTTTTTTGTGTTTATTCGTTTAACCGTTTATTTGTGTAATTGCTTTAAATCGATTAAACAATTAACCGATTCCACAAATAAACATTTTTACCATTTTGCCAGTGATTCATTAAATATATCTTGTGTGATTCTTTCGTAAATCGTTTTAATGGCTGTATTTAAAGTAGATCCGGTTGGAAGATCTCTTCCTTCAAAATCATAGTAAAATTCAAAAGGTTTCTCAAAATCGTCAGTTTCTTTCTTTTTATTGGTAAACCTTACATTAATACGTATTGTTAAACGGTTTTGTGCCGCTTGCTGATCAGCTGTTGCTGTCATTGGCGTAATTCTGTAATCTACAATTTCTCCTTCATATATCAAATCCCCGCCATTACTAACCAAGTTTAGATTCGTTTGATTTTGGATCAAATCCTGCAATGTCAGCGTAAAATCTCTATCAATTCCAGGTTCAATCAAATCAGCATTATTATGGAAAAAGTTAACCTGAAATGTTTTAGCATCGATTTGCCCTGTTGAACCAGTAAAATTGTAAAATCCACAACCGCTAAAAGTTGTTGCAATTAAAAGAATTAGAAGATATTTTAAGTGTTTCATTTTATTTTATAAGATTACTTCGCCAGTTTGCTGGCGTTTAGGCCAAAGATATTCAATTCGTTTAAAACATTTTTGAGTTTTAACTTCTTTACAAGAAATTACAAGTCGAATTGTTTAATTTTTCGGTACAAAGTTCTTTCAGAAATTCCTAATTCATCTGCAGCGGCTTTTCTTTTTCCTTTGTTTTTTTCTAATGATTTTTTGATCATTTCGATTTCTTTTTGCTCTAAACGCAGAATTTCTTCCTCTTCAATAGTCTCGGCAAATAAATAATTATCTTCCGGAATCTGCTGGTGGTAATTTTCTTCACGAACGGTTGGTGTCATAACCGCTGTTCTTGGTTCTTCTTCAAAATCAATTTCGCTGTCGTTTTCCTGCGACCCGTATATCTTCTGAATCAAATTCGGATTAATATCCTGCATTTTTGAAGTACCGTTTTTCATCAATTCCAAAGTAAGCTTTTTCAGATCGTTTAAGTCACTTCTCATATCAAAAAGCACTTTGTATAAAATATCTCTTTCGGTACTAAAATCGCTGTCTTTTTTCGTGTCGTTTATTACAGATGGTAAATTGCTTCCTTCTGATGGAAGATATGAGGATAAAGTTGAAGCCGAAATATCACGATTGGTTTCTAAAACCGAAATTTGTTCAGCCACATTTCGAAGCTGACGAATGTTTCCGTTCCATCTAAATTTTTGAAGCACATTTACCGCATCATCATCTAATTTTAATGGAGGCATTTTGTATTTGTGCGCAAAATCGGCCACAAATTTTCTAAACAATAAATGAATATCTTCATTTCGCTCACGCAAAGGCGGCAATGTAATTTCGACTGTTGTTAAACGATAATACAAATCTTCACGGAATTTTCCTTTTTCGATTGCATTAAACAAGTTTACGTTTGTTGCCGCTACAATACGAACATTAGTTTTTTGAACCTGAGACGAACCTACTTTTATAAATTCACCATTTTCAAGAACACGCAGTAATCTAACCTGAGTTGTTAATGGCAATTCACCCACTTCATCAAGAAAGATGGTTCCGCCGTCGGCCACTTCAAAATAACCTTCACGTGTACTTGTAGCGCCTGTAAAAGCACCTTTTTCGTGTCCGAAAAGTTCACTGTCAATTGTTCCCTCCGGAATCGCTCCGCAGTTTACTGCAATATATTTACCATGCTTTCTGTGTGAAAGCGAATGTATAATTCTGGGAATGTTTTCTTTACCAACACCACTTTCCCCAGTTACCATAACCGAAATATCAGTTGGAGCAACCTGAATGGCTTTTTCTATGGCACGATTTAATTTTGGATCATTACCAATAATCTCAAATCGTTGTTTTATTGCTTGAACTGTTTCCATGTATATTTTGTTTCAAGTTTTTATTTGTTTCAGGTTTCAGGTTTTACCCTTTTGCCTTTAACGTTTAAACTCCGGCTTATAATTTTTTCTTTTGCCACGAATTTCACGAATTTCCACAAATTTTTTGAAATCGGCTTAATGAATAACTCTTTTATGCTGTAATGACTTTTTATTAAAGTTAACAATAATTCCTAAATCACTATCTGCCAGTTTTAAATAATTAATTGTTTGCGCTGTATATTCATCAATTATATCTTTTGATGCTTTAACTTCTAGAATAATTTCATCATACACAACAAAATCAGCATAGAATTTATGTGCTAAAACAATGTCTTTATATTGAATATCATACTCCTTTTCTCGTTCGAAAGGAATATTGTGCTTTTTAAATTCATATTCTAAAGCATCTTTATAAACAATTTCAAGAAGTCCTCCACCAAGGATTCTATGAATTTCCATACAAATGCCAACAATTTTAAAATATTCTTCTTTTCTATATAATTCCATAATTTACTTTTTAAGCAAATTTATTGAATCATAAAATAAAAGAAAGAAAATTCGTGCAAATTTGTGTAATTCGTGGCAAACTAACTTAATTCATTTCACTCAAACCTACAGCTTCACCTTTTAAAGTCCCACTAGTGCAGCTTGTGATTTTTACGTTTACGAAATCACCAATTTTATAATTTTCTTTCGGGAAAACAACCGTAATACTTTGAGAGTTTCTTCCGGAGAATTCGTCTTTTGACTTTTTAGAAACTTTTTCTACTAAAACTTCAACTGTTTTTCCAACAAATTCCTCACTTCTAAACCAAGCGTGTTTTTGCTGTAAATCAACAATTTCCTGTAATCTTCTGGCTTTCGTTTCTTCTTCAACATCGTCTTTCATTTTTCTTCCGGCCAAAGTTCCCGGGCGTTCAGAATACGAATACATATAACCGAAATTATATTTCACATATTCCATCAAACTCATCGTATCTTGGTGATCTTGCTCAGTTTCAGTTGGGAAACCGGCAATCATATCTTGCGAAATCGAAGCATCCGGAACAATCGCTCTGATTTTATCAATCAAAGCCATATATTCTTCACGAGAGTGCAAACGATTCATTTCTTTCAAAATTCGGTTACTTCCAGATTGAACAGGTAAGTGAATGTGTTTACAAATATTTGGATATTTTGCAATAACATGCAGGATGCTTTCGTGCATATCCTGCGGATTTGAAGTCGAAAATCGGATACGCATTTTAGGGAATCCAACAGCAACCATTTCAAGTAATTGGTCAAAATCAACAGCAGTCGCTTTTTGCATATCTGAAGCGTTTACGAAATCTTTTTTCAAACCGCCGCCGTACCAAAGGTAGCTGTCAACGTTTTGCCCTAAAAGCGTAATTTCTTTAAAACCTTTATTCCATAAATCCTGAATTTCGGTCATAATACTTTGAGGTTCACGACTACGCTCACGTCCGCGTGTAAAAGGCACAACGCAAAACGTACACATATTATCGCAGCCACGAGTGATTGAAACTAAAGCAGTAATTCCGTTACTCATTAAACGAACTGGCGAAATATCTCCGTAAGTTTCTTCTTTTGATAAAATAACATTGATAGCGTCACGGCCTTCTTCAACTTCTGCTAATAAATTTGGAAGATCTTTGTAAGCATCAGGGCCAACAACAAGATCCACTATTTTTTCTTCTTCCAAAAACTGACTCTTCAAACGCTCCGCCATACAGCCCAAAACGCCTACTTTCATTTTCGGGTTCGTGCGTTTTACCGCATTGTATTTTTCAAGACGCTTACGAATAGTTTGTTCTGCTTTATCACGAATTGAGCAAGTGTTAACCAAAACCAAATCAGCTTCTTCTAAAATAGAAGTTGTATTATATCCGCCCTCAGATAAAATGGAAGCTACGACTTCACTGTCCGAAAAATTCATCGCACAACCGTAACTTTCTATAAATAGTTTTTTAGTATTCTCAGGTTTATTTTCTAAAACAAGACTTTCGCCTTGTTTACTTTCTTCAATAATCTTTTCCATTGTAAAATTTCAAAGTGCAAAGATAGCGTAAATACAGTCAATATGACAAGATGGCAGAGGAGAAATTTTAGATTTTAGATTTTAGATTGCAGATTCATAGAAAGAAAATCGATTTGTGAGAAATCTTAAATCTAAAATCAGTAATCTAAAATATTTAAATAGCCACAGATTAAAAAGATTAAAATGATTCTCAAAGCTTTGCGGACTTTGTACTGAATTTTCAGCTCAGAAAAAAAACTTGCGAACTTTGCGTAAAAACTTTGTGAACTTTGCGGTTAAAATTTAGATTTAGGAAGAAGATTTTAGATTGATATAAAGAAAATCGATTTATGGAGTAATCTAAAATCTACATTCTACAATCTAAAATATTTAAATAGCACTGAATTTTCAGCTTACATTAAATCTTTGCGAACTTTGCGTAAACCTTTGTGAATTTTGCGGTTAAATTTTTAGTTTTAGCGCTTAGATTTTATATTAATAGAAATGAATTAAGATTCATGAGAAAGCTAAAATCTAAAATCAACAATCTAAAATAAAAGAATTTGACGGTCATAATCCTATAAAAGTTATACCTATATATATATTACAGAATATTACAGATAAATCTGCAATTTTAAGTTTCATAATATCAAAATACCTCAAAAATTCAATCGCGAGGTTAATATTTAAAAAAAATAAATACTTTTGTTGCAGAAAATAAGAGCAATGGCAAAGAATTTAGTAATAGTGGAATCACCTGCAAAGGCGAAAACGATCGAGAAATTTCTTGGGAGCGATTTTCAGGTGGAGTCAAGTTATGGTCACATAGCCGACTTACCATCAAAGGAAATAGGGGTAGATGTAGAGAATGGGTTTAAACCTAAATATGAAGTTTCTCCGGATAAAAAAGCCTTGGTAAGTAAACTTAAGACACTATCTAAAAATGCCGAAATGGTTTGGTTAGCAAGTGATGAGGACCGCGAAGGAGAAGCTATTTCATGGCACTTGGCGGAAGAACTGAAACTGGATACAAAAAAAACAAAGCGAATTGTTTTTCATGAAATTACTAAATCTGCGATTCTTAAAGCAATCGACAATCCAAGGGAAATTGATTATAATTTAGTAAACGCACAACAGGCACGTCGTGTTCTGGATCGTTTAGTGGGTTACGAATTATCTCCGGTTTTGTGGAGAAAAATTAAAGGAGGACTTTCTGCTGGTCGTGTACAGTCTGTTTCTGTACGTTTGATTGTGGAGAGAGAACGCGAAATTCAAAGTTTCAATGCTGTTGCAACCTATTCAATTGTTGCCGAATTTGTAAACGAAGCAGGAAAAGCTTTCAAAGCAAAACTGCCTAAAAATTTCAATACTAAAAAAGAAGCCGAAGATTTCTTAAATCAAAACATCGGTTCAAAATATACGGTAGCTGATTTAGAAACTAAACCTACCAAAAAATCACCAACAGCACCTTTTACGACTTCTACGCTTCAACAGGAAGCAGCAAGAAAATTGTATTTGCCAGTTGGAATCACGATGCAGTTAGCACAGCGTTTGTACGAAGCGGGACTTATTACTTATATGAGAACTGACTCGGTGAATCTTTCAAAAGATGCAATGGACGCGGCTGAAGCTGAAATCATAAAATCATACGGAAAAGAGTTTTCAAAACCGAGAACTTTTGCAACAAAAAGTAAAGGAGCGCAAGAAGCGCACGAAGCAATTCGTCCAACTGATATGTCACGTCATACTGTAAATATTGATCGTGATCAGGCTCGTTTGTATGATTTGATCTGGAAAAGAACATTGGCTTCTCAAATGAGCGATGCACAATTAGAAAGAACAAACGTGAAAATTGAAGCTGATAATCACAGTGAAATTTTTGCAGCTTCGGGAGAAGTTTTACTTTTTGAAGGTTTCTTAAAAGTGTATCTTGAAGGCCATGATGATGACGAAGAAGAACAAGAAGGAATGCTTCCGGCATTAAAAGTAAACGAAAAACTAGCTAACAATTATATTACAGCTACAGAACGATATTCAAGACCGCCTTCAAGATATACTGAGGCATCTTTAGTGAAAAAATTAGAGGAACTTGGAATTGGACGTCCGTCTACTTATGCACCAACAATCTCTACAATTATCAACAGAAATTATGTTGAAAAAGGGACACTTGAAGGTCAGGAACGTAAATATACGCAGCTTACTTTGCAAAACAGTAAAGTAGGAGAGAAGGTTTTAAAAGAAAACACAGGTTCAGATAAAGGAAAATTAGTTCCAACAGATATTGGAACTATCGTAACAGATTTCTTAGTAAAGAACTTTGGAAATATTCTGGATTATAATTTTACTGCAAAAGTAGAACAGGATTTTGATGAAATTGCCGAAGGAAATATTGACTGGGCAATCATGATGCAGGATTTTTACAATAAATTTCACCCAAATGTAAAAGAAGTTGAGGCAAATGCTGAACGTGAAAGTGGTGAAAGGATTCTTGGTAAAGATGCTGACGGAAGACAGGTTTCTGTTCGTTTAGGAAAATTTGGACCAATGGCTCAAATTGGAGAAGCAGACGATGAAGATAAAAAGTTTGCCAGCTTAATGGCAGATCAAAATATTGGAAATATTACGCTTGAAGAAGCTTTGAATTTATTTTTGCTTCCTAAAACTTTAGGAGATTATAAAGGAGAAGAAGTAGAAGTAAGCAACGGTCGTTACGGTCCTTATGTTCGTCACGGAAGTGTATTTATTTCATTACCTCGAGGAGAAGATCCTTTAAGTGTTACTAAAGAAAGAGCTCAGGAATTAATTGATGAAAAAGCTGTTGCTGATGCTCCAATTGCGGTTTACAAAGGGGAAGCCGTTCAAAAAGGTGTGGGACGTTTTGGTCCTTTCATTAAATGGAATGGTCTTTTTGTAAATGTGAGTAAAAAATACAATTTTGATAATTTATCTCAGGCTGATGTTGAGGAGTTAATTGAAGATAAATTACAAAAAAACATAGATAAGGTTCTTCACAATTGGGAAGACGAAGGAATTTTGGTTGAAAAAGCGCGCTGGGGACGCTCGGTTATTACTAAAGGTAAAATCAAAATTGAGTTAAGCAAAGATGTTGATGCAACAAAATTAACATTGGCCGAAGTTCAGGAAATGATCGAGAAAAAAGCACCGGCTAAAAAAACCGCTGCTAAGAAAACAACAGCAGCAAAAAAAGTACCAGCAAAAAAAACAGCAGCAAAAAAGAAATAAAGAATGGAATTTGATTTTCTAGAGCCTTTAAATGATGGAATTTTAAAATTCATTAGTTCATTGTCTTCACAAGAACTGGGAAGTAAAATTGTTCTGCATACTCAGGATCAATTTCCGGATATTAGTAAAATTAACATTGCAATTGTTGGTGTTTTAGAAGACCGACGCAATATTAACATGGTTAATGAAGTTAATCTTACTACAGTTCGAAAAAAGCTTTATGGAATGTTTCCCGGAAATTGGGATGCTTCAATTGCTGATTTAGGTGATGTACTTGCCGGAGATTCTGTAGAGGATACTTATTTTGCAGTTAAGAAGGTAACTTCTGCATTAATTAAAAATAAAGTCATTCCTATAGTCCTGGGAGGTTCGCAGGATTTAACATACGCTTTATATCGCGCATATGATGATTTAGAGCAAATGGTAAATATGGTTGCTGTAGATAACAGATTTGATTTTGGTAAAGAAGATGAAACAGTTTCGGCTAATTCATATTTAACAAAAATCATAATTGATGAGCCTAATAATCTTTTCAATTACTGTAATATAGGATACCAAACGTACTATAATTCGCAGGAAGAAATTGATTTAATTGAAAAATTGTTTTTTGATGCTTACCGTTTGGGTGAAATCTCAAACAAAATAGCGCTGGCAGAACCTGTTTTTAGAGATGCTGATTTAGTTAGTATCGATTTGAATTCGGTAAAGTCTTCAGCTTCAGGAAATACTATTACATTTGAACCAAATGGTTTCAATGGAAAAGAGATTTGTTCTTTGGCACGATATGCGGGAATTAGTGATAAAGTATCTTCTTTTGGAGTATTTAATCATAATAGTACAGTTGCAGAAGCACCTATTGTGGCTCAGATAGTTTGGTATTTTATTGAAGGATATCATTATCGTTCAAAAGAATATCCATTTGGAAGCAGAACAAATTATTTAAAATATATTGTTCCTTTAGAAGAGGAGGAGCTGGTTTTTTATAAAAGTGACAAAACAGAGCGTTGGTGGATCGAGATTCCATTTGAAACAAACGGCAGCAATAAACTAAAAAGAAATACGTTATTACCGTGTTCTTATGAAGAATATTTGAGCGCTTGTAATCAGGAATTGCCAGAAAGATGGTGGAAAGCACAAAGAAAAAACGCTTTGTAGAAGAAAATTTTAATGAAAATCTTAATTTTTTCAAGTTTTTCAAAATATTGTTAAAAAATTTAGTAAGATAAGGTTTATATATTATAAAATTTAACGTTTTACGTCGATTTTTTTAATCAGTTTGTCGATGAAATATTTTTTTTTTATTTTATTTAACATTATTTTTGAACGGTAAAATAAATTTCGCAAGTAGTATTGTTTTTTAGATAAATAATAAATACGTTTACGGACTTTTAATAATGAATAGATAATCCCAAATTTATATGAAGAAGTTTATTGCATTTGCAGCAATGTTAACACTAGTAATCGGCTGTGGTAAGTCAGGTGACAAAGGTGAATTAGTTGGTGTTACAGGAGGGAAATGGCATCCCGAGAAGCCTTATGGAATGACATTAGTTCCTGGTGGATCTTTTATCATGGGTAAATCAGACGCTGATTTAGCTAACGTAGAAGATGCTCCTACTAAAACAGTAACAGTTAGATCATTTTATATGGACGAAACTGAGATTACTAACAGTGAGTACCGTCAATTCGTAGAATGGGTAAAAGATTCTACAATGAGAGTACGTCTTGCTATTTTGGCTGATGAAACAGGTCAAAAAAGTACTGGTGGTAAAGGTGCTAAAGGAGGAAGTATTGCTGATTATGCATTTAATGATTCTGAGCCGGATAAAATGACAGCTTACGATAAGTACATGTATGATAACTACTATAGTGTAGGAACAAAAGATGATCCGTATGCTGGTAGAAAATTAAACAAAAAAGTTAAGTTAATTAGAGATACTAAAGCTTATCCAGATGAGTATTATGCTGAAGTAATGGATTCTATGTATTTACCAATTGAAGAATCATACAATGGTTTAAGAACAATTGACGTAAATAAATTGAAATTCCGTTATTCTTGGATGGATATTCAGGCTGCTGCAAAAGCTAAAGTTGGAAAAAGAAAAGACTTCGTTAAAACTGAACAAGTTAGTGTTTACCCGGATACTACAGTTTGGATTAAAGATTTCGCATATTCATATAATGAGCCAATGCATAATGATTATTTCTGGCATAAAGCTTATGGAGATTATCCAGTAGTAGGTGTAACTTGGAAACAAGCTAAAGCATTCTGTGCCTGGAGAACTTTAAACAAAAACAGCTACATTAAATCTAAGAAAAAAGGGCGTGACCTGGTTAACGCATTCAGACTTCCAACAGAAGCAGAATGGGAGTATGCTGCAAGAGGTGGTCTGGAGTCTGGAACTTATCCTTGGGGTGGTCCTTACACGAAGAGTGACAGAGGATGTTTCATGGCAAACTTTAAGCCTAACAGAGGAGATTATGCTGCCGATGAAGCTTTATATACTGTTGAAGCAAAATCTTACGAGCAAAACGGATACGGATTATATAACATGGCAGGAAACGTTTCAGAGTGGACAGATTCAGCTTATAATCCAAACGCATACGAGTACGTTTCTACAATGAACCCTAACGTAATTGACGGAAAGAACCAAAGAAAAGTGGTTCGTGGAGGTTCTTGGAAAGATGTTGCTTACTTCCTACAAGTAAGTACTCGTGACCACGAATATGCTGATTCTGCAAGAAGTTATATCGGTTTCAGAACTGTACAAGATTACATGGGAACTCAAGTAACCGGAAACGGAACTGGTAAAAAGAAATAGTAATTTATAATTCAATCAATACAATAACCAAATCGAATCTATTTTAAAATTAAAACCTAAAAAAAAATTATTATGGCATTATTAAGTAAAAAAGCAATGAATTTCGCTTATGGTATGGGAGCGGCAGTAGTAATCGTTGGAGCATTATTCAAAATTACTCACTTTGAAATTGGACCATTAACAGGAACAGTTATGCTTTCAGTAGGTTTATTAACTGAGGCGTTAATCTTCGCGTTATCTGCTTTTGAACCAGTTGAAGACGAGTTGGATTGGACTCTTGTTTACCCAGAATTAGCTAACGGACAAGCTAGAAAAAAAGCGGATAAACCTGAATCAACTGATGCCCAGGGATTATTATCTCAAAAATTAGATGCAATGTTAAAAGAAGCTAAAGTTGACGGTGAGTTAATGGCAAGCTTAGGAAACAGCATCAAAAACTTCGAAGGAGCTGCTAAAGCAATCTCTCCAACAGTAGACTCTATTGCAGGACAAAAGAAATATTCTGAAGAATTATCTGTTGCTGCTGCTCAAATGGAATCATTAAACAGTTTATACAAAGTACAATTAGAAAGTGCAGCAAGAAATGCTGAAGCTAATAAAGAAATCGCTGATAACGCATCTAAATTAAAAGAGCAAATGGCGTCTATGACTGCAAACATTGCTTCTTTAAACAGTGTTTATGGTGGTATGCTTTCTGCAATGAGTAACAAAGGATAATTAGTTTTTAACTATTATATTAAAATTATTAATAAGAACTAATTAGAAAAAAATGGCAGGAGGAAAATTAACCCCTAGACAGAAGATGATTAACCTGATGTATCTGGTTTTCATCGCGATGTTAGCAATGAACGTATCAAAAGAAGTAATTTCTGCTTTTGGTTTGATGAACGAAAAATTTGAAGCTGCAAATACTACTTCAGTTACAACAAACGAAGGCTTATTACAATCTTTAGATCAAAAAGCTGCTGAAGCAAAAGGAGAGTTCATTACTGCAGCAGAAACTGCACACAAAGTTGAAGGAATCTCAAAAGAATTTTACGATTATATCGGTACTTTAAAAGCTCAGTCTATCAAAGGATTTGAGGTTGAAAAAGAAACTGGAAAACTACCATACGAAGCTATGGATAGAGGTGATAACATCGACGACTGGTTTACAGGAGACGGTTACACTAAAAAAGGTAACGAAATTATCGCTAAAATCGAAAAATACAAAGCAGACTTAAAAGCTGCTTTAGGAACAGATAAAAAGTATGCTAACATTATTGCAGAAGTTGAAAAGAAATTTGATGTTTCTGAAGTAAAAAACAAAGAAGGTATAAAAGAAAAATACTTAGCTTACCACTTTAAAGGTTTCCCTGCAATTGCATCTGCTGCTAAACTTTCAGCTTGGCAAAATGACGTTAAAAAAGCAGAAACTGATGTTTACAACAGTGCTTTAGGAAAAGCTGCAGTTGCTGCTGCTTCTTATAGCAACTATCAGGCAATCGTTGTTTTAGATAAAAATGCTTATTTCCAAGGAGAAAAAGTTACAGGTAAAGTAGTTTTAGGTCGTTATGACGAAAACACAAAACCAACTTCATTCCAAGGTCCTGGACAAATTGTTAACGGACAAGCTGTTATCTCTTTAACTGCTGGTGGTGTAGGTGAACAAAACATTAATGGTCAATTTACTTTCTTAGAAGATGGTAAAAACATTCCATTAAAATTCAAAGGAACTTACGTTGTAGTTCCAAGACCAAACTCAGCTACGATTTCTGCTGATAAAATGAATGTAGTGTATAGAGGAGTTGTTAACCCAATCTCTGTATCATTTGCAGGAGTTGATGCTAACAAAATTTCTGCTAGCGCTCCAGGATTATCTTCAGCTGGTAAACCAGGTAAATATAACATGAGCCCGGGTTCAGGTACAGAAGCTACAATTTCTGTAACAGGAACATTACCAAACGGAGATAAAGTTACTGATAAGAAATCATTCAGAATTAAAGGTATTCCTGGGCCAACAGGTACAATTAGAGGTGAAATGGGTGTTGTTAAAGGACCTAGATCTAACTTAGAAATTGCTACTATTGGTGCTAAATTGCTTGATTTTGATTTTGAAGTTGGTTTAGATGTTGTTGGATTTAACATGAAAATTGCTGGACAGCCTACAGTTGTTGTTACTGGTAATAGATTAAATGCACAATGTAAGCAAGTACTTTCAAGAGCAGGTAAAGGAGATCAAGTTACTATTTCTGAAATTAAAACTAAACTTGTTGGAGCTGGTAGTTATTTATTGCCAAGAACTGCTCCGGTAATTTATGAAATACAATAATTAAGTACTGAAATCTTCAGTCAATATTTATAATAATACCACGATGAAAGTAAGAAATTTTTTAATAGCTATTGTTCTAATCGCTGGAGGTTTTGCTTCTAATGCGCAATCAAATTTGCTAAATGCAAAAACGCCTGCCCAAATTGGGCTTAAAACTCCTGCGCAACTTATCTCTGATAATGATAAGCCTTTAGCTTACGGTTATGTTGATGATAGAGATATCTTGATGGGTAAAACAACTTGGGAGATTATTGACTTAAATGAAAAGATCAACTTCCCTATGTATTTTCCAGTAGATACTGCTAATATTGGTTCTGATAGACGTTCATTATATGATGTTTTGACGAAAGCCGTTAGAAAAGGCCAAATAACTGAGGTTTATTCTGATAGTTATTTCAATACTAAAAAATCTATGAAAGACATCGAGGGTGCTTTATCTCGTATTGACACAACAGATGCTGGTAGAGAACTTATCAACCAATATCCAGATGACTATAAAGCACGTGTTGTGAAGAAAAAAGTTGTTACTGGTACTGGTAAAAAGAAAGTTGTTACTTATGTAGACGAAACAGTTGGACCAACAAGAACAGTTCCTGCTGAATATATCTTAAAGCAAGATCTTACTGCTGCAGATGTTACTCAGTATAAAATTAAAGGATACTGGTATTTTGATAAACGTCAAAGTGAATTAAAATATCGTTTACTTGGAATTTGTCCTGTAACTCCGGACGTTTACACAATGAACAGTGACGAAAAGGATTATATCGAATTATTTTGGGTTTTCTTCCCAAATGCTCGTGCAGTCCTTCACGAAGCAAAAGCTTTCAATGACAGCAATTCGGCTCTGCCAATTTCATTCGATCAGATTTTAAATTCAAGACGTTTTAATGCGATTGTTTATAAAGAAGAAAACTTGTACCAAGATCGTGAGATCAAAGAATACATGAAAGATAACGCACAAAATCAGTTATTGGAATCTGAAAGAGTAAAAGAGAAGATTCGTAACTTCGAACAAGATATGTGGAACTACTAAGTTTTAAAATTAAATTATAAGAAAAACTCTCACTGCTAACGTAGTGAGAGTTTTTTTTTGATCAGATGGCAACACTTTTAATGCTATCTTATATAAATTTTATTAAGCTTTAAATTTTAAAAAAAAGCAAAATAGCAGGGAAAGATATTACAAAAGGTATGATTTTGTTTTGTAATGATCAGATTTATAGCGTTTTGTAAAATATTTATTGTATGTTAGCTAAACGTTAATTAAAATTAATTTTTAAATTTGTAATTATAATTTCTACAAATTGATATTATTGTAAGAAAAATAACAATATTACACATCAAACTGCGTTTAGGTTTATTATAAAAAATATTATGATGAAAGTGAAAAGTTTTTTAATGGTTATTGTTTTTATCGCTGGCGGTATTATTTCTAATGCTCAATCTAATTTACTTAATGCTAAAACAGCAGATCAAATTGGGCTTAAAACAGCTGCGCAGCTTATCTCTGATAATGATAAGCCTTTAGCTTATGGCTATGTAGATGATCGTGATGTTTTAATGGCAAAAACTACCTGGGAGATTATTGATTTAAATGAAAAAATCAATTTTCCTTTATATTTTCCTGTAGATACTGTCAATATTGGCTCAGACAGACGTTCACTTTATGATGTTTTGACCAAAGGAATCAGACAAGGAAAAATAACTGAAGTTTATACAGATAGTTATTTCAATACCAAAAAATCCATGAAAGACATTGAAGGTTCATTAACCCGTGTTGATACAACGGATGCAGGTAGGGAACTTATAAATCAATATCCTGATGATTTTAAAACACGTGTTGTAAAGAAAAAAGTGGTAACGGGTACTGGTAAAAAGAAAGTGGTAAATTATGTTGACCAAACTATAGGTCCAACAAGAACTGTTCCTGCTGAATATATTTTAAGACAAGATCTTACAGCTGCCGATGTTTCACAATACAAAGTAAAAGGATATTGGTATTTTGATAAACGCCAAAGTGAATTGAAATATCGTTTGCTTGGAATTTGTCCCGTAACACCAGATGTTTATACGATGAATAGTGACGAAAAAGACTATATTGAACTATTCTGGGTTTTCTTCCCAAATGCCCGAACAGTACTTCATGAAGCAAAAGCTTTTAACGACAGTAATTCGGCACTTCCAATTTCATTTGATCAAATACTTAATTCAAGACGTTTTAACGCAGTTATTTACAAAGAGGAGAATATGTATGGAGATCGTGAAATTAAAGATTACATGAAAGATAATGCACAAAATCAGTTGTTAGAATCTGAAAGAGTAAAAGAGAAGATTCGTAACTTCGAAGAAGATATGTGGAACTACTAAAGATCTAAACCAATTATAAGAAAAACTCTTACTACCTTTGCAGTAAGAGTTTTTTTATTTTATCTATACATTCATAATGCTTGATTATTTAATCGTGGGATCTGGGCTGGCTGGGATTTCTTTTGCAGAAGTTGCCCTTAAAAACAATAAGTCTATTTTAGTTGTTGATGACAAATCTCAAAATTCTTCCCGAATTGCGGGAGGTTTGTATAATCCGGTTATTTTGAAACGTTTCAGTGAAGTTTGGAATGCTAAAGAACATTTGGTCTTAATGAATGAGTTCTATGAACAGGTTGAAGAAAAACTGCAGGAAAAATTCAACTTTAAAATGCCCATTCTTAGAAAGTTTTTTTCAATTGAAGAACAGAATAATTGGTTTGCTGCTTCTGATAAAATTAACTTAGCTCCCTTTTTATCCACAAAACTAATTACTAAAAAATACCAAAGTATTGATTCTCCTTATGATTATGGTGAAGTTTTGCATACAGGATATGTAAAAACCGGGCAATTACTAGAAAGTTATAGAGAATATTTAAAGAAGAATGATTTCCTTCTGGAAGAATCTTTTCATAGCTCTTTTTTAGATTTTCATGATTCAGGAATTCAGTATAAAAACATTAAAGCCCGTCATATTATATTTGCTGAAGGTTTTGGACTGCATAAAAATCCGTATTTTAATTATCTGCCTTTGGATGGAACAAAAGGTGAATTGTTTTTAATAAATGCACCTAATTTAAAATTAGATGTAATTGTTAATACAAGCGTTTTTATTTTGCCAATAGGCGGTAATTTGTATAAAGTTGGTGCAACTTACAATTGGCATGACAAAACAGATCTTCCAACGGAAGAAGGCAAACAAGAACTTTTAGATCGTATTAAAGAGATTATTACCTGCGATTTTGAAATTGTAAAACATTTTGCAGGAGTTAGACCTACAGTTGCAGACAGAAGACCTCTGGTTGGTACTCATGAAGTATACAAATCTGTTCATCTACTTAACGGATTAGGAACCCGCGGTGTAATGCTGGGTCCGGCTTTGGCAAAAATGTTGTATGACAATATTGAAAATGGAACTCCAATAGACAGGGAAGCCGATATAAAACGCTTTCATAAAAGATATTTGAAATCCCTTATTCCTGACCGGCCTTAGGATCGTAAGAAATAAACATATTAATATATAGATTTCGGGAAAGTCGCAAAACAAACGGAAACAAAACAATTAATGTAATAACAATTGCGATAAAAGATTCTCCAATACTTGCTCCGAAAAACACAAATGAAACAATAAAGGCAGCAATTCCCACTGCAACATTTAATCCGTAACTCACATACATTGCACCATAAAAAAACGAAGGTTCAATTTGATATTTTAAACCGCAATGACTGCAATTGTCGTTCATTTTTAGAACTTTAGTCAAATGAAGCGGATTTTTGTCTGAATACATGCTCTCTTTTTGGCATTTTGGACAACTTCCTGTTAAAATACTATTTAGTTTGGATCCTTTTTTTAACATTTGCAAAAAATTTACATTACCATTTATCTGGGTAACGCAAATTTACAATTTTCATTCTCTGTTTAAGGTATCAAAACATGAAACTTTAAACTTTAAACAACAATTTAATGCTTAATATACACAATCTTTCGGTTTCTTTTGGAGGAACATATTTATTTGAAGAAGTTACTTTTCGTTTAGGCGCCGGCGACCGCGTAGGTCTTGTTGGTAAAAACGGAGCAGGTAAATCGACAATGCTTAAAATGTTAGCAAGAGATTTTGCTCCGGATTCAGGAGTTATTTCTCAGGAGAAAGATATCAAAATGGGATTTTTACGTCAGGATATTGATTTTGAACGTGGAAGAACCGTATTAGAAGAAGCTTATGAAGCTTTTACCGAAATTAAAATTGTAGAGAAAAAATTAGAAGAAATCAATCATCAATTGGTTACCAGAACCGATTATGAAAGTGAAGAATACGGACAGATTATTGAAGATTTATCTGATTATACACATCGTTTTGAGCTTCTTGGAGGTTACAATTATGTTGGAGATACAGAGAAAATTCTTTTAGGATTAGGTTTCAAAAGAGAAGTTTTTAACAACCAAACCGAAACATTTTCAGGAGGTTGGAGAATGCGTATAGAGTTGGCTAAATTATTATTACAGTCAAATGATGTATTGCTTCTGGATGAGCCAACGAATCACTTGGATATCGAAAGTATCATTTGGTTGGAAAGTTTTCTTCGCAATTATCCCGGAGTTGTTGTAATTGTATCGCACGATAAAATGTTCCTTGATAACGTTACAAACCGTACCATCGAAATCTCTTTAGGAAAAGCATACGACTTTAATAAACCTTATTCTCAATATTTAGAACTTCGCCATGAAATTCGTGAAAAGCAATTAGCGACTCAAAAGAATCAGGCGAAAAAGATAGAAGAAACAGAAAAATTAATCGAAAAGTTCCGTGCGAAAGCTTCAAAAGCTTCGATGGCACAATCGTTAATTAAAAAGTTAGATAAAGTAGAAAGAATTGAAGTTGATGAAGACGATAATTCTGTAATGAATATTTCGTTCCCAGTTTCAAAAGAACCTGGAAAAGTAGTGATTGAAGCAGAAAATGTTACAAAAGCATACGGAGACAAAACAATTTTAAAAGACATAAGTTTACTTGTTGAAAGAGGCAGTAAAATTGCTTTTGTTGGACAAAACGGACAAGGAAAATCTACTTTCATCAAAGCGCTTGTAAACGAATTTGAATACGACGGAACTATTAAATTAGGTCACAATGTACAATTAGGATATTTTGCTCAGAATCAGGCAGAATATCTTGATGGCGAAATCACTTTGCTTCAAACAATGGAAGATGCCGCAACAGACACCAATCGTATGAAAGTACGTGATATGTTGGGATCTTTCCTTTTCCGTGGTGATGATGTTGAGAAAAAAGTAAAAGTACTTTCTGGAGGTGAACGTAACCGTTTGGCACTTTGTAAGTTATTATTACAGCCAATCAATGTATTGCTGATGGATGAGCCTACAAATCACTTAGACATTAAATCTAAGAATGTTTTGAAAGCAGCACTTCAAAAATTTGGCGGAACTTTATTATTAGTTTCTCACGACAGGGATTTTCTTCAGGGAATGTCTAATATCGTTTACGAATTTAAAGATCAAAAAATCAAAGAATATTTAGGAGATATCAACTATTTCTTAGAACAGCGCAATCTTGAAAACATGCGTGAAGTGGAGAAAAAAGATGTTGCAAAAGCGGCTGCTCCGAAAGAAACAAACAAAGCATCATACGAAGATCAGAAAAAAGGAAAAGCACTTCAAAACCGATTGAGTAAAATTGAAAGTCAGATTCAGCAATTAGAAAAAGACATTCAGCATGATGATAAAATGCTTGCTTCTAATTACGACAAACACATCGAAGACGCATCGTTTTTTACAGCATACAACAAAAAGAAAAAAGATTTAGAGCAATTACTTATAGACTGGGAAGTTGTTCAGGAAGAGATTGATAATTTTAATGCTTAATTAGTTTTCAGTCGCAGTCTCAGTTTTCAGTTTCTGAAACACATATTTAAGGCCTTTGTCAAAGTTTCAAAATTTGATAAAGGTCTTTTTCTTTACATTAAAAAATAAAAAAATCTGTTTAAATTAGTGTTATCCGTGTGCCATAATCAGCAGCAAAACTTATTTAATAACCCCAATAGATCTGGAATGCGCAATCGCCTCGCTGCTTTCTTTAAAATAACAAACAGAAACATCAAGCGATTCTAAATTTTTCATGATCTTTTTGACTTCCTTTTTTTTACTTTTTCCGGTTTGTCTGATATAAACAGCAATTACAGTAACCGGAAAAATTTTGCAGATTCGCTCGTATAAAACCGGATCGTGCTGCGAATCATCTCCCAATAAAACATATTTAAGATTAGGATAAAACTCTAAAACATGCTTTATTTTATCAAATTTATGATCGTGATTCCCACGTCCGCTCATGAAAAAATCAGTAATTCCACGTCTAATATCTTTCAATAAAACAACGGCGCGCGGCAGATTATGTATTTTGGTAAATTCTATAATAAATCGGTACAAATTCCATTCGCTGCTCGAAACATAAAAAAAAGCATTTTCTTCTTCTTTATTGTGTCGTCCGGCCGAACTTAAAGCCTGATAATGAGGGACAACATCTTTAAAAACTTTTCTGTCGTTTACATTTTTGAAAAGTAAGATGTACATTTTTTTGAAGATATTCTGCGTATGCGAAACCAAAAAAGTATCGTCGATATCAGAAATGATTCCTAGATTTCCCTTATGCGGACGTATATAACTTCCTTTTGAAATAATAGTTTTACCTCCATATTTGATGCTCACTTCGTATTCAATCCATCCAAAAGGACTTTCCTTTTCAAGCGGAATACAAAACTTAAAATAACCATCGTCCAGCGTTTTGGTGTGGATTTCCTGATTGCCGCATTTTAGGTAAACATCAAAATTTTCAATTGTTTTTATTCTGAATTGGTTAACAACTGAGCGTGCATTTTTTAGGCTTTTCTTCTGGAAATCATAATCATACGTTCTTTTAAAGACATGCCCCATCACAATTAATTCTTCCTCATTGGCATAACCCCGATATAATTGTAAAATTGGTTTCATTAATTACGTATATTTATATAACATGTAAATTAATTATTTTAATTGGTTTTAAAAATAAAATTTTGAAAAAGAACATCATATTTGTTGTAAACCCTATTTCGGGAGATCTTGATAAATCAAGTTTAATTGAGGCTGTTCAGGAGTTTGCGGCGACAAATCATTTTGATTTGGAAGTTTATGAAACGACAGGCAAAAATGATTTAAAAGAAATACAAGCACTTTATAATCAATATAAGCCGGAACGAATTATAGTTGCCGGCGGTGACGGAACCATAAAAATGGTTGCCGAAGCTATGGAAGAACACGATGTAATTATCGGAATTTTGCCAGCCGGATCTGCAAACGGACTTTCGGTCGATTTAAACCTGCCTGCCGGAATCGAAGAAAACCTTAAAATTGCTTTTCTGCATCATTATATCGAAATGGATATGATTTGTATAAACGGCAAAAAAAGTATCCATTTAAGCGATCTTGGTTTGAATGCCAATCTGGTCAAAAATTATGAAGAAAGTGATGTAAGAGGTTTTTGGGGTTATGCGTTGCAAGCCTTTACCACATTAACAGAATCTGATGAACCTTTTGTAGCAACCATATCAGCAAACAATAAAACCGTTGATCATGTCGCAAGAATGATTGTTATTGCTAATTCACAGAAATACGGAACTGGTGTAGTCATTAACCCAAATGGTTCCATGAACGACGGAAAATTTGAATTGGTGATTTTAAAAAGTCTGGACTTGTTATTAATTGGAAAAATTATTACCGGAAACATGCCAATAGATTCTGAAGATATTGTAATTATTTCGACAGACAAAGCTGAAATAAAAACAGATATTCCAGTTCATTTTCAAATTGATGGTGAATATTGCGGAGCGCAAAAGGAATTAGAAATTCATATTCTGCACAAACAAATGAAACTGGCAGTTCCTTAATCTTTGACAAGGTTTTAAACTTTGTCAAAGCTGTTACTTAAACGGATTACGTTCCTGCCATTCTGTTTTTGGTTCTAAATAATTGAAAAACCTTGCAATATTATGATTGATTAAGGCATTACTATGTGTGATCAAACCGTACATTTTTACAGGTTTTGCCCCAACAGAGCTTTTAATTTCAAGAGCAGTTCTGGCAAAAACAATTTCCTTAAATCCCTTTTTAATAGAATAGGCAATCATATCGTAAAGCATGTTCAAATACAACATTTTTTCGCGCTGAACACTTTCGTCATAACCTAAAAAATAAGTGTCCATGACTTCTCCGTTTTTGATCAGCGTATTAAAGCCAATTAGTTTTTCATCTAAAAAATAACCATAAAGTAAAAAGTCCTCTTTCATGATTTCTTTAAAAAAACTGAAATGGTTTCTGGCCAGAAAAAAAGTGTTGAAAGGCGCATTTTTAGCCACATGAAAATACAAATCATAAATAACATCTTCATATTTTCGAATGTCAGATAAAGACATTTGCTGTTTTTCTATTCCTTCAGATTTTTTGCGTGCGCGTTTGTATTGGTCCCGATATTTTTTTGACAATGCATCAACATAATCCTGTTCTGTTTTCCAATTTTCGCTGATTTTAAAAACCATGTTGGGCTGTGTCGAAAACGTATAATTGTTTTTAAATTCAGCTTGCAAAGGTTCAATTTCCTTTGCAGTAAAATCTTTTATGCTGGTGATGTGAACTTTCTTTCCGCTTTCTTTTAAATCCTTTTTAAGCTGATTAATAGCTTTATGAAGCGTTTTTAGAGCTTTTGATTCTTTTACGTTTTTATCAAAAACAAAAGCATTCTGTCCCGTTAGCATATTGTTTCCAACAAATAATACGTGGGAAGCGAAATTTTTTAAAGCAAAATTACGAACAGATGTTTTTAAACATTGATCGCGTTCGCCAAACGATTCCAGTTTTTCGGCAAATAAAAATTGGGTTAAAACAATTCCAATAAGTTTTTCCTCTTCAAAAATTCCGATAAAATGACAAATCATATTTACCGGACAAGAGTTTTCCAGTACTTCGAGATATTCCCGTGTCAAAAAAATATTATCTGCAGCCAGCGAATTCCATTCTAAGGGTAGTAATGACGCGCTGTTATAGATTTGAAAAGAATAAGTTGTATTCAAAAGTGTGAGCTAATTTCTTCAAAATTAGATAATATTTGTAATAACTCATTTTCTTTAAGTTATTATTAAGAAAAACCCGTTTGAGTTTTGGCTTCAAACGGGTTTATACTATTTATAATTTAGGCAAACTGGCAAACAATACCGCCTATTATAGTAAGAGTAAGCATCCAATATCCGGCATGAATAAAGATGTATTTCCATGATTTTCTTTCGAATAAACCATTAATTCCGACTATAGGAAATGCAAAAAACAATCCCGACATAAATCCATGCAGCGCACCATGCTTAAAAGTACGAAATGCAGTTCCGTAATCAGCCATGAAAGCGTGGAAAGATGGTTTTGCCGTTTCAATAAATTGCGGGCCGCCAATCATTCCGATAGCGCCAGACTGATGAATGGTAAACGACATTAAAGCCATTGAAAGCATTACTGAAAAAATGTACGTAAACCCAAATATTTTGAGCATGTTTCCTTTTTTCAGATCTTCTTCAGTAAAATTATTCTCTCTCATCCAGATTGTTCCAAAAACTTTTGGATGATACCAAATAAAACCGATTATGAGTGTCACAATCGCGGCAACGAAAAATGTAATTAGGTTAATTTTTTCCATAATATAGGTTTTTGTAATTAGTTGTTTCAAAAATAGTTAAAAAACTATAACGATTTCGATATTTTATAAAGAAGAAAAGTAAGACGAATTTTTTATTTATTAACACTTTATCGACATAAGTCGCTTTATATCTAGTAATTAACTAATTTTGAAGCAGAAAAACATATCCCCCAAATCTGTTATGAAAAGCCTTGCAACACTTTTTTTAGCATTTGTTTTTTCTCTTAATATTTTTGCAGATACTGTTTCAGATAAAGAGAAAGACGCGCTAATTAAATTATATCACGCGACGAATGGTTCGCAGTGGAAAATAAAATGGGATTTATCACAATCAGTCTCAACCTGGTATGGAGTTTATGCCGAAAACGGAAAAGTAACTTCTTTAAATTTAGCAGATAATAATTTGCAAGGAGAATTGCCTGCTGAATTTTTTGAGCTTGTAAATTTAGTGGCAGTTGATCTTCATAAAAATAATCTTAAAGGACAATTACCAAATTCAATCAGTAATTTTAAAGAGCTTCAGGTTTTAAATGTTTCCGGTAATCAGTTGTCTGGTGCAATTCCGGGAAGTATTTGCGATTTGAAGAATTTGAAAGATCTGGAACTTTTTAAGAATAATATTTCCGGTGAATTACCACAGGAAATTGGAAAACTAAATCAATTAGAAATTCTTTGTTTGTTTGATAATCAAATTGCAGGTGTTTTGCCAAGTTCGTTGTATAAAATTTCGACTTTAAAAATTCTGTTATTAAATAATAATAGATTATCTGGCGCCGTAAGTTCAGATATTTCTAATTTGAATATTCTCCAAAATTTTAGTTTATACAATAATAGTTTTGGTGGTGAGATTCCTAAGGAATTAGAAAAAATGCCTAACCTTTCAGAAATGAATCTTTCCTATAACAAATTCACAGGCTCGGTTTCAAAAAATCTTACTTTATTAGATGCTTTGAATATGACAATGTTTGATGAAAATGGGAATTTGTTTTTATTAGATGTAAATGAAGAAAGAAAAACGGAAAGCAATATTGTGAACTAATTTGTTTATGAAATTTTACTTGATTATTGACGATCAGGTATTTAAAAATATGAAAGCTGTAATTCGTTACAGCTTTTTTTGTTATATAATTTAGGAGAAATATATTTTTGATATTTCGTTAATACGATGATTTTCAGCGGAATATCAATTCGTTGTTGTTTCTTAAATAATTAAATATCAACGACTTATGTTTGGGTTTGAATTTTGGAATCAGTTATTTCTAATTTTTAAAATTCAAAACTATGAGTAAGTATCAAAACCACCGAACTGCATTATTATTAGTTGATCCCTATAATGATTTTCTTTCCGAAAAAGGAAAACTTTGGCCTTTTGTAAAAGAAACCGTGGAAAGCAACAATATTATTGCAAACCTAAAAAGCTTATTGACTGCGGTTAGAAAACATAATATTAAAGTAATTTATGTGCCGCATCGTCAAACGCAAAAAGAAGATTATTTGAAATGGAAATATTTTTCTCCATCACATAACGGAAGCAAAAATTTAACTCTTTTTGAAAAAGGAAGCTGGGGTGCAGAATTTCATCCGGATTTGCTGCCGGAGAAGGGAGATTTAATAGCTCAAAACCATTGGACAGCAAGTGGTTTTGCTAATACTGATTTGGATTTTCTTTTAAAAATTCATGATTTAGACCATATTGTAATTGCCGGAATGAGAGCCAATACTTGTATTGATTCAACGGCAAGATATGGCGTAGAATTAGGATATCACGTTACTTTGATCAAAGATGGAATAGGTTCTTTTAATCAGGACGAGATAATCGCAACTGTAGAAATTAATTTTCCGAGTTATGGACATTCACTTTTATCTGCACAAGAATTTATAAACATTTTAGAATCATAAAGATGGAAATACTTGCTGAATGTACTGCAAAGGCGGTTATTGATTGTCCTGCAGAAAAAATAAATATTACCGAATGGCTGTTTACTCTAAAGGATTTTGAATATCAATCGTGTTCAAAGTCGCATATTGCCAGTGGAGTTTCATTTTCTGAAGATGGAAAGCGAATGTCTATCAATGTAGAAAAAGTTGCAGATAATTTTTTAGTACAGCATTATGTTGAAGAAATTGGAAGTAAAAACCATTGCAGAGTAAATTCTGTTTCTGATTCGATTTCGCCTTTAGGCACAACAAAAATAGGAGTGACCTGGGAACTTAAAATTGTCCCGATATCAAATGATCAGTGTGAACTTCATAATCATGTTGCTGTTAGCGCAACTCCTGAGTTTTTGGCGGTGCTGAAATCATTAAATATTACTGATTTAAGTTTAGTGAAAAGCCAGATGCTGCAAAATTTAGAAGCTCATAATAATGAAGAAACGCCTTTGTTTGCTAATAATATTACTCAAAAAGGAAAAGCTGGTATTTGGAATTAATTAGTTTGGTGTAAAAAAATGCAGTAAATAGAATTTATATTAACTTTGCTTAAATTATTTTGATGCGGGTTTTTATAAAGCATTAATATTTTTTATAACTTTAAGATTGGATTCAATTCTAAAGAAAATTTAAACATAAAATACTAACCTTTTTACTATAAAATTATGACACTACAATATCAAGGTGAACAATACGGAAAGTCAACCACATTTACAATCAGAATTATTGGTAATAACTTATCAAAAAGCAGCTCGAATTATCAAATTGACCTTTTGGTTGGAGACAAAAAACTGCCAACTTTTACAAGTGAAATTCACCAAAGTTTATCAAACTGTTTGAGAGAAATTTACTTATTCAGAAAACACAACGGAATTAAATTTGATGAATCGACTGAGAAAATTGTTTCTCTTTATGTTCCTTATGATAAGGTTTTGTATAACTATAATAAGTATGCTTTGTTTAGAGCTTAAGTTATAGATTCGATAAAATATATTTTGGTATAAAAAAAACCGTTCAGAAATGAACGGTTTTTTTTATACCAAAATCGATATAGATCTAAGCTTTTATAAAAATCTTTTTGTGGCAATTTAAATGTTAATATTTACTTAAGATATTGTTCTTTTTTTAGTATTATTGCTTCCTAAACTGTTTAAAAAATAATTTTAAAATCAAGTAAATTAACATATTGACAACTAGTTGGTTAAATGTGAAATCTAATAAATCGATTTGTCTCAGTATAGAAAAATAATTTTAGATTTTATTCAAACAATAAGTAAGCGAATAATGAAAATACTCCAAAAAAAACACCTTTACTATTTATTATTAATTTTATTATTTAATAATTTCAGCATTTTTTCTCAAAATTATAATAGTCAGATTATAAATCCAGTTCCAGAAAAAATATTTAGCGCATCACCAGATGTTATGGCTTTTCAAAAGTATAATATTAGTGAAGTAAACTTATATACAGGTAAAACGGATGTTAAAATCCCTATTTATGAGATTATCTCAGGTAATATTAATATTCCAATTAGTTTGAATTACGATTCAAGCGGTATAAAGGTTGATGATAGGGCTTCTTCTGTAGGTTTAGGTTGGGTTTTAAATGCTGGAGGAAATATTATTAGAATTGTTAATGATGTTCCAGATAATGAAGTTACTGTTGCTACCCAATATTTAGATGGAGGAGACACAGGAGTTCATATCATGCCTTATATTAAGAAGCAAGGTTATAACAGAAAAAAAAACGGAACGATTCCTTTATTTTCTCCATATTATAGATATTCAAATTTTCCAAACGATTCTCCTGTTTTTCTTTATAGAGAGGATATAAATGAAAACGAAACAGATGGTGAAAATGGTCATTTTTGGGCGGATTGGACATATTTAGCAAGTAATGATCCAAATGTACAAAAAGATATACCAGATACTTTTATTGTAAATGCTCCTGGTCTTAGCTCTAAATTTATAACTACAAATAATACCAATCAAACGGATATTTATCCTAATAACAACACAGGATTTGTTACTACTTTTTTAGACAATGCTGGTTTAAAAATGAACTCGCTGATTGTTGATAAAAGAGAAAACCCTGGTTTTGGGTTTTATAATTATGTCAATTTAGGAGAGAATAATTTAAGTGTTTTAAATGCTAATCCTTATCATCAGGTAACAGCTTTAAAAAAAATTAAAGATTTTTACGAATTCAATATTGTTAACACAAACGGAATTAAATATAAATTTAGTGAAGAGGAAGTAAATGAGAATTTTTATCGTCCATTTGGAACAATTCCCGTGCCATCAGGATCTTGTTCAGGGAATATGGATTTAGTATTTAGTTATCATGCTAATTATTATAATAAGAGAATACATACTTGGAATTTAAGTAAAATTGAAGACGATAAAACAAATAAAACGGTAAATTTTCTTTATGACACTTATAGTAATTCTAATTTAGAAAATAATATCTTAATTGATACCAAAGTAAACTTAACCATAAGTTCACAAAATGAAAATCAATTGAATAAGTGCATCTTGACGCCATATTTAGAAAGTGATCCTTACAATTATTTAAAGATGACATCAATGACGAAAAATCCTAAAAGAAAAAGATTAACCAGTATTGCATTTGATGAAGGTACTGTAATTTTTCAATATGGTTTGATCAGGCAGGATTATATAGGTGAAAATGCTTTGACAGAAATAATTGTTAAAGACAAAAAAGATAATACTATCAAGCGCTTTGTTCTTAATTATTCTTATTTCGATTCAAAAGAAAATTGTACAGATCCTGATTGTAAAAGACTAAAATTAGAAAATGTTAAGGTTTATGGCAGCAATTATAATACTGTATTTAATACTTATACCTTAGAATATGAATATACCAATAAATTGCCTAGAAGAGGTTCTTTAGAGCGAGATTATTTGGGTTACTATAATAATAATGGAGCTGCAAATACAACATCAAATGTGCTGTTAACACCAACTTTATTTTTTTATAAAAACAATAATGAGAATTCAGTATTACCGTTCCCATTAGTGAACAATAACAGTTTTCAAACTATACCCGGAAATTATAGTTTAATTCCTAATTCTTATTCGCTAACAGGTTTGTTAAAGAAGCTTACTTATCCAACTGGTGGGAGTGTTGAATTTGAGTATGAAAACAATCAATTTCAATATTTAGGTCAAAATTATTTATCAGGAGGAGCAAGGATAAAATCTCAAAAACTAACGGATAATAATAATGTTGCAAAAAAAATAGATTATACTTATGTAGATCAAAATGGTAAATCCTCTGGGTATATTAATAATATTCCAAAATTTGCTAACATAATTGATTTTTATATAGATACAATGGTAGCAAAATCATTTTCTGTATATGATATTCCTAAAGGAGGTATTGAGCTTACATCAGGGAGCTTTGTAGGATACTCGAAAATAACTGAAACAGAAGTAAATACTGGATATACAAAATATGAATTCTCTTCTCCAAATGAGTATCCTAATACTCCAGGAGTTAGAGGTATATCAGGCACACCTGTAACGCCTGATTGTACTTATTGTCAATGTCTTTTTATGAAGAATAGTGCTTATCCTATGCTAACTTATATTGATAATGAAAACAGAAGAGGAAAATTGATTAACAAAACAATTTATAATTCTAGTAATCAAATTCTGGATCAGGAAATTAATGAATATACATATCGAATAATTAACAGCTTTCCAATATCAACCGGAGTAGATGCATTTTATAGACAATATTATAGTCTTTGTGATACTAATGTTACTAATGATTATGGATTCACAGTTACTTCAAATATACCGGTTTCTCAAAATCTTTTGACAAAAAAAACAAATTCAAAATATTTAAATAATAATATAGTCACTACTACAACGGATATCCAATATGATTCAAGTCTTCCTTTTGTAACAAATGAAATATATCATAATGGACTTTCAGATGTGAAAATAGAAAAATCATACCCATATTTTTCAAATCAATTATCTGCTCAGCCTATATTAACTAATTTGGTAAGTAAAAATAGAATTGATGAAGTAGTAACAGAGAAAACCTATAGAGACAATGTTTTAATAAATACTAAGCAATCCAATTATAACGATTTTGGCTCGGGCCTTATATTATCGAAAAGTATTTCTACATCTGTAGGCGCACAGGCTCTGGAAGAGCAAGATGTTATAGATTTAAGAGATAATAAAGGAAATATTCTTCAATATCATAATAAGGTTGGAACAAATGTTTCTATAATTTGGGGCTATAATCAATCACAGCCTATAGCTAAAATAGAAAATATGGCGTATTCAAGTATTCCTGCTAATTTAGTGACAGATGTAATAACAAAGTCAAATACTTATACTGAAGCAAATTTAAAGGAAGCGCTAAATAGTTTAAGAGCAGCTTTACCAAACGCAATGGTTACTACTTATACTTATATTCCTTTAGTTGGTATTAGCAGCATAATAGATCCTAAAGGAGCGGGTACTTACTACAGTTATGATGAAAATAATAGATTATGGCTTGTTAGAGATAAAAACTTTAATGTATTACAGCGTTACTGTTATAATTATAAAGGACAACAGACAGATTGTACAAAAGCAATTTATTCTAGCGTTGCTAAGAGTAAATCTTATGTTAAAAATGATTGCGGATGGGGATCAGCAGGAACCTCTGTAGTTTATAATGTTCCTGCAGGAACTTATATTTCTACAATATCACAGGCAGATGCAGATAATAAGGCAGATGTTGATGCAAATGTTAATGGTCAAAATTATGCAAATGCTAATGGAATTTGTACACAATCAACACCAATTTATGATTTCGATTATGATTATGATTCAGAAAATAACCAAATGACTATTACTGTTAAATGTAATATGTCTACACATGCACAAGCCACTTTTAATTTTACTATTTTTTATTTGCACCTAAATGAGACTAACCGAACCCTAACACAGAGTGTAGTTTTACCAGCAAACCAGCTTTCTTTTTCTAAAACATTTACAGTGCTTGCTCAGGAGATTCAAAATGTTCGTTTAGACAGTATGGTTCAATAATAATAGTTAAATAAATGAAACTTTTAAATTGTATGAAAAAATACATCTTTATATATTTAGTATTGTTGGCAACGGCTCAGACATTTGCCCAAACAATGAGTGATAATAATTTTATATATACTATTAATCCAAGAATAGCAACATCTGCAGCAGGCTTAAATAGTCTTGTTAAAACTAATCTTATTCAAAATGTAACTTATTACGATGGATTAGGGCGTCCGATACAAACTATTGGGATTGGACAAGGAGACGGAATAAATTCTTCTAATACAGATATTGTTACTCATATTCAATATGATGCATTTGGAAGGCAGGACAAAGAATATCTGCCTTATGCTTTTACTAATACAGGTAATAGTTATCTCAAAACCAATGCTGCGACTGCTACGATTAATTATTATACAGCAAAATTTCCATTAGAAATAATCAGTCCTGCCTATAATGCTTTTTCCCAAAAAGAATTTGAATCTTCACCACTAAATAGAGTTCTGAAACAGGCTGCGCCTGGAAATGACTGGAGACTAGGAGCAGGTCATGAGATAAAAATGGATTATCAGGCAAACATAGCTAACGAGGTAAGGCTGTTTAAAGCAGTTACAACATGGAATTCCGGATCAGGAGTCTATGATATATCTTTTGTTGATGGCGGGTATTGTTCTCCTCTTCAGCTTTATAAAACTGTTACATATGATGAAAATACTGCTGGAACTCCAAGTGAAATAAACGGTTCTACGATTGAATTTAAAAATAAAGAAGGACAAGTCGTTTTAAAAAGAACGTATGATGCAGGGATAAAACATGATACTTATTATGTTTATGATCAATTTGGAAATCTTACCTATGTAATACCTCCAAAAGCCGATGGTACTCTTACAGCGACTATCTTTAATGATTTATGTTATCAGTATAAATATGATGGACGTAATAGACTTGTAGAGAAAAAACTGCCAGGTAAACAATGGGAATTTATTGTATACGATAAACTGGATAGAGTTGTGGCTACAGGACCTGCTAATTCTCCTTTTTCAGATTTAACAACTGCTGGGTGGCTTATAACTAAATATGATGTTTTCAATCGTCCAGTTTATACGGGGTGGTCAACAGGAACAGCAGCAACCACCGCAGGTAGAATTAGTCTGCAGACAGCACAAAACAATGCATCTGTAATTAACGAAAGTAAGCAGACTAGCGGAACTATAGATGGTATTGCGGCGTATTATACAAATACAGTTGCTCCGACATCTTTTAAACTTTTGACAGTTAATTATTATGATAATTATACTTTTCCAAGTACTCCCATTATTTCAATACCCACTACTATTGAAGGACAGACTGTGCTTGGGACATCTCAAATAAAAGGTCTGGCATCTGCTTCATGGACAAGAATACCTACTACTAGTACAGCGGTATTAGGAGAAACCATGGCTACTTTTTATGATGATAAAGCAAGAGCTATTAGAATTTACACTATCAATCATTTAGGAGGATATACTTATACAGATATCAAACTTTATTTTTCTGGAAAACCTGAATATAGTATTACCAGACATAAGAGACTGAGTACAGATACTGAACTCATGACGAAAGATGCTTTTACATACTCTGCTCAGGATCGTCTGCTTACACAAACTCATCAAATAAATGGAGGTACGGTTGAACTGATTACCAGCAATACTTATGATGAATTAGGACAGTTAATTTCTAAAAAAGTAGGGAATACTACCGCTGCGCCAACTCAAAATGTAAATTATACTTATAATATTCGTGGATGGCTTACAGGAATTAATGATGTAAATGCATTAAGTAAATCAGGAGATCCTAAAGATCTTTTTGCTTTTAAAGTTAATTATAACACAGCAGCTACTGCGGGTGTAAGTTCTTTATATAATGGAAACATTGCCGAAACGTATTGGACTAGTAATAACTCTGAAACCATAATAAGAGGTTACGGATATGTATATGATAATTTAAATCGTTTAAGAACCGGTATTTTTAAACAAAACGGTACTATAAATAATTTTTTCGACGAAACTCTTACCTATGATAAAAACGGAAATATTATGTCTCTGGTTCGTAATGGTAATGCAGCATTGCAGCAAATTGATAATTTGACATACAGTTACGGCCCTACAAATAATTTAAACCAGCTTACCAAAGTGGTCGATAATGCTACGACTTATAAAGCAGGCGGTTTTGTAGACAGCGCAGCCAATACGGTCGATGATTATAGTTATGATGCCAATGGTAATATGACTAAAGATAACAATAAAAATATTACCGCTATTGTCTACAACCATTTAAACCTGCCAACCAAAATAACTTTTGCCACAACAGGAAACATTGCATATCTTTACAATGCAGCAGGGCAGAAAGTACAGAAAATTGTAAGCGAGACAAGTAAACCTGTTGTAACAACAGATTATCTAGGTGGTTACCAGTATGACAATGCTGCATTGAAATTTTTTCCAACGGCAGAAGGTTATGTTGAACCTGTATCTGGTGCTTATAAATATGTTTACCACTACAAAGATCATTTGGGCAACGTTCGTGTAAGTTATGATAAAACGCTTGCTATTAAAGAAGAAAGTAACTTCTATCCTTTCGGATTGAAACAGGAAGGTTATAATACAGTTAAGACTGGTGTTGAGAATAAGTATAAGTTCAACGGGAAAGAACTGCAGGACGAGCTGGGGCTTAACATGTATGACTATGGCTCGAGACTTTATGACCCAGCAAGAGCGGGTTGGAGTAATATTGACCCTTTAGCGGAGAAGATGAGAAGATGGTCGCCTTATAATTATTGCTTTAATAATCCTTTACGTTTTACTGACCCTGATGGAATGGCGCCTAATGACCATATTTTTGATTCAAAAGGGAACTTTATTCGAGATACTGGAGTTGGAAATGCTATAAAAGTGGAAATTGGCAACAAAAACTATAATCTATCTGATTTAGATTACAGTAAAAAAGGAACAAGATTGGCTGTAAGTAATATAATAGGTCATTATGCAAGTAAAATGGGTGCAAGTGGTTATTTTGGTGTTGATGCAAGCAGTTCGCTAGACAAAAACGTAGGTGGTTATACTAGAAATAATGGTACAGTAATGATGAATGCAAAATCTTTTAAATCTGGTTTTTATAATAATTTTCATGATTTAAGCAATACTATTGCCCACGAAGGAAGTCCCGTTTTTGGTCATAAAAGCGAAAATATTTCATCTGATAAATATACTTTTTTAGACCACTCTAAAGTTTATTTGGGGCAAACACAGACAGCCGATTTTAACAACACTAGTGATATTAACAAATATTCTGTAAGTTCTGGCTTCACAAATAGAGTATATAATGCGATGTTGAATGGAGAAATAGATTTAAAGGGAGTAAAATCTCAAATTTCAAATTATAACACTCTCAATGCTAATAATGGAGTCAATATTCAATCTAAGTTTGATGGAAGTGGTGTAAATGTACAGATTAACAAAAATACATTTCAAATTCGATTAGAAACTTTAAGTAATCCTCACGATTAAATTATTATGAAAAAAGGAATTATATTGTTAGTACTTATCTGTTTGGGTTGTACTAACAAGAAGCAAGAATTAGAATATTTAATTTGTAAAGATTCTATTCAATACTGGAATTATGAATGGACTAGAGATAGAGCCGAATTTTATGGATTTACATTTAGCTTCGATAATAAAGGAAACACAGTAAAATATTCATATAATAAATCAAAAGATGAAAGAAGATTTTTTTCAGACCATCCCAGACGATTAAAAAAAAAATGGTATGTTACTAATGATTCTTTATTTACTTTTTTTGACTCTACAAAAAAAATTATCAGATACACAGAAGATACTATTTTTGTAATTTATCCAGAAACAAAAGAAAAAGGTTATTATGTTAGGGTCAAAGGTAATCTCAATATTCGTAAAAATACAGAGAATGAAAAAAACGAATTAGATACTACTACCACCAAAAATGAAAATAAAATGCAAGTTTTAGATTTATAAAATGCCTCCTCTGGCGATAGCATGTAAAGAGTAGGAATGTTCCAGAGTTAGCGATATACGATTTTATATTTATAACGTATTGAAAAAGAATAATTATTGAAAATAAATTAAAAAAGGATGGACGGTATTGCTCATCCTTTTTGTTTTAATATTGGAGGTAAAGTATTAAAGTGGTGTACCAAAATAGCTAGTTATTCCGTAAGATGCTCCAGTCTTTGCTCCTGGGTCTCAAAAGTCATCCACAAATCAGTTAAATACTACACCCATGCTCTCCGAAGTGTTCAACTGAAAAAGCTGCGCAAATGTCTCTGACTTTGCGCAATTTTTTTGTTCTTAGAAATTATAAGGGTGTCAAAAGTCTCTGACTTTTCTTGTCTATTTCTAGAAATGATAAAATAAATAAGTTAAATCTTATGTTTTTGTAAAAAAAATATAATGAAAGAAGGATACGTTATCAGAGATCAGGCATTGCCACATTTTATAACCTCTACAGTTGTAGACTGGGTAGATATTTTTACACGTCAGATTTATAGAGATATTGTTATTGAAAGTTTAGAATACTGTATTCAGAATAAAGGAATGATTTTATATGGTATGTTATTATGAGTAATCACATACATTTAATTGTTCAGTCTGAAAATGGGACATTATCAGATTTAATAAGGGATTTTAAAAAGTTTACAGCTAAAAATATTCTCGAAAAAATTCAAAATAGTCCCGAAAGTAGAAGAGAATGGATGTTGGAACGTTTTCAGTTAGCTACACAAAGCCATTCAAGAAATAAAGAATACCAATTCTGGCAATATGGAAACCATGCAGAAGAAATTTATACAAATGAATTTATGTGGTCTAAATTAGATTATATACATTTAAATCCTGTAAGAGCCGGAATTGTTGCTAAAGCCTCAGATTATGTTTATTCAAGTGCAAGTAATTATGTTTATGATTCAGGCTTGCTAAAAATAGAAAAAGCAGATAATATAATTGTTAATGTTTTAGATAATAAATCATTTGTTCGTTATAATCAGTATTGAAATCTATTTTAAAGTCAGAGACTTTTAGACGTTTTTGTTTTCTGATGGAAATTTAAAAAGTGGCGCAAAGTCAGAGACATTTGCGCAGCGTGCATTGAATTAGAAAACACTTCGGAGAGCGGGGTATATTTGCAGCAAATTCAACAGCTAAAAATTTTAATAGGTTTACACTTGCAGGTAATAGCCTGGAATTAGGGGGAGGTTATAAAAACTTAAGTGGAACAATAACTATGGGAATTGCTAGTAAGTTTGATTGGACAACTACAAGTTTTGGAGTATCGACTTCAATTTATGGTAAGTCAGCTTTTAAACTAGGAGCTTCATTGTCTTTAAGTACAATGAAGTTACAAAGTGTTCTTGTAGAACCACGTAAATAATAATGTTAAATTAAATTATAGTAATCTCTATGAAACAAATACTTGGATACATATCGTTTTTATTTCTAATTTTAATTGTTTCTTGTAATGGACAAGAGAATAAAAATAAGAAGATTGATACTTCAAAAATAAAAGAAATTACAATAACAAATAAAGTTTTTTGTAATGGTGGTCATAACCTTAAAAGTGGAAACTTAGTTATTACAAATCAAGCAGAGATTGAGAAGATAATTAATGAACTCTCCGCTTCAGAACTTATTACAGCCGATGTTAATATGAAAATGAACAATGGTTTTTTTGACATAAGTTTTTATGAAGGAGAGAAAGAATATTTGTATACGATAAATTACACTATTTATAATGGAGTCATTTTATGGAATAATGGAAATCTTTATAAAAATGACAAATTTGAAGTGCTTATTTATCAAATGTTTGCTGAATAGACAATGAATAGTTTGATATTTAAGAAAACCTTTTTTTGTAATAGACTAGGTGTGTTGATAGTTAATAATTCCATCTAACATTTCCAGATAATCAGAGATTGATAGTAGTATCTCCTCTCACTGGCGCGGTCCCGCTCGTGCAAATGAAGAAAGTTAATAAAACAAAGTATAAAACACAAAAACCTCATATCTGTGAGGTTTTTGTGTTTTATACTTTGTGAAATAATCTAGATTATTTACAAGCGGTAGATCAAGAATTCAAAACTTAAATAATTCATTAAAATCTATTTGCAATGCTTCACAAACTCTTTCTAAAGTTGAAAGAGTAGCATTAGCATTCCCTTTTTCTAATCTTGACATATTACTTTTTTCAAAATTGCATTTTGCGGCTAATTCTTGTTGAGTAATATTTTTCTGAATTCTAATCTCTTGAATTCGCTTTCCAACCTTTTGTTGTATAGTTTGCTTCAAAATAAATTATCTTTTATGATAATTCAAATTTTGTTATATATTTGCTGAAACAGGTTATCTTATATGATAACTAAATGTAAAAATTGAATTAAATAAAAAATAAAGTAGATGAATAGATAATTATGGAAACAAAACAAACTAAGAATTTAGAGAATATTAAAAAGCTATCTGCATTGTACTTCAACACCTTAAAACGTGCTAATGAGGAAAAAGAGATTTATACTGCCGAAATCAAATTCATAAATTATTATGAACTAGGCTGCGTTATTAAAAATATACTGCAATTATGTATTTTGGCGATAGATCAAGAAACGCATAAAATTTCAAAAAAAGAAAAAAGTCAATCTATTAATGTGGGACTTATTTTAGAGTTAGTGCTCCAGCTTTTTCCTTTGGATGAACTTGAGTTTTTAGATGAGATCAATGATTTGTTAGAAACTGAAATTTAATAGGCAGTTGCAGAAAGATTTTATATTAAACGAAAACAATCAAACTCTTCTCCCTATTAAACTTTCTGCAAAATCTTTCAAAAGTGTTTTGTTATTTTCGTCAATATCAATCTTCTCTAAAATTTCAGAAGCTTTAAAAGTATATTTTTTAATGGATTCTTGAGTTGCGGCTGGTACTCCAGATGCCTGAAATAATTCTGTTATGGTTTCAATTTTCTTTGCATTATCATCAAGGCGAACAGCGTACAATTCCATTAATTGTTGTTTTTCGCTTTCAGTTAGAATTTCAAGAGCCTTGAAATATAAATAGGTTTTTTTGTTCGAAATAATATCACCGCATAATCGTCTGCCAAAAGTTGGAGTATCGCCAAAAAGATCCAAATAATCGTCTTGCAGCTGAAATGCTAAGCCTATATTAAGCCCGAAATCATAAATTAAATCGCAGTTTTCGGGAGAAGTTTGAGCGATAATAGCACCCATTTTCATTGACGTTGCTATGAGTGCTCCGGTTTTATATTCAATCATTTTTAGGTATTCTGAAACCGTAACATCTTGTCGGGTTTCAAAATCAACATCCCATGTTTGCCCTTCGCAAACTTTGATTCCCATTTTGGTAACCGCTTTAGTCAAAGCTTTAGCAAGGTTTGGTTCGTAACTTTGCAGATAATGATAGGTTAGGATAATCATGGCATCTCCGGAAAGAATAGCGACGTTAGTATTCCATTTTTTGTGTACAGTTGGTTTTCCTCTCCTTATAGGATCTTCATCAATAATATCATCGTGAACTAGTGAAGAATTATGAAAAATCTCTATGGCTAAAGCTGCTGGTAATGCTAATTTGTAATCTGTATCAAAAATTTCTGTAGTAAGTAAAGTAAGAACAGGCCGTATTCTTTTTCCTCCCAACGATAATATATAGCTTATGGGATCATAAAGGTTTTTGGGCTCTTTATCTATAATCTGATTTTCTAAATAACTAATAAAAAAATCTGTATATTGAGTTATTGTATGCATAAAACCAATATTATTAATTTGTAAACAGCTAAATTACAGATTTTTAGCTATGTGTTAAGAAAAATTCTAAAATTGATTTATATTCTAAATTGGTTGTAAATTTGTTTTTTTAGAATTTGTTCCTGAAATATTCAAATTGATTCTATTCAAAATAAAAAAAGCTCCAGATTTCTCTGAAGCTTTGTATAAGTTTGAAATACAATTTCTTAAAAATTAGTATTCACTTTTTTAGAGCGATCTGCAATGTATGAAATAAGCCATGTTACTTGTCCTTCTTTCACAAAGTATACCTTCTTTGTTTCTAAATTTGGAACACCTTCTAAGCAGGCAATTAATATGTTATTTGCAGAAATTAAATATTCCTGATTATAAGTACTCAAAACTCTTGCAGCTTCTTTATTAGTTTTAGCAAGGTTAGTGAATTTAACAAAGTTGTTTTTCAGGATTGCATCATAATTAAGAATGTCTTCCATGTTTAAAGAAATATAATGCTCTTTTACATTTTCATTATAATATAGAGTAGCAAAAGCCCAAACAGCCCCACCTGATAAATATATTTTGTCCTTTTTTAATAAAAGAGGATTTTTATCCAGTAATGCTTGTACTTTTTTACGAAGCACCGAGTTAAAATCAAAAGACTTTTCCTGATATGCCGACATATCATTAACCTGCGCTTGATTTACAACCGTTTTTTTCACTGCATCAGTAAGTGTCATTGTACCAAAATCAAGTTCTAAAGGGATAAACTCTAATTTATTATCTTCTAGTTCATCAATGTATCCGCCTTTAGTAGTTTGCGCACCAATATCAAGCAAAAAAGCATTAGAATAATCAACTGGCGGCATTGCACCTTTAACCAGTGTTTTAGCCTCTTCGTTAACATTAAGTATTTCAAGTTCTTTGTTCGTTAGCGTCGCAATTTTATTTTTTAAAACATCAGCGTTGCGGGCAGATGAGAAAACAGGTGCAGCTACAATAAAAATATTGGTTTCGGGCATTTTGTATTCTGCTCGTATTTTTGTTAATTGTTCAGCTACAATAGTGCTGGCTCTGTTAATATCGTCTTCAGTAAGTTCGCCGGTATTAGCAATATGTTCGGCAAAATTAATTCTCTCTGTCCAAAACGAAAGAATTTTATAATCAGCTTTCTTGATATTACTTACATCCAGAACAGAAACTTTTATCGCTCTTCGGCCAACTTCAATTCCGGCATAAAGATTTTTTTGAGAAAATGAATTGATGGAAAAAAATAAACTTAAAAGGGTAAAAAGAAAAATTTGGGGGTTGTTTTTTTTAAACATTGGAGTTTACGATTAAAATATAATTTTAAATAAATAATTAAGATAATTATTGCTTTTCTTCTCGTTAACGTAAAGAAAATCAATCAAAAAGCATGCTTTTTTACGAAGTGCTTTTTTTTATAAAGAAAAAAGCTCCAGATTTCTCTGAAGCTTTTACTTAGTAGCGGGAACAGGACTCGAACCTGTGACCTTCGGGTTATGAGCCCGACGAGCTGCCTACTGCTCTATCCCGCGATGTTTCGGGTGCAAAGATACGCACTAAATACTGTTATGCAAAGAAATTATTGAAAATTTTTCATTTTAATAACTTTAGTTTTAAGTGATTGATATTTAGTAAATTGTGGTTTATAATTCCTTAAGTCACAATTTATATTCTAGTAATTCTAAATAGGGATTGGTTTTTAAACCTAATAATTCGCCAAAAGCTGGCTCGGTTTTGTAACCATTTTGTTTGAGTTTAATAATTTCTAAACGGAAATTTTCACCTTTTGATTCTAATATTTCATGTTCAATAATCATATGCTTGTACGCGTTTTGATTTTTGGTTGGAATATTTTGTCCGAAGATTTCAATTTCGAAATCATCTATTTTAAAATTAGCGATTACAGATTCGCGTTCGTCAATAATAGTTTCTTGAATTTTAAATTCATTTTTATTTTCGAAAGAAAAAGAAATTGCTGCAATAAATTCGGTTTTGTTTTTCCAATAACAAATAATATCCAGATCACTGTTTTCAATATCAATATTAATGGGAATTGTTCCGGCCAAAATTGGATCAAATTCAAAAAGAGCTTCCATAACCTTATTTTGCTTTAAGGTTTCGTAAGCTTCAATCTGTTTTGGATTTCCGGTTTTTAAATATTCAATATTGCTGAAATCAATCATTTATTTATCGTAATTTTTTTCTTCTTTGATTTCCTGTTCAAGCCTTTTGTTGATGTTGATTTTCGCGTTTTTAAAAATAAAAATTGTGGTTCGGTATTCTCTGGCGTATTTATTTGTGATTTCGCCGCCAATTAAAGAGATATCAAAATAAGGACTCGTTTCTACAAATTCCTTACTGTCTTTGTCAAATTCCTTAATCCTAACTAGATTTGTATAATACAGATTTAGGTTAAACCAGTTTACATAATCGGCATTAAAAGACACGGCTTTAATTCCTTTTTTGGTATAATAATTTATAGCTCCGGCCTGACCATAATTGTCACAAAGTACTAAAGTATTTTCTGTTTTTGGAAACAAAGCATAAACCGAATCTGTTTTTCGTGCAAGTTCTTTCCAACCCAGCATATCGGCAAAATCTTGCGATAAATTATGTTCTTTTCCATCTTCCCAGCGGTGCGTTTCCAATTTTTCTGCAACTATTTTTTCTGGGCTTTTATTTGGGAAAGCCAAGTAATACATCGGAATAAAAAATAGTAAAGGAAGTGCAATAAATACAGGTTTTAAAAAGCGTTTCCATCCATTTTGTAAAACATCTGCAAGAAAAACCGAGCCAAAAGCGATATAAATAGGGTATAAGCCAATTGCATAATAAGCTTTTGCCTTGAAGTATAAAAAGACAATTAATGTAAAAACTATCGACGCAAAAAAGAACTTATATTTTTCGAATGGTTTATAAAAAAGTAAGGCATAAAAAGAACAAAGAATGACAAAGAATCCACCTATGAAAAATAAAATCTGTTCTTTTGCAAAGTCTGCACGATCTACGTTTACCAATTGTGTTTCGGCCAATTCTTTCATATGATGTACAATTGGGAAATGATTATTGTACTGCCATAACAAATTTGGTAAAATCAATAATAACCCTAAAATCAAGGCGAAATATAATTTTTTCTCTGCGAATATTTTTCTTTGTTCAGAAAGTATAATTGCCGGTAAAAGGCCAATTAAAAGAAATAAGATGTTGTATTTATTTAAAAATCCAAAAGCAAAAACAACGGCTCCTATATAAAGCCATTTTGATTTTTCTGAAGTAACATATTGAATCAAAATATAATAAAATAATGTCCAGCACAAAACATCAAATGAATTTGGCTGGTATAACATGTTGATCCTTAATAAAGCCGAAAATAAAATACAAAGTGCGCCTAAAACTAAAGCGTATAAATTTCCTTTTAAAAGCTCAATAGTTTTCCAGACAACTAAAAGTGTCAAAGCACCAAAAAGAGCAGGGAAGAACTTGACCCAAAAAACAGAATTCCCAAGCAGTAATATAATATAAGAAAACCACGAAGTTATCGGAGGAACAGATAAATAACCCCAAGCCAAATGATGCGCCTGATTGAGATGTAAATATTCATCGCGCTGCAAATCATATTCGGGACTTATTAAAACATATTGCAAGACAAATTTTAAAATAATAAACCCAATTAAAATAAGTGTTTTTTTATTCATGAAGTTTTTGGTTGGTTGTAAATGGTTTTGTATAACGAATATAGGATTTATTTTGGTTTGAAAATACCTATAAGTTTTTCTGCCCGAAAATAAAAAAGCTCCAGATTTCTCTGAAGCTGATTTATTAAAATTTCAATATTGGAATTTGGAATTTAATTTTTTGAAGTTTAAAAAAAATTATTCCTCTACGGTTTCAAATTCCATGTGATCTATTATTTCTTCATCTGCTTTTGCAGGTTTTGAAGCTTTTAGAGCGTTGAATCTTTCCAGCATTTCGGTTTCTTCTTCCTCACCGCTAAAATATGGGAAAACGTCCATAATTGGCGATTCTGAAATGGCAGGAATAGAATATTCTCCCATTGTATTTTTCATAACATGAATTGTGTTATCAAAAGCTTCTCTCACATCATTTGCCTGAACCAGCATATACATGTTTGATTTTCTTTCTTTTCCGCTTTCTTCATCATAAGCAATCAAAGAAACTTTCGATTTAAACCAGCGGTCAGCATTTTCAAATGGATGAATCTCCGCATAATTTGCTACTTTAATATTGGTGATTTTAAATTCTTCACTAATATAAGCGGCCATTTCTTCATTAATTCTTTTTTCAGCTTCTGTATAAGATATTGCATCTACCAAATAAGGTTCTGTTAAAACTTTTTGGCCTCCAGTTTCATCGGTTTTTCTATACTTTACTTTGCATTCGTACCAAATTGCACTCATTTTTTCTAATTTTTAAGGATGCCAAAGATAGATTTTACAGCAAAATAAATCAGGAATTTAAAAAATAGATATTCACAATTTGTACTTGTTTTTTGTAAAGTGTTGATTGGTTTGGAATTATGTTTTTAAATAAAAATTTATCAAAATTTAATTTGATGCTCTTGAAGTTTTATGTTGAAAATAAAATTAATGTTTTTGAAATATTAAGATCTATAACAAGAATTTTTTCGATCTAAAACTAAAAAACAATATGGAATTACCGTAAAAATTAAATAGCTAATTATATAGATTAGCATCAAAATAAAAATGTGATTTTCATTTATATTAATCTTGCTAAAATGTTTTTTGCCCTTACAAAAACTAATCAAAAATATAATAATTAATTGATTTCCAAATGTTTTTAAAAAGCAACAATAAAGAAGTTTTGTCTTGTTAAAAAAATAAAAAATTAACATTTAAAAAATGCATTAATATTGTGTTGAAAATCCACTTAGCTCAAGTTTATAATAATTCAACTAATTATATGACCCTTTCCAACCAAAACAAATTGAAATCTATTATTAATTATTTTATTAAACAAAAAAGCAATTTTTTTACGTTGTTTTTTTTGTTTTTCGGTTTAAGTGCGACTTTGTATTCGCAAAATGTTTCTACTTTTTCTCCTAAAATTAATATTCCATCATCTCCTGAGGCAGCACTTTTAGGGAGATTCGGAGATATTCCCATTGGATATAATACAGGGACGGCAAATATTTCGATTCCAATTTACACCATTAAGGAAGCAGGAATAGAAATTCCAATTCAATTAAGATATCATAGTTCAGGTATTAAGGTTTCTGATGAAGCAACCTGGGTAGGCTTAGGATGGGATTTATCACCTGCCGGCAGCATTATTCAAGAAGTTAGAGGAAAAAGAGATGATATGGATATGTTTTATTCAGTAGTACCTCAAAACTATTCTCATGTTAAAAATATTATTTTAAATTATGGTTATCAAGGAAGTTATAAACATTTAAGACACAGATGTTATGCTTCGCCTGAATCTGATAATCTTTATCCTCTGCCTAATGGAACATTTCCTTTCGACGTTAAAAATCTTATCGAACAAGGTGGTGCACAGCCAGATATTTATCAATTTAATTTCGGAGGTCATTCTGGAAGTTTCTACATAGATTTTGAAACAAAACAGGTTATTCAGTTAAATAAGACAGAAGATATTGTTTTTGATATGACAAATATGACTGCGAAAACATCCGATGGGATAACGTATACATTTGGGGTGAGCGAACAAGCTTTTAATACAGATACAGAACCTGATCAGGTGGATAGAGTAGGAAGAACATATTGGTTGTCATCAATTACCCTTGTAAACGGGAATAAAATTGATTTTTCTTATATCAATGCTTCTTCGGCGAACTTATCTTTTCAGGAAAGATATTTAATTACCGAAACTTGCTCAGGTGAAAATCAAAATGTTAAGGGATTAAGAAATAGAATTGTTCAAAATGATATAAAAATATTATCAAAAATAACGACAAATAGTACTGTCATTGATTTTATACTTGAAGATAGAGAAGATATTGTTCCTGTAACATCTTTACCAACTCCAAAAAGATTAAAAGCTATTGATATTTCGTACCGAGGAGTAATAAATAAAAAGATAAAAACTTTTGAATTGGGCTATAGTTATTTTCCTTATGTGGAATATTTAGGAAACCCTAGTGTAAGCAATTCATTGAGTTTTTATAACACCAATAAAGATCGATTAGGGAAAAGACTAAAATTAGATACGGTAAAAGAAATTGGTTATGATAGTCAGGGTAATCAGGACAGAACTATGCCAACTTATAAACTTGAATATGACCTTAGTTCAACTATGCCTATGAAAATTTCATTTGCTAAAGATTTTTGGGGTTATTTTAATGGTATAGATAATAAAACCTTACTGCCTGATTTAGCTTATTTTGATTATGAATATCAAATGCAATATTATCAGCCTGCCTATATAAATGGCCAGCAAGCCACTTATCAGGTTCCTTTTAGATATGGATACTATCAAGGAATAAACAGATATACAGATAATGAAAAAGCAGGAACGTATATGCTGAAAAAAATAACTTATCCTACAGGTGGTTTTTCTGAATTTGAATATGAACCTAATTCATTTTCTAATCAATTTATTCCTGATAAAGTAGAATTAGCCAAAGCTTATAAACCTAAAAGTTTAACTAGTTTTGGTAAGAGCACAGATGTTTATCACCATGATTTTAAATTGGCAAATTCAACTACAATATCTTTCACTAATGTCATTAATGATGGATATACACCTTTTCCTAATCCCAATGCGCCGGTTTATAGTTATGATAATTTTAATCCCGGTAATAATGCTTCCAGAATTGTTTTTTCTAAAACAAAGCAAGGGGTTACAACAATTATCAAACAATGGAAAGTTACAGATGAACTAAGGGTTGCATTTGAATCAAATCATGGAAAAACATGGAACGAATCTATTAGAATTGATTATGATCCCGATCCAACTGTTATTTATGCGGTAGATATTATAAATACACTTCAATATAGTACTTCAGATACTTATAAAATTGCGGGATTAAAATCAGATTTTCGTTATTACGACGATACTGGTGTTACTAAAGTAAGTAAAACGGGAGGTTTGAGAGTCAACACCATTAAAAATTATTCTTCAACAGGAAATATTGCAAACAAGAAAAACTTAAAGTATTCAGTAGGAAGAATTTTAACACGCTTTCAACCTTTATCAACCCAAGAAACATTTTGCGAAGTTAGAGAGCCAGACGCTGTAAATGGCCAGCTTGTTACAACTGCAACTGTAAGTAATGAAATTTCAATTTCGTCTGATAATCTATTTACAAGTGACGGAGGTCTGGTTGCTTATGAAAGTATTGAAGAAACTGAAGTGGATAATAATGATTTAACTAATGGAAAAAAGATATATACTTATTATAATTATGAAAATATAAGTGGTAAAAACTTTCCAACTGTTTTGAATTATTTTAATGGACTTCTTTCATTTGAAGCTTCTTATGATAAAAATAACACGCTTTTATTTCAGAAAAGTTATTCTTACCAAAGTGTAAGTCCAGATCAGTATTCTTTTGGTATAATAAATATTAATCAATTAAGAGGCTTGAGTTCTTCTTGTAATGATATGCTTTATCCTGGAATGACAGATTTTACATTTGTATCATATCCTCTGATATCAAGTAATGTTAAATTAGTAGGAACTAATACCAGATCATACTTTAATGGTAATGCGGTGTCAGTTGATGAAACTTTAACGTATGATTCTGACTTAAATATTAAAACGAGTACAAATAAAACTAGTAACGATGATCAGTTCACTACCAATAGTGATAAACTTGTTACCACATATTACTATTCGAAAGAACGCCCTCAACTTGACCCTATTGAAGATATAATGACTAATGCAAAGATGACAGGAATTCCAATAGTTACTGAGAATCGTAAAAATACGGAACTTCTGTCGAGACAAAATACACAATATGCAAAAGATGCTACAACTGGTAATTGGATTCTGCCTAAGTACATTTTTGCGGGTAAAGGAACAAATAGTCCGACTTATACAGCTCCTGAAAGGAAAGTTACTTATGATAAATATGATTCTAAAGCCAACATTCAGCAATATACATTAGAAAACGGAATTCCTGTAACCATTTTATGGGGATACAAACAAACTCAGCCTATTGCTAAAATAGAAAATGCGAGTTACGCAAATGTAGCTGCTGCTTTAGGAATAACCACAACTGTATTGGATACTTATAACGAAGATCAGCTAGCATCAATTAACACACTGAGAGATCTTTTGCCTAATGCTATGGTTTCGACTTTTAGTCATATCCCGCTTATTGGTGTGAGTACTATCACGGACCCCAAAAATGATAAAATAACATACACGTATGATTCATTTGGAAGATTGATAAACGTTAAGGATAAAAATGATAATATATTGTCAGAAAACAAATACCAGTATAAAAACTAATATGAGAAAGATGAAAAATTATAATTATTGCTTAGTTTTCTTTTTAATGATGTTTTTTGGTCAGGTTCAGGCTGGAATTTATCCTAATTACACACAAAATATTAGCGTTCCAAGTTTAAATAACAATGGTCAGTCAGGAACTGGCGGAGGTACAATTTGTGTAAATAATGATGTCTTAACAATTTCTATTAATGCAACTTGGGCTAGTTCAGGTTATTTAAAAATTGGTACTGTTGCAACGTTAACTATTTCTCCTGCATTGCCTAATATGGAATTAGGACAACTTTCATCGGCTCAAGGAAGTTCTTTAGCAAATTTTGCTGCAAAAATTGAAAACAATGCATTGGTTTTTTATTTAACAAATTCACCAACAAGCTGGAACGGATGTTACTTAAGTTTTACTAAAAATCTGGCTTGTGATACCGCAAAAACTTGGTATCTGGACAATGATTTAGACGGATTGGGTGATCCTTTAAATTTTATTGCTCAGCAATGTACCAAACCACCTGGGAATTATGTTCTTGATAATACAGACAATTGTCCAACGATTCCGGGTACAAGTGCCAATTGTACAACTTTAGAAGCAAGTCTGCAGAATCAAAATGCTATTAGGAATATTGTTTATAAAACGCCCACTACAACTAGTATAGCAAACCCTACAATAGTTCAGGCTGCACAAAAAGTTACATATTTTGATGGTTTGGGAAGGCCAATACAAAGTTTAGATTACCAAGCTTCCAACTCTGGAAAAGATATAGTAACACCTATTGAGTATGATGGTTTTGGGAGGCAGGTAAGAGAATATCTTCCTTATGCATCTACACAAAATAATGCCAATTATATTAATCCTTTTACTCTGTTTCCTAATTTAGTTGCACAATACCAGACTAATTATGGCGTGGCAAATACAAACCCTTTTAGCGAAAAACAATTAGAAGATTCTCCATTAAATCGTGTTTTACAGCAGGCAGCACCGGGAGCAGATTGGGCGCTTGCGAATAACCATACGGTAAAAATGGCTTATCAGACCAATGTAACCAATGATGCTGTAAAAAATTATACTGTAAATGCAATCTGGAATTCAACTTCAGGCTTATATGATATTGCATTAAGTAAGGGAAATCAAAGTGGCCTTTATATTGTTAATCAGCTTTTTAAGACTATAACTTATGATGAGAATACGACAGCATCACCTTCAGAAAGTAATGGATCAACAGTTGAGTTTAAAAATAAAGAAGGACAGTTAATCTTAAAACGCACCTATGATGCAGGAGTAAAACACGATACCTATTATGTTTACGATCAGTATGGTAATTTAACCTATGTAATGCCTCCTAAAGCAGTTGATCTTATTAATGCCTTAAACATACCAATTGATATTACATCTACGGTCACAGTAGCTTCAGGGGCTTCATTATCATTAACAGCTTCTAATTCAATACGATTATTACCAGGTTTTAATGCTGCTGCCGGAAGTACTTTTAGCGCCCAAATTGACAACAGCCTGCAAAATTCCTTAAACGATTTATGTTATCAGTATAAGTATGATTCTCGTAATCGACTTGTAGAGAAAAAACTGCCGGGCAAACAATGGGAATTTATTATTTATGATAGACTCGATAGAGTTGTGGCGACAGGACCAGCCAATTCACCATTTAATAATACAACTTCTACAGGCTGGCTGATTACCAAATATGATGCTTTGAACAGGCCTGTTATTACCGGCTGGATGCCGGCTGTATCTGTAACTGCTTTAGACAGGACAAATCTTCAGGGGGCCAGAAATGCAGAGACAACAAATTTTAGTGAAGTTAAAACAGCTTCTGCTGTTAACAATATTAATAATGTTAATATACGTTATACCAATGTAGTCTGGCCTACTAATTTAGCTTCTCCTTCGCCAGCTGCCATTTATCATATTTTAACAGTTAATTACTACGATAATTACGATTATCCAGATCCGCCGACTATTCCGGCACAGGCAGCCACTCAGAATGTATATTACAATACAACTGTAAAGCCAGTAGGGTTAGCAACAGGGTCATGGACAAGAATTTTGGATGATACCACAACAAGTCCTGTAAGAGCTGAAACAAGCCATATACTTTATGATTCTAAGGCCAGACCAATTCGCAATTATACTAAAAACTTTCTTGGAGGCTATACTTATATAGACATCAAGCTTGATTTTTCAGGTAAAATTGAGTACAGCATTACAAAACATAGCAGGGCTGGAATTACTGGGACTGAAATTGAAACAAAAGATACCTTTGCCTACACAGATCAGGATCGTTTAAAAACAAATACACATCAAATAAACGGAGGAACAATTGAACTTTTAGCCAGTAATACTTATGATGAGTTAGGGCAGCTGGTTTCTAAAAACGTAGGTAATAATACAACAATTCCAACACAAAATATTAATTACACTTATAATATTCGCGGCTGGCTTACGAATATCAATGATATAACAGGTCTTCAAAAAAGTGGAGATCCAAAGGATTTATTTGCATTTAGTTTAAACTATAATAATCCAACAGCGACAAGTCCGGATGTAGTACCATTATATAATGGAAATATCGCAGAGACATTTTGGGCTACAAATTCAGATGCGGGTATTATTAGAGCTTACGGTTATAAATATGATAATTTAAACCGATTAAAAAATGCTTATTTTAAAAATGGCAGCACACTTGCTAATACCTATAATGAGGTTTTAACGTATGATAAAAATGGTAATATCCAGACCTTAAAACGCAATGGTTTAAATGGTTCCAGTACTGTTTTTATAGACGATTTAGTATACAATTATCTAAATAATAATACGGGCAACCAGTTAATGAAAGTAACCGATAATGCATTGGCAGCTAATAAAGCAGGCGGATTTGTAGATAGTGCAGCCAATACAGTAGATGATTATGCTTATGATGTAAATGGCAATATGACAAAGGATAACAACAAGAATATTACTGCTATTGCCTATAACCATTTAAACCTTCCAACAAAAATTACTTTTGGTACAACAGGAAACATTGTATATCTTTATAATGCAGTAGGGCAGAAAGTGCAGAAAGTTGTAAGTGTTACCTCACCGTTAAGTGTTACAACAACAGATTATTTGGGAGGGTATCAATATGTAAATACAGGACTTAAGTTCTTCCCAACTGCTGAAGGATATGTGGAAGCTGTAACAGCAAGTTCTTTTAAATATATATATCAATATAAAGATCATCTTGGGAATATCCGTTTGAGTTATGACAAAAATCTTGTTATTCAGGAAGAAAACAACTATTATCCTTTTGGGTTAAAACAAGAAGGATATAATATTGCTAAAAATTCTACTAATGATGGATTAAAGTATAAGTACAACGGAAAAGAGTTGCAGGAGGAGTTAGGGCTTGGAATGTACGATTATGGTTTTAGAAATTATGACCCTGCTCTTGGACGTTGGATAAATATTGACCCATTAGCAGAAATGTCTAGAAGATGGTCACCATATACGTATTGTTATAACAATCCTGTATTTTTTATTGACCCAGATGGAATGCTAGCTACCTACGATTGGGATGCCCATAATTCAGGAAGAAAAGGAATTTATAAAGATGGAAATAAAGAAGTGTCATTTGAAGAAGCAAAAGCAAGCCACGGTATTTCTACACCTAAACAAGAACAATACAAAAAAGGTGATTATGTTGCTGTAGTAAATGCGCCAAAAGGAGCAGGCGGTTTTGGACATAATGCTTTATTAGTAGGTAATGACGATACGGGATGGGTATTTATTTCAAAAGAGGGTAGAGACGAAGATGAAAATTCTAATAGTGGCAATAATCCAGTAAGTGGCGGGCCTGCTTTAGATGCTAGGAAAGACACATTTCATACTATTAATGAATTTTTTGCTGATAAGGATTATTCGGAATATAAGGAAGGTGTAGTAATTAAAATACAATCATCCACAGCTGAAAAAGGAGAAAAGGAAATGACAAAACAGGCATTAAGTAAATATTCACTTATTTTTAATAATTGTGGGCAAGCCGTAAATGAAACCTTAAATAAGTTAGGTATTAGAACTATTGACACTAATAAAGTATATGGAGGTTATTCCGCAGGAGAAATTTTTTATGATACAGTAGTTCCAAATAATATTTACCATAATATAAAACAAGCAAATAAGAACGTGCCACGAACAATATTGTCAAGAAAATGAGAAAGAAAGTTTTAATTTGTCTGTGCATTATAGCGTTAATGTGTGTTAGTTGTAATGAATTCAATACGGCAACACCTCAAGCATCTTCAACAATTTCAAATTCAAAAGAAAATGGGTTTTATCTCTCTACAGCAAATAAATTGCAAACGGGAGATTTAGATATTATTGATTCTGTATGGATTGAAAAAGTTTGGCATTATAAAGTTATAAAAGGGGAAAAAAGAAAAGTTGCATTATCTCCAAATAATCAAATTGTCTTGAAATTAAAAAAAATAAGCAAAGAGTTTAAGAAAAGTGAATACTTATTAGAATGGAAAATAGAGGAAAAACATTTTGGTAATTTAGGTTCTGGCAATGGAGTGTTTATGATAAGATACCCCAAAAATACTAAAATAGATACTCTTCATTTTTTGTTACATAAAGTAAATGATAAGTCAACTATTGATATTGGAACATTTGTTAATGTATCAAAGTTAGTGATAGAATAGGTAATGTACCCTGCTCTCCGAAGAGTTCAACTGAAAAAGCTGCGCAAATGTCTGGATGTGCTAACTTAGCATGGAGTTCTAGTTAAGAACTAAATCTTAACTTTA
>NZ_JBMDIY010000004.1:0-215746 GCF_057808895.1 Flavobacterium sp. FG68
TAGAGCATCTGACTGTTAATCAGAGGGTCCTTGGTTCGAGCCCAAGAGGGGGAGCTTAAAAAAAGACGATCAAACGATCGTCTTTTTTTGTTTATAAGCTTTTATTACTTCTTCTATTTAATATCTTTTGTAAATTTACAACTATGAAAGACATTTCAAATACAACTGAAAGAATCCAATTTGCTTTAAAACAAATGGAAAAAGCTATGCCTGCTATTAGAAAACAAGTAGCTATATACGAAGAAAATGTCCGTTTAGGCAAAACCAAAAAGAATCCAACAGCAATACCACAAGCTAATAGCATTTAAGATTACATCTTCTAGATTCTTATGCTCTCAAATAATTTTATCATTTCTTCCGCCAATTCAATCGCATCTCAAACATAGCCCGTGGTTTCAACCACGGGAAACGTTATACAAATCACAATAAATACATTGCCAAACATTGCGTTCCTGCGGTTGAAACCGCAGGCTATGTTTTATTATATTGTGCAAAACCTTTATTGCGATTTAGTTTCTTGCTTATTTTTAAGTTTCATTGTATTTAAATTTTTACCCTGAAACAATTTCATTATTTCCCTCTCAATTCAATCCTATTTCAAACATAGCCCGTGGTTTCAACCACGGGAAACGCGATACAAATTATAAAAAATGTATTACCCAAAAATTGCATCTCCGCGGTTGAAATCGTGGGCTATGTTTATAAAACCTATTAAGTACTTTATGGTTTAATTCCTTGCCTATTTTATAACTGAAGGTTTTGCTCTCAAACAATTTCTACTCAAAGTTTGTCATTTCGACGAAGGAGAAATCTCCGCAAGTAACTCTATAAAGATTGGCGACATACTGTATGGAGCTTCTCGCGGAGATTTCTCCTTTCAGTCGAAATGACAAAACTGAGTTTTATTACTTCGTCTCTATTGATTCAAATTCTTGCTTTCAAACAATTTCATCATCTCTTCGCCTTTTTCTTTTTCGTTTGTTGCTTTTAAACATTGCGCGTATCTAAAATAATAAATGGTGTCTAAATTTGCTTCGAGAGTAAATAACTCCGTGTAATATTTAACGGCATCTTCAAAATTACTTTCAAAATAGAACTTGTCAGCGACTTTTTTTAGCATGTCTATAGATTCGTACCCTTTATCCAAAACATTGGCGTAGGTATCGAGAATATCTATTTTTACAAACTTCTCGCTATAAGCCGGAGCAGTAACCTCAACTTCTACTGGTTTAATTTTTTCAGATGTTGCATCGGCCATTGCTTTTGACGGTAAAATTGTGCTTGCTGTTCTTGCTTTTGGTTTTTTATAGATTGGAGTTACCGTTCTGGTATTATTTGGACCGAGATCATTTGTATAAACCATATCCAGCTTAGAAACTTCGTATTGAGTAGTTCTTTTTCCGAAAGGCATATTGATCACTTCTACAACCAAATACGATTCTATAACACGATCATCTGTTGGTTTGCTGTCAAATTTAAAAGGCGCTCTTCGAGAATCTGCATTTGCTACCATATAATTGGTTTGCTGAGCAAAACCACTTATTGAAAACAAACTGGCAAAAGCCGCAAAATGTAGTAAATATGTTTTCATAAGTAATTAAATTTAAGTTGATACTCCGTAAAACACTATATAAAGCTACTGATTTCGTGACGTTTATGCATTACTTTGACCGCGAAGTGCTTATAAAAACGATTAAGTGTGTGTTTTGCTTTTTGCCCAACGCTGATTGTTTTTATAATTTTAGTTTTTATTTATTCGTTGTGCGAAAAATTGTATTTTTGCTTTCTCCCGAAATCGCAGCAAATTGTATCACACAAAAACAACTTGTATTTTACAACAGAAATACTTTTTTCAGGATTTTAAATATCTTTGAATTATGAGCACACTAACAAAACCAAATCATATAGAGCGAAAAATAAGCCGTATTCGTGAACTTCGCGATATGAAGCAGGAAGCTTTGGCGCAGGCTTTAGGCACAAGCCAGCAGACTGTTTCTGCTATTGAAAACAGCGAAACAATTGATGATGAAAAACTTCAGGCAATTGCCGAAATATTAGGCGTGACTGTTGAAGGAATTAAAAATTTCTCTGAAGAAGCGGTTTTAAATATTATTGGAAATACAATTAATAATCATGATAATGCTTCTTCATTTAATTATAGTTGCAATTTCAATCCTCTTGATAAAGTTGTGGAACTTTATGAACGTTTGGTTCAGGCTGAAAAAGATAAGGTTGAGTATTTGGAGAAGTTGTTGAAAGGAAAATAGAATTTCTATTTTGAACATATATAAATTAACAAGGAAGTTAATTAAAAGACCATCATTAAATGATGGTCTTTTTTTGTTTTATACTTCTGAGAAAGATCTATTTCTTTTTATTTCTTTTTTTATTTGAGCGTTTATTGAAATCCGTAAAATAGCCGAAAAATAGATTTCTATATTTACACAGAAAAACAGGTACTTATACGCTTTAATATTATTATTTAAAACACTTTATTTACAATAAATTAAGAATTTAAAATTACAACAGATAAGTGAATGAGAGAAGAAACTACCAAGAAAAACATATTTAATTATACTGCATTTATTTCAATTGGTGGGATACTACTATATCAACTTGGATGGTCATATTGGGAAACATATCTCAATAATTTAAATATTAATAGTTCATTTATTGAAATTTCTATTGAAAAAATTATCTCAACTACTTGGACAACTATAATTTTAGTATTTCTTGCATTGTTAAGATCAATTGAAGATGTTTTAAAACTAAAACCAAACCAAGCAACTTCCTTAACTAATGCAATTATATATTTGAGCTTTGGAATTATGATAATTTATATCGCTAACAATCTAAGCGATGGATACTTAATCCCAACACTTATTCTTGCAGTTATTATAACAATTATTACTTTTTCCGAAAAACATATAAATAAACTGGCAACTCTTAACCGTAGGAATTATATAATTACTATAATAATAGTAGGTTATTTTATATCCTTCTTTTATTATCCATATGTAGCTAAAAAAGATTCTACAAAAATGATATCCGACTATACGAATGACATTGAAATCATATTGAACGATAATAAAACTATAAAAGGAAAATTTATAACTTTTATGAATGACAAGTATTTTATTTTAATTGAAAATCATAAGTGCCTAAGAGAAACATTTGTTATCAATAATAGCGAAGTTTCCTATTCAAAATTTTCAACAAAAATTAATAAATAGAAATATGATCAATGAAATTTTTATTACTAAAGTTTTAAAATATTAAATTATATTTGAACATATTCAACCAATAAAAAACTGACTAACAACCACATATCAATGCCTCTAAACAAACACACTAGAAATTCTGACGGTAATTATGGACCTACCAAAAGAGGAGATTACTATACTTCTAAGGGTGATCATAGAAGAACCGCAAAAATAAAGAAAAGTAAAGGCGTAGTAACAAAAACCAGGTGGCTAATTGATGAAGGTGAGGAATATGATGTTTTTAAAATTGCTAATGAAGAATATGATTTATGGTATTGCGGGAAGAATAATTGCCTCTTCAGTTTTATTGATAAAGCAGATTTTATTTTAGGTCAGGGAGGAGAAAGAGTCGCGAAATTTCCAAATGAAAGAAACATTAACGAACCTTGGCACGGTTATCCAGTTTCTACTGATCAATCACAAAATAGACCAACATCTGAAATGCTTGATAATCTTTTCAAAAATGAAAAAATAACTTTGGTAAATCGTTTAAGGATAGAGAGAAGTCATCTATGAATACATTAAAAATACATATAAAAGGACAATTTCAAGACGGATATTTATATGGAGGTCAACTATTTTTGGTGGGAAATAGTGGCGAAATCAAATCAATAAATCTATGGAACGTCATAGCTCAAAACCTTAATCATAATTCAAATGAATATCATTTTTTTAAACTAGCATTTACACAAAATAATTGGCTAAATAATAATCAAGCAAATGCGTATTTAGGTATTTTAAAATTTAAAAAAGATTTCAAATCAATTTGGCAAACTTATTCTAAAACTGAATATCATTTTAATCTTCCCGAACAAAAAAATTTAGTATTAGGAAAAATTGATAATGCTCCAATATTTGATTTTCAACTATATGGAATGAGAATGTATGCTGGAAATAGAGAAGGCTTATATGAAGCAGCAATAAGTATAAATGATCAGAATGTTGTCCGACTAAACAAATCTATTAATAGGGTATTTGATGCTAGAACAACACAAATTTCAAGTAAAGCTGGATCAGTTATTATTTCTTCTAACACAGAAGGATTATTTCACGGTCAATTAATTGGTTATGAGGATAAATTATCCGTGAAGGATAAAGCAATTTCAAAAAAGTCAATACGAACCAGTTGGTCAGGATTTGATTTGGTAAATTACGAAACTCAAAATAATTTTAATTATTTAAAAAGTGAATATTCTGCAACTGAAGAACGAAATTATCTTTATTCAAAAGAAGATGAAAGTAGTAGAAAAATATCTATCGATGTAATTGGCGAAAAAACATATTCTCTTGAAAATTTAATAAAAGGACTAAACTTTCAAGAAAGCGATATAGTGTATTCATTTAATAGTTCAGATTCTTGCTTTTTCTTTTTAAAAAATGGAGAATTTTTTCATACTTATTTTCGAAAGGATCATAAATTAGAAGATGTGAAATTAAGTTCAAAGATTTATAAATTACCAAATGTTGAAAAGAAAAACAATCAAGTTATAAAACCAATTTCAGCAAAAACCATTTTGAACGGAACTATTATTGAATATTTTGATAAAGTTTTACTTGTCAAAAACAACAAAAAAATAATACTTGAAAACAAACCTGTAACAGCGATAAAAACTTTTCCCAATTCTTTAAGATACAAAAATATTGTAGCAATCTTTGATGGAGAGGGAGTTTCAATTCATTCAATTTTTCCTTTTGATATTTAATTTTTTTTAATTCATTGAAGATTCAGAATTAGCAATTTCAAAAAAGCGCCGCAATTAGTTGCAGCGCTTTTTCTATTTATTTTAAATCTGGAATAAAATTAAACCCCTAATTTCTTAGCAATTTCAGCAGGAATTCCGCCTTTGTTTACCATTAAGGCAGTCGTTTTATATTTTACGAAATTTTTGGTAACGAACAGGAAACCTTTGTAGTCGTTTGTTTCTCCCCAAGAATTTTTTACGATATAATATTCTTTTCCGGTTTGATCTTTTGCAAGACCAATAATGTGCATTCCGTGGTCGTCTGTTGTACCGTAATTGTCAAACGCAGCCTGACGCATTTCTGGAGTAATTTCCGGTTCTGCTTTTGGTCCGTTAAACATATCTGCTTTTTCTTCGGCCGTCATGTCGTCAAATTTCTTTGTTGGAACATATGCCACACCATTTTTCCAGCTAAAGCTTTTCTCGCTTACATCTGTTGCCCAAGCTACAGTATATCCTTTTTTCAATGCATTGTCGATAACATCTGTCATGTCATTTACTTTTACGTTGTAAACCTGATCTAAAGACCAGTTGTCTGGCACGGCAAGAACAGTTTTTTGGTAATATGGAGAAGTTGTAAACGAAGACATTTCTACATATTCGTCAGGATTAATTCCTACCACTTCTTTAGCAAAAGACTGCGGCGTATAGTTTTTTCCTTTGTAATTGAAGTTATCCGGCACTTTTCCTAAATAAGAATCGATAACAGCAGCGTATGCTTTTTGCCAGTTTGGAGTTAATTCTCCGTTTGGATTTTTAACCACCGCAGCCAAAACACCTTCGATAAGTGCAGACATTTCGGCAAATTTATTTTTATCTGTTCCGTAGTTCAAACCAGTGTAAACTTCTCTTGGTACGGTTCCGTATTTTTTGTACATATTAATTACGTCGTGCAGCGAACCTCCGTCACCTAAAGTGATCGCGCCGTGCATACGAACATAATTTACTCCTTTGTCAACATACACATTTCTTGCAGAAAAAACCTGAGAAAGCTCAACAGGCTGTTTTCCTAAACGAATCATTTCAGACTCTAAAAATGAGTTTGATGCATAACTCCAGCAAGTTCCAGATGAACCCTGGTTTTTAATCGACGTTGTTCCTAAGTTAACTACCTCAGTGAATTTAAAAGCCTCTTTACTTTTATCACTCGCATTTAGCTTTAAGGAATTTACTAAAATGTCCTGCGCAAAACAGCCGCTTACACCAACTAAAAAAGCAGATGCCGCGAAAACTGATTTCATCGTATTTTTATACATAATCAAAAGATTTAAATAGTTACTTATTAGTAGCCTGTATTATATTTTTGTTACAAAAAAATTAAATATTCGGTAAATAAACTATTATTTAACAGTTAATGTTTATACAATGTTTTTATTAATCCTCAAAACCTTACAAACTATATAAAAACATAATCTGTTTACAATCAAATGTTTTTTGATTTTATATGCAAATAAATAGTAATTTGGCTGTTGAAATGCCACGCTATAAACCCCAAAATGTACGAACTCGAAAAAGAGAAATACTTAGGCAATACTAAAAAGAGCTTCAATACCCAGCAGGGAATTGCGGTTGTCGAAACCGAGTATCAAAACAAGGTTTACGAAGGCTGGCACTCGCACAATAATGCGCATATAACGCTTTTCCTGAAAGGCGGAACAACTGAAAAACGAAAAAATTTCAGCGAAACTGTTGGTCCCGGTTCGTTATTGTTTTACCACAGCGACGAACTGCATTTAAACCAAAATACGCTTTTTCCTTCCCGAAATATCAATATCGAAATTGAAGAAAATCTGCTGAAAGAACTTCAAATATCAGAAGCCGTGATCGAAAAATCGGTTCAAAATTCGGCGTTTACTAAGTTTTTAATTTTAAAGATTTTTAAAGAAACGCTTACTTCTGATACTTTTTCTGCCGATACTATTACAATGCTTTTTTCGCAGATTTCGAATGCTCAAAATCATTTAGAACGTTTTGAAAAAAGTCCGTTTTGGGTGAAAAGTTTACAGGAATTACTAAATGATTGCTGGAACGAAAACCCGAATCTGCAGGATTTGGCAACGGTTTTAAATTTAAATCCCATTACGATCTCTAAACATTTTCCGAAGTATTTTGGCTGTACTTTGGGCGAATATATGCGCCGAATAAAAATAAACCGTTCGCTTTCGCTGATACAATCGCACGAAAGTAATTTAACCGAAATTGCCCTCGAATGCGGTTTTGCAGATCAAAGTCATTTTATCAGAACTTTTAAAAGCCAAACAGGATTTCTGCCGAAACAATTTCAAAAATTATAAAGAGGCAAATTTCATTCTATTTTTTGTTTTTGATGCGCGATACTTTTGTCTCATCATAAATCAATAAAACAAATCAAATGGAAACCCTTACCAGAAAACAGAAAATATTTAATTTCCCTGTTGTCAAAATCTTACTTGCTCTGCTTACTTTTATGGCTGTTGTTATTATTGGCCAGCAAATTGCCGTAAAATTATTGGCTTTGACATCTCTTGACAAAGATTATAGAAATCTTTTAAAAGGACTTTTTGTTTCCTTTTCGTGTATTTTCAGTTACATTCTTTTCTTTAAAAAATATGAAAAAAGAACTATTACAGAATTTTCTACAAAAGGACTTGCCAAAAATATTAGTATTGGAACTTTAATTGGTTTTGTTTTACAATCCCTAACCATTTTAGTAATTTACCTTAACGGAAGTTACAGCGTTGTAAATATCAATCCTGTTTCGTTTATCCTGATTCCGTTTACTATAATGTTTACCGTTGCCATTATTGAAGAAATATTGGTGCGCGGGATTATATTTAGAATTGTAGAAGAAAAACTGGGAAGTTATATTTCTCTTACGATCTCTTCGGTATTATTTGGTGTTTTTCATTTTGCAAACCCTCACGGTACTTTGATTTCGGGAATCTGTATCACAACTGCAGGTTTTTTATTTGGAGCCATTTTTATTTACAGCCGTAATTTATGGATGCCAATTGCTTTGCATTTTGCATGGAATTTTACGCAGTCGGGAATTTTTGGAGCCATAACATCTGGAAACGAAAAAACAAGTAGTTTATTAGAAGCCAAAATACAAGGTCCGGAATTTATTACCGGAGGAGAATTTGGTCCCGAAGGATCGATTCAGGCTATTATATTCTGTGCCGCTGCAACTATTATTCTATTAGTTTTAAACCACAAACAGAATAAAATTATCAAGCCGTATTGGGCGAAATAGAGTTTTTTTCTGCCACGAATTGCACGAATTTCCACAAATTATATTTGAATTCCCGATCGTTATTATCGGGAATTTTTTTTGAAATTATTCTATAAGTTTTCTAAACGTTAAGCTTATTCTTTCGGCATTATCATTAACCTCATCTGGTAAAATTGCATGAAGCCAAAATTCCTGTACTTCTTTACTCATATAAAATAAACTATTAGGTTCTAAATCTATATCATGAGTAATCTCTTTGTTTATTTTATTTTTAAATCTCATTATTCTATTATTTCCTAATGAAACAATTGCGATTCCTGTTCCTTCAAACAATATATCGGTTTGATCAGAATGAAATCCCATTTTCGATTTTCCATCAGTATAATAATTGATAAGACAGTTATTTGGAACAAAATCAATTTTGTCTTTTATTACATCTATCACATTTTCAATATGATCTGGTAATGGCAAAAATGGATATTCCATTTCAGAATAGTTGTAAGGAGTACCATAACTAACCGTTTTTCTGGATTTTATCGAGGTATCCCAATTTGAAGCGTTTTTTACCAGTTCAAACAAAAAATCATGATTGTTTACAATATTGTTCTCTATTTTTATTTCGTTTAACAACTGGTTTAAATCCATTATTTTTTACTTTTTGGATATAAAAATAAGAAGATTTATGAGAACCCTGAAAGTTTATAAGCTCTTTCTATCGTAACCAATTGCTACCAAAAACAATATAATATGCCCAATCTTCGGGGCCTTTTGCAACGTCGACACCCATTCTGAGTTTGAATTTTCGGGCCAATAAATACCTGAAACCTGTTCCGTAACTGTATACAACGGGTTTTGCGAAAGCTTTATCCCAATCGTTAAAAGCACTTGCAAGGCCGCCGTAACCCATAAGACTCCATCTTCGGTATAAATCCCATCGTAATTCGGCTTCGGTAACAATGCTTGTTTTTCCCTGATATCTGGCAGCGGGAATTCCGCGTAAATTGATTCCGGGCAAAAGATAAAAAGGCGGACTCCCAAACGCCTGCTCTCCTTCTACCCTAAGCCCGCCAATTAATTTTTTTGTTAAGGGATAAAATCCTATTGCCGATAAATTGACGCGCCACGCATCATAATCGCTCCCTATTGCATCATCTGACCAAAAGAAATCTGACTGAAGCCGGATTCCTTTATCTGGTGTAAATATATTGTCGCGTCCGTCAAACTGAAGCGCCGCTCCAAGCTGACTTATCGTACTTTTAATGTCTTTTGGCTGTACAAATGGCGGCGGAAGATCAACATCGGGCAGGTTTATTTTTGAGTTTAAAAAGAGGTATTGAGGCCCGGCACTCCATTTTGCGTTTCTAAATTGTTTTAGCCATTGTGTATAAAAAATAGTAGACCTAAAATTGAGTTTAAATTCCTGATCTTTTGCATTGGGGATATTATTGGCATAAAAAGATAAATTCATATCGCCATAACCTGCCATAACACGATATAAAATTCTGGATTTGACTAAAGTTCCAGACCGAAATGCACCTGCCATCCAACTTTTATTTTCGGTATACATACCAATTCCTCCGGTTATATCTGGGTTTATAAAACGTTTTTTGCCATTTTCGTCTACAACCGGCGGACGTTTTTTAAGAAAAACGGGAACGATTGCACCTCCAATTCCGCCCAAAGCCGGTTCTGTAATAACGGTAGGCACTACAATAAAGCCGTGTGCATAAATAATATAATCGCTTAAGTCAAAAGCTCCGTCGAGAGAATCTTTTGTGGTTATATGCGGTTTCTGTGCTGTTTGTGCGATTGTGTTTTGAAGAGAAAAAAAACACAAAGCAAAAATGAAAACCAGTTGTAGAAAAAGTTTTCTGTTTTTTATGGAAGAATCTGAATATGTATTTCTCATTTAAATCAATTTAAAATTTATCTTATTCCTTTAAAAAACATCAACTTAAATCATTCTGAGGATTATTCTTTTTTCTCTTTTGCCAAGCTGAATACATGCGCAAGTGTCAGGAAAAAAGTATTTCCCTGAAAACGGCTTTCGGCTCCAAATTCTGAAATCCAGCGAAGTCCTGCAGAAGTTTTGCAGCCTATGTGGAAATAATTTACCTCAGCACCAACGCCTCCAATTTTGTCTTTGTCTGGTTCAATCACAAAATTGCCTACCGGAATTTTATCGTTTGAAATTTTATATTGCAAATAGTAAATTAAACCTGCATTTAGTATTCCGCTTGGAACAGTTTTCGCAGCATTGAGCGTGTAAAAGGTTTTTCCTAAACCTCCTTCAACACTTAAAATGTCTCCGGTTTTAATATCGGTATCTTTCTTTTTTCCGTTTATTTCGTAAGAGGCTAAAGCCGAAAAATGAAATGTTTTTTTATCATTAAAGTATACGGTTGTTCCGGCCGAAAATTCATTCATCAGCATTCCTAAACCGGCATTATCTGAAGCTCCGGCGCTAAATTTTCCTGTTGGAAGATACAATTGATAACTAAAAACAAAATCGGCTCTTTTGTTGTGCCAGCCTAATTGAATGGGCTGTACATACATATCTGTAAAAGCGAGTGAATTTGTTGCATCAAGTGAATTTCCCTGAATGGTATTTGAAGCAAAAGCCAGCAAAATAGTCGCTCCGTAATTAGCTCCTAAAATTTTGAAATCACTTACATAATTAGCTCCAACTCCTGTTATAAACATGGTAATATCTGGATTTGCAACAGATTCGTCACCGTCTGCATTTCGAAGGGAACCCGCATCATACAAATAACCCGGCACGTAAACGCTTAAAGTATTTGCCGGAGTCTGAGTTCCGGATTGTAATCCCATTGCTCCAAGAATATGTCCGCCTTTTAACTGTACATTTCCTAAAAAACAAACGAACAGAAATAATAAGATGAATACTGATTTTATGGTTTGTTTTGATTTCGTTTTCATGGTTTCTTCTTTAAATTAATGAGACTTTACAATCCATTTTTACAAACTATTTCAATTTGTAGACTGTTTAAAAAAATAAGAACTGCTTTTTTCAGGGTTAATCCTGATTACCCTAAAATATTCTGAAGGAGATTTTCCTGTATGTTTTATAAAAGCCCTAAAGCAGGTTGTTCTGGATTTAAAACCAGATGCCCAGGCCATTCCTTCGAGGGAAAGATCTTTCCAGTCTGAATCGTTTATTTTTTCTTTAAAATATTCGATTCGTTTTAAATTAATATAATCCTGAAAGTGCAGGTTGAATTCTGAATTAATTAAACAGGAAAGATTGTTTACGGTAATTCCGGTTTCTTCTGAAATATCCCGAATGACTAAATCTTTCTTTAAAAAGAGTTTTTTAGAATCAAAAATACTTTCTAGTCTGGCCAGATACAGCTGTCGTTTTTCCAGCGTTAACTCTTTTACTATTGGCTGTGAATTTTTGCTTTCCTGTGAAGCATAGGTTCTCAAATCTTCATTGACAAAATCTGTTTCGTTTTCATTTGCATCATAAAAAAGCTGCGGTTTAAAATACAGCCAGCCAACCGTAAACATTAAAACCGATGAAATAAGAATGTAGCAGGATAAATCTAAATTATCGACGTTATTGATTAAAAAGAAATGCACGAAAAGTGTTGAAAATAAAAACAAGATGACTAGATTATAAACCCTGATCCAGCCTAATATTTTGATTCGCTGCAGGTGATTTTCCTTAAATTTTTTAATGTCATAATTTAAAATCATCATAGTTTGGCAAAATGCGTACATAAGCCAAACGCTGAGACTTAACATTGAAAAAGGATTTTTTGTTTTTACCGAAATATAGTCTATCAAATAAATATTGGTATAATTTCCAATCCAGACTAAAATAGTTAATGAGAAATAAATGAGGAATGGCAGGAAATGAAACCAGTCGTATTTTTTATAGTATGAATTTGGAAATAAAATATTTCGAACGTATAAAAATGCACAGGGAGCTGCTAAAAAAATAAACGATTTAGTGATCATGAACAAATCCGGAAATTCCTTAAAAACATTTGCCGATAAGTAAAAATTATAGACGCTTACAATTGCCAGACTAAACAAAAACAGTCCTAAGAAAAAACTTTTAGAGTAGTTTTTCTTCGAGAAAAGAACCATAAATGAAGTAGCAAATCCTACAATTGTAGCTATAAAAAAGAAAAGCGAAAGTACTATATCGGTCATACGTTTTAAGCTTTGATTAGTTTGTCCTTTTTCTTTGAGAAGGGGGATTTTCAAAGAAAATAAAATGTGCGATCATAAGCTGTACTTACTAAATTTGAAAGTACAGCCTATTTAAAACAGTAGTTTTATGCTATTTTTTTACTGCCCCAGGAGGAAATCCTTCTAAGATTTTTTTGATAGAATTATTTATAAATTCTTCAGGATTATCTGGTTTACTGTCAATTTGAGCATTTCCAATTCCCTGCCAAAGTAATTTTTGTGTTTTTGTAGAAACTATATCGATAACTAATGAGCCGTCAACATAATCATAAGTATTAAATGTTGTTGTGCCGCCGCCCATCATGGCTCCACCGCCCCAATATCCGTATGGGCGATACATTCCGCCATAACCATAAAAATTAGAATCGGCTGTAACTTGTGTTTTATTTTTTAAAATAGAAACTGCATTTACTTTTAAATCAGGATTTGAACTTTCTGTAAATCCTTTTGCAATCATTTCAGCACGAATTGCATTTGTAACACGGTCTACATTTAATTGATTTACCTGACCTTGCTGCGCTTTTAAATCATAAACTGCAAAAGTTTTATATTCACTAAAATTTGCAGAGTGATCGTAATCTGTTGTAACCTTAACTGTTGGGGAACAGCTGTAAATTAAACCCAAAAACAAAATTGGGATTATGCGAAGATTTGTTCTTTTAATATTCATTTTGTAGAATTTAAATTAATGATTAATTACTTAACTCGAAATTATTAATTCTGAAAAATCTTGAATGAAAGAATATACGGCTTCGATAATGCGTTAAAAAACACAAAGAACTATATTACAGGCTTTTAGCAAACACTCAAAGATAATCAATTTATTTTATTGACATAAACATTTAGCGAAAAATTCTTACTTATTTATAATTGCTTTATTTATCCTGCAAAATCATATTTCTGCAGAAACCGGCAGTCTGCCTTCCTTTATGGCTTGGATCATTTTATTGTAGTCTAACTCATTTTGATCTGCGTATAAAAGAGAAAACTTCGAAACTGCGTTGGCAAATTCATTATTATCACCAATATATCCGGATAAAACAGATGGATCTCCAGAGCGGGCATGCGCTCTTGCAAGTGCCCATCCGCAGGCTTTGGCATAATCTTTCAGGTTTTCTTCTTTCATTATTTCAAGAACGGGTTTGACTTTAGCATCACGAAGCTGACGGATGTAAAAAAATCTTCCCCTATCGTCATTGGTCCATCCTAAAAATATATCCGAAGCAGACTGCATTAGTTTTTGTCCCATTACAATTCGCTCGCCTTCCTGATTGTATTTCTTTTTCGACTTTACATATTGTTCTAAAACACTTTGTCTTGCTTCTTTAAACTGCAAAAAAATGGGCTCGCCCGTGGCAGACATTAATAAACTTATACCGCAAAGTGTGCCTACACTTCCTACGCCTACCACTTTTATGGCAAAGTCATGCATAGAATATCTGCTTAACAAAATTTGCTTGTCTTCTGGCAATGATTCTATGTATCGCTTATGAACCAATTCTGCTTCTTTCATAATGATCTTTTCATCATTTCCAGAGGAATGAAATATCAAAGGCGGTTCATCTTTTATTCGGGCCCGAACTCCATCCTGATACGTCATTTTTGCAAATTCCTTTTCATGTGCCGTATATTCGGCTGCTTTTTTTATTCGCTTTTGATGAAATTCTTTTATTTCTTCATCTTTTCCCAGTTCAATAAGTTCGGCAAGATCAATATCAGCATACCAAATTTGAAGCGCCGATAATTTGCTGTAATCCAGCATATGCCTTTTATAACTGTCTGCCACGTGCCAGGCAAATTCTTTATTGCTTTTATCAGCAAATTTGAGCCATCTTCCTGCAATCGCAAAACTTGCGGCTAAACGTTTTACATCCCATTCCCAAGGGCCTTGAAAAGTTTCATCAAAATCATTTATATCAAAAACCAATTTACGTTCTGGTGTCGCAAAACCTCCAAAATTCATTAAATGACAATCGCCGCAAAGCTGTAAATCGATTCCCGTGTTTGGTGTTTCTGCCAAATCTGCTGCCATAATTGCTGCCGCACCACGAAAGAAGGCAAATGGCGATTCCATCATTCTCCTGTATCGAATGGGCAGTAAACTTTCTATTCTTCCAATACTGGTTTTTATCAAAATATCAATAGGATCTTGCCTGTCTTTTGCAGCAATATATTCCTGATGTGAAGCGTGCGGAACGGTCTTTCTAATCGCTGCACCTTTCTCATAACGTTCTGCTTTTGATGCTAGTGGATCAAATGAAATTTCTGTTTTATCTGCTGCTTTTTCGACCATAAAATGATTCTTATTTTACTTCTTTTATATCATCCATTTTCCAACTTTTATCAAAATAAGCTGTCGTTGGTCCGTAAAAACGCATATAAGTAAACCAATGTTTTCCCGGTAAAGTCTGAACCCAGTTTTTTTCTTTTCCTGCCGGAGCTTTTGGTCCAAAATACAAATCGACAGAACCATCTTTATTTTTTATTAAATCCTTACGGGAAGATAAGTCTGCGTTTTTCTGCGGATTATCTATTAAACAGCGGGTTGCCGAATCATAAATCGTAATGGACCAAAAATTGACTGCTGGCGGATTTGCCGGAATATTTAGTGTATAATTTTTTCCTCCGTCTAACCAATTTCCTTCATTATCATAATACGATCCTAAGTAGGCCTGACCCACATTTGGTATTTTGGTTATCATGGCTTTTGAGTAAGTAACGGCTTCATAGAAATAGGATGATCTTTCAAAAAATTCATCGTAATTATCGGCATGCTGCGATGGGTCTTTCATAATTAGTACATAGTCCCATTTTTTATCCGGCCAGTGTTTTATATCTGCAAAACGTTTTTCAAATGAATTTGCCATTGCCATTTGCTGTCCTTTCTCGGCAGCGGCAATTAAAATTTTCTTCTGACGTTCATTTGGAGCAAAAGCTTTTCCTTTTTCTATACCAAGATTTCTTAACCAAGCCATAAAAAAACGATCTCTTTCTTCCACTGGTTCATTTTGTAAAATAGCATGAAGTCGTTCCCAATATTTAATTCCTGCCGGCTGAATTCCTAACCATTTTTTACCTGCCGGCGGGCTAACCACTTTTGTTGGTCCGGGATTTGCTCTTTGTGCGTACGGATAAATTTTTACTTGTTTTAGCAGCGTTTCTGTAATTTTAGGATCAGGATCTAAAGCTCTAAACCCGAAAAACATATTTACTGTATTACATGGAACTATAAAATATCCATCGGCTTTAAAATCTTTAATTGTTGGAGGAACCAGGATGTATTTACCTCCTTTTCCTTTATCTGGTCCCATTTCTCCAATTACTGCTTGTTCTCGTTGCCAAAAATCTGCCAGTCCACCGGCAGTATGTCCAGCCGGCATTTCGATAACGGTTGGACCATTTGCTGCTAAATCTATAAACGTCATGATATAAGGCGTTGTAGCATTTGCGGTAAGAATTCCTAAACGATCGTCATAAGAGTTATATAAAACAAGATCGTTACTTGATGCTTTAAATGTTTTGTAGTGTTGCTGCTGCCATTCGGCGAAAGCCACAATAGGCAATCCCCATAAGTAACATTGCGTTGCCTGTTGAAAATCCATTTCGTCAAACAATGCCGGAATAGATTCTTTTGAAGGCAGTTCGCCATCTAATTTAATCTGAGTTCCATTTTCTGAAACCAGCGTTGATGATGTGGTTTCTGATGTTTCTTTTTTACATCCAAAATTTAATATCAGAGTAATTACTACTAAAATTATAAAACATCTATTTTTCATAATGATTAATCATTTTGGTTTAAAATCAGGGAGTAATTATTTTACTTCTTCAACATCTCCCATTTTCCATGTTTTGTCAAAAAATCCTTTTTCCGGGCCATAGAAACGTGCCAGTAATTCAAATTTTCGTTTTGGATCTGTCGGAACCCAATTTGATTCTTTTCCTGCCGGAGCTTTTCCACCAAAGTAAATATCTACAGAACCGTCACTGTTTTTTTGAAGTCCCGGCGATGTTGAGGCACGACTTGCATATTTCATTCCTAAAATAAGTGCATGGGTTTCACGATCGTAGGCTGTTACGGACCAATATAATTTTACCGGAACTTTTGCAGGCAAATGAAGTTTATACAATTTTGAGCCGTCAAATTCTTCTCCTTTATCATCTTTAATTGATATCAAATAGAATTGTCCCGTTCCTAAATGTTTGGCACTAAAATAGGCTATTGAATAGGCAATCGCTCTTTCGCGTACCGGATAAAGATTTGGTATGGAATAATCACTCGCTATTGATTTTACAAAATCCTGCGAAACCGGTAATGCCCATTTAGTATCATTGTAAAAAGGCATTTTAAACGCATTTTGATATTCTGAATCAATCCAGATGTGAGCATCTTTTATTGCGGCATTTAAAATTTCCTGTCTTCTGACATCGGCCTGAAAGATTTTTCCTTTTTCAATTCCAATCGTTTTTAACTGATCAATCATTGCTAAGTCGCGGGTTATCCAAGGTTCTCTTTGAATAAACTGATTCAATATTTCAAAAAAATGAAAGTCGTACGGAATGGTGTTACTGAATGGAACTTCTAATAAATCAACAAATGTTGTTGCAGGTGGATTATCTGCTTCAGAAAGAGGATATATCTTAACTTTTTTTCCGTAGTCAACTGCTCTTTTAATATCATTTGGACTTCCGTCTGTAAGATTTGAACGAAGTATGGCATATCCTGTAAAAGTTGAAGATGGCATTGGAATGTAACCTAACGGAACGGCATCTTTATAATTGGGCGGTAAAATGAGGTATTTGCCACCTTTTCCTTTATCTACACCTGCGGGGCCAATATCTTCTATTGCGGTCTGCCAGCCATCGTCTAAACTTCCTGTTAATGATGAAACGCCTTCAACGGGAGGAATTTCTAAAACAACAGGGCCTTGTCGTGTGTCGTACAATGGATTTACATAAATTACGTCTGGATTTGGGGTTAAGGTTTGATTTTTGGAACTGATTAATCCAGACCAATAAATAATTTGATTGTAATCGCCTTTTACTTTTATAAGACTTTCATGAAGCAATTCTGAATTAACAGCGGGAATTCCCCAAATAACGGCTTCAAATGCCCGATTATAAACAAGCTGTTCTTCAAAATCTGCGGGTTTAAATACTGCTGTTTTTGTAGTATCGGCAGGTGTTGAAGTTTCTTTTTTTGTTGTTGAATTGGTACACGAGAACAAACAGCCCGTTATTATAATTGCTAAAATGTTTAACTTCATGATTTGTTTTTTTAAGATGAAAGAAACTCCTAAACGATGTTATGAACCCGGAAAAACAAAGGCCAAAATAGCACGTAATCCCCAATCTGGTTTTGATTCAGAAGGACCTGTAATTGGAATTAAAGGCGAAATCGCAAACTGAACGACCTGATCGCCTAATTTTGTTACGGCACCAATAGATGGATTTAATGAGATTAGGGTTGTTTTTGCATCCCAGTTTTGAGTTATTTCGGCGTTTACACCTAAACTGGCACCGCTTTTATAACTGTGAGAAAGAAATATCTGGGTGTAAAACTGATTAAAATCGGCACGGTCTTCATTTCCGGCAACTGACCATATTTGATTGGCTATGAAACCTACTGAAAGTCCTTTTCCCTGATGCATTACTAATGCGCTTGGACCGACTCCAAATTTTTCTGTTCCTAATAATTCATCTGTTGCAGTTGGAATTAAAAATGCCGGACCTATACCTAAAATAAGGCCTTTTGTTTTTGGAGCAAAAAAAGCGGTAACCGTTGCATCGCTTAATCCAAATTGATGTGTATTGTTTCCTGTAATATCTCGTTGATCAACTACTGGCAATATATAACGGGTAATTAGATTTAGATTTTCTGTTAATTTAAACGGAATTACCGGCTGTATATTTATTGTATATTTTGATCCGTTAAAAGGGCCAATACCATAATTTAAATTGTTCTGCAAAGGCACACTAATTAAGCTTGCCACTGGATTTGCCAATTTATCTGCCAATTCCTGCGCACTTGCTCCGGCTTTTGGCGTGGCTTCCTGAGCGGAAATAACAAAAGAGAAAGTAAAAAACAGAGCGCTGAAAAATAATTTATGACTGATATAATAACTGATTCGTTTCATAACTGTTTTTTTAAGTTTTTTTAATCCATCTAAAAATCTCAATGAAACAACTTTTGATGTCAAAAGCTGCTTCATTTGAGATCCTAACTAATTCAAATTATTTATCTGCAAAAACTTTTTTCCAGTCGTCTTTTATACTTACTACATGCCACTTGTTTTTTGCGGCTGTGCTTAATGACAAATTATCTTTTTCCTGATAGCTGTATTCTCTAATTGAATCATTGTGATTGACCAATAATTGAAAGGATGGGTATTTGTTTCCCTGCGAATATTTGAGCATGGCAATATCTCCTGCTCCGCCTTCGTTTCCGCAGGCAAAAACCGGACGCTGGCCAATATGCAGCTGGATGCCAACCGGTTTTCCTACTTTATCATTAAAATGATCTAAAGCTGGTTCTCTTTGTACGGCATTCTTAGCATCGTCGTATTTGTATTTAAAAGAAGTTCCTACGACCTGATCTTTTGGAATTCCGTAAAAATCCTGAGATATTGCTCTTACCACTTCAATTGTACCGCCTGTTACGATATAGGTTTTAAATCCGTTGGCACGGAGATAATTCAGCAGTTCTAATTGAGGCTGATATCGTATTTGTTTTACCGGAATATTTTTGCCCGGATAACTAGCCGTTTTAAAAAAATCATTTACAGATTTTTCAAATTCGTCCTCTGTCATTCCGGTGTGGGTTGCAGCTACAAGTTCTATAAGGGCTTTATCGCCTCCTTTTTCAAAAAAGGTTTTGTTTTTCTCTACTACAGCTTTAAAAGGTTGTTTTTGTGCCAAAGCAGGATTGGCTCCAACCATTTTTTTTACCTGATAAAAAGCAAATAGTTCCTGAACATATGGTTTTTCAGCCCATAATGTTCCGTCGTTATCAAAAGTCGCGATTCTATCCTCTATCGGAATAAAATCGGGACTTCCTTTTTTGGTTACTTTTTCAACATAAGCAATAATAGCATCTTTTAAAGCACCTTTATTCCAGCTGGGAAGCAGATCTCCAACTATAACTGCTGAACTGTCTTTAGGATCAACAGTTGTAGCGTCTTCTGATTTATTTTTGCACGAAACCAGTAAAAATATAAGCAGAGACAATACATATATTTTCTTATACATGGTATTGATTTTTAAGTTAAGGAGCTTGAACTAGGGGATAATTCAAGCTCCGTTTACTATGTTTTATTTTTTCTTTTTAGATTCTGCTTCAGCTTCCTCTTTTAATTTAGGCATCACATTTTTTTCTATATATTTTTGTGCCTTAATATCTTTCATCGCTTCTTCCATAATAGTGTAAGCTGAGAAACTTGGCGGGATTGATCTTGGAGGATATTCCTTAAATGTTTCTGCAAATACAACTACATCTTGTATTGCCCCATACATTAACTGTACATGATCCAATTGATAATCCCAAAATGTGTTTGAAGTGATATCGGCTCTTTCAAAAGGGTCTTGGTACAAATTGAATATTTTTTGTAAACGCAGTTTGGTAAAAGGTTCTGCCCAAACTCCCATTGTACCTCCCAAACGCTGCTCAGCAAAAACATATTTATAATCGCCTTCTCTTAAACCAACTAAAAGACCATCGTCATCTGTATAAAAGAATTTATCTCTGGCACTTTTTGGTGATTTACCTCGTAAAAAGTTACTTTGGTCAAAACCGTCTAAGTGTACCTTATATGATTTTCCGTTTGCAGAATATCCTTTTAAAAGTTTGTTTGTTATATCAGGTTCTCCTGCTATTGATGCAAAAGTTGGAATCCAGTCATTGTGGCTCATTAATTCTGTAGTTACAGTTCCTGGTTTAATAACTCCTGGCCAGCGTACTATACATGGTACACGGAAAGCTCCTTCCCAGTTTGTATTTTTCTCAGAACGAAATGGTGTCATTGCTCCATCTGGCCATGTGTTCATGTGAGGGCCATTATCTGTTGAATAAACCACGATCGTATTGTCGGCAATTCCTAGATCATCTAAAGCTTTTAAAATACTTCCAATAGTTTCGTCGTGCTCAATCATACCATCAATATACTCACTGTCTCCATGTGTATATTTTCCTCTATGTTCTGCTCTAACGTGTGTACGAAGGTGCATACGTGTAGCATTGAACCAACAGAAAAATGGTTTGCCTGCTGCATTTTGTCTTTTGATAAAGTCAATAGCTGCTGCCGAAGTTTCGTCATCTACCGTTTCCATTCTTTTTTTAGTAAGTGGACCTGTATCTTCGATTCTTTGTTTTCCAACTTTTCCAAAGCGAGGATCTACAGTACCGTCATCTGCGCTTGTGGCGGTACATTTTAATACACCTCTTGGTCCAAATCTTTTTAGATATTCCGGATCTTTAGGATAATCCGGCAATTCTGGTTCTTCTTCAGCATTTAAATGATACAGATTTCCAAAGAATTCATCGAAACCGTTTACGGTTGGTAAATTTTCATTACGATCTCCTACGTGATTTTTACCAAACTGACCTGTTACATATCCTAAACTTTTCATTATTCCTCCAATAGAAGGATCTAACTGGCTCATACCCATTGGTGCTCCCGGGAAACCAACCTTTGTAAGTCCGGTTCTAAGACCATGCTGTCCCGTTAAAAAAGCAGCACGCCCAGCAGTACAGCTTTGTTCTCCATAATAATGCAGGAAACGTAATCCTTCATTAGCTAAACGATCAATATTGGGTGTGGTATATCCCATAATTCCATCACTATAGGCACTAATATTGGTTGTTCCAATATCATCGCCCCACAATACTAAAATGTTGACTTTTTTCTGAGCTTTCACCTGAACAATCGTGAAGCATATGAATGCAAAAAGCATTATGGCATTTCTAAATTTACTTTGTTTCATGGCAATAAGATTTGTTAATAATTCGTTTGTATAATGGTTTTTATCTAAAAATCGAACTATAATTTTCTACAAAAATGAAGTAGAAAAAGTAACCTGTATGTAAAGCAATTTCTTAGAACATTTAGCTGTTGCCTTTGAGGGAATTTGCAGCAACTGTTTTTTTAACGTTTTGTTAAGTATCTCAAAATTAAGTAATAAAAACACGAATAATCCTATTTTTAAGGCTTTACGTTGTTGCAAATTATAACTTGCAACATGAAAATGGTTTTATTTTGCTCCATGATGTTGCAAATTATAACTTGAAACGTCAGGATTTATAAACTGAAGAATATATAAAACAAAAAAAATCCACCCGAATGGGTGGATTTGATTTTAAAATATCGTGATCTTAAAAAGAAAACTATTCTATTTCAGAAACTCTCATGGTATTAACCATTCCTTTTTCTTTAATTGGCATTGCAGCAAGATTAATTAAATAATCTCCTTTTGATGCATAGCCTTTTTCAACTGCAATTTTATTTACATCGGTTACAGTATCATCTGTACTTTCTTCATTATCATAGAAGAATGATTTAACTCCCCATAATAAATTCAATTGTGTTAAGATTCTTTTGTTTGAAGTAAATACTAAAATATGTGCTGAAGATGGTCTCCAAGCCGAAATTTGGAAAGCTGTATAACCGCTGTTTGTCAATGTACAAATTGCTTTAGCTTCAATTTCGTTTGCTAATAAGGCTGCCTGGTGACAAACTGTTTTAGTAACAAAACGTTTTGTTTTAATTTGTGGAGTGTTTTGTGGAACCTGAATTAGTGGAGAATTCTCAACAGCCTCACAAATTTGTGTCATTCTTTGAATAACTTGTACCGGATAATTTCCAGTTGCAGTTTCTCCAGACAACATTACAGCATCTGCACCATCCATTACTGAGTTAGCAACGTCGTTTACTTCTGCTCTTGTTGGCGTTAAACTTGTAATCATTGTTTCCATCATTTGGGTTGCAACGATAACAGGAATTCTAGCTGTTTTTGCTCTGCGAATCAAATCTTTTTGTACTAATGGTACTTCGTGAGCAGGAAGTTCAACTCCAAGATCTCCACGAGCAACCATTAAACCATCGCAATATGCTACAATTTTATCCATGTTCTCAAGAGCTTCCGGCATTTCAATTTTAGCAATAATTGGAATTTTATATTCTGAATGCTTAGCGATTAATTCTTGTAAATCTTGTAAATCGCGAGGAGTTTTCACGAATGAAAGTGCGATCCAGTCTACTTTTTGTTCAATTGCAAAAATGGCATCTGCAATATCTTTTTCAGTTAAAGCCGGTAAAGAAATTTTAGTGTTTGGAAGATTAACTCCTTTTTTAGATTTTAATTCTCCACCCTGAATTACTTTAGCAACAACTTCTGTTTTTTTATCTGTTGAAACAATTTCGAAAATCAGTTTACCATCATCAAGCAAAATACGTTCTCCAACATTTACATCATTTGGGAAATTTTGATATTTCATGAATGCTTTTTTTGCATTTCCGATAATATCTTCTGCTGTAGTGAAAGTAATTTCGTCACCATCATGTACAACCGTTCCTTCTTCCATTACACCAACTCTAAGTTTTGGTCCCTGCAAATCTCCTAAGATCGCTGTAGTATAACCAAACTCTTCGTTCAGGCCTCTAATAATGTTAATTTTTTCTTTTACTCCTTCGTAGTCTGCATGCGAAAAATTGATTCTAAACACATTCACCCCTGCGTCGATCATATCCTTGATAATCTCTCTCGTACCACATGCAGGGCCTAATGTAGCTACAATTTTGGTTTTCTTGTTTGTTAACATTTTTTTTAAAAAATTAGATTGTTTTTTGATTTTATTTTATTGGTATCCACAGCATAAATTGCCGCAATACTTTCTATTGAATTTAGTTGTTGCTGAATTTCTGAAAAATCGACAGCTTCCTCACTGTTATCGATTTTCAGGAAAAAATCTACTTTTTTGAATTCAGGAAGTAAATGAATTGTTGTAGAAACCTCACTTGTCTCATTAGAAAACAAATTCTGGAAATCATTTGTACTCACAGAAATGATCTCATTTTTATTCTGAATCAAATTCCACGATACAGCTTTCTCAGAATCATAATAATAAAATCTCGAAAAATTTGCCTCACCTTCTTTAGTCTGAGCATGGATCTCGTTTTTGCTCTTACTTAAGTTAATCGGAAGGTTCTTATTGATAAAATAGGCCAGTCTATAATCTTCTAATGAAGTATGAATTGCCATTAAATAATAATCAATTTCGTCAAATTCGTCTAAATCCAATCTATGAATAGCCATGTCATGAAAAATCAAGTTGTAAATATACTATTTCTAACGGAGCATCAATAGTTATAAGCAGCTTGTTTTTGTTAATTTATAAACGAAAACGATTTAGCGTTAAGAAAATTACATCAAAATTGTAATTATTTCTTATCTATTTTTTCCTGAAATGCAAAATAGGCTCTTTGTGAAGCTTTCTCTTCTGCTTTCTTTTTTGAGGTTGCCCGCGCTCGTGCGATCACCTTATCGTCTATACTTAATTTGACACCAAACAAGCGTTGTCCGTCAATACCGTTATCTTCGAAAATGTCGTAATGAAAGATCCTCTTTTCTTTCTGACACCATTCGATAACTAAGCTTTTATAACTAATTACTTTTCCTTCAAGTCTTGCAATATCGACATAAGGCGTAATTACTCTTTTTTGGATAAATCTTTCGCAATACGAATAACCTTTATCCAAATAAATAGCACCAATAAGCGATTCGAAAATATTACCATGAATATTTTCTCCAAAATGCTGAACAGGTACTTTACTTTCTACAAAACGCACTAAATTCAAATCTTTGCCAAGTTCATTTAAATGTTCGCGGCTAACGATTTTTGAGCGCATTTTTGTTAGATATCCTTCGTCTCCATTTGGCGCCTTATTAAACAAATGCGCAGCAATTACAGCACTTAGCATCGCATCTCCTAAAAATTCTAAACGCTCGTAATTTATAGGATGCCCTGCTTCATCTAATTTATTTGACGATCTATGGGTAAAAGCTTTTTTGTAAAATTCAATATTTACAGGCTGAAAACCAAGAATTTTCTGAATAGTGTCAAAAAAAATCCCGTCTTCTAGAGAACGGGATTTAGAAAATATTTTTTTGATAATATTCATATACGAAAATTAGTCAGCGATTTTTTTAAATAACACACAAGCATTGTGTCCGCCAAAACCAAATGTGTTACTCATAGCAACATTCACTTCTCTTTTTTGAGGTTGGTTTAAGGTAAGGTTTAATGCAGGATCGATATTCTCATCAACTACTGTATGATTAATCGTAGGAGGAACAATACCGTGTTTCATTGCTAAGATAGAAGCAATAGCTTCGATAGCTCCGGCAGCACCAAGTAAATGTCCTGTCATTGATTTTGTTGAGTTGATATTGATGTTTTTTGCATGATCACCAAAAACGGCACTAATAGCTTTCAATTCTGCAACGTCTCCAAGTGGAGTAGAAGTTCCGTGAGTATTGATATGATCAACATCTTCAGGGTTCATTCCAGCATCTCTCAGCGTATTTTTCATTACTGCAATAACTCCAATTCCTTCCGGATGTGGTGCTGTTAAATGGTAAGCATCAGATGACATTCCGCCTCCTCCAATTTCACAGTAAATTTTTGCACCTCTTGCTTTTGCATGTTCGTAATCTTCAAGAACTAAAGCTCCTGCTCCTTCTCCTAAAACAAAACCATCTCTGGTTGCGTCAAAAGGTCTTGAAGCTGTTTCCGGACTTTCGTTTCTTGTTGATAAAGCATGCATAGAGTTAAAACCTCCCATACCGGCAATGGTAATTGCAGCTTCAGAACCACCAGATACAATAATATCACACATTCCTAAACGAATGTAGTTGAAAGCATCAATTAATGCATTTGCAGAAGATGCACATGCAGAAACTGTAGTATAATTTGGTCCCATATAGCCGTTACGCATAGAAATATGCGCTGGAGCGATATCGGCAATCATTTTTGGAATAAAAAACGGATTGAACTTTGGGGTTCCATCACCTTTTGCATAATAAATTACTTCTTCCTGGAATGTTTCTAAACCTCCAATTCCTGCTCCCCAGATAACACCAACTCTAGTTTTGTCGACATTATCATCTGTAAGTCCGGCATCTTTAATAGCTTCATCACTGGCAGCAACTGCATATTGAGCAAATTTATCTAATCTTCGAGATTCCTTGCGATCCATGTAATCTTCAATATTGAAGTTTTTCACTTCGCAGGCAAATTTCGTTTTATGCTTCTCTGTATCATAATATGTGATAGGAGCGGCTCCGCTTACCCCATTCACAAGTGCATTCCAATAATCCTGGATATTATTCCCGATAGGAGTAAGTGCACCTAATCCTGTTACCACAACTCGCCTTAATGTCATAAATTATGTATTTTGTGTCTTTAAACAAATAAAACCCACGCTTTCTTAACAGTTTTGTTACTTAAGAGCCATGGGTATTACAATATAAATATATCTTTTTGATTGAAAATCAATCGAAATTTAAATTTAAAAAAATAATAACACCCGATTTCTAGAAATTCCAATTTTTTTAAAAAACAAATTCCAATTTTGGAATTTGGACATTCAAACTTTGGAATTTTTAAAATTCGGGTGTGGTATTATTATTTTTTAGCTTCCTCGATATAAGAAATAGCTTGACCTACAGTAGCAATGTTTTCTGCTTGATCGTCTGGAATTTGAATATCAAATTCTTTTTCGAATTCCATAATAAGCTCAACAGTGTCTAATGAGTCAGCTCCCAAATCATTAGTGAAGCTTGCTTCTGTTACAACTTCGTTTTCGTCAACACCTAATTTGTCTACGATAATCGCTTTTACTCTTGATGCAATGTCTGACATAATCTTTAATTTTAGAATTTAATTTGTTGGCAAAAATAAAAAACTTTATTTTAAAACAACTATTTAGTTTATAAATGTGACACTAATTTATAAAATTAATTTCAAGAAAGGTCTTTTAAAGCTATTTATTTTCGATTTTTATTCCGTTTTTTGCATTCTCAAAATAAATTCTATTATGAAAAAAATTATCGTTTTTGCCTCAGGATCAGGAACTAACGCAGAAAACATTATAAAATATTTTTCGAACATTGAAATTGCAAAGGTCGTTTCGGTTTTTACAAATAATGCTTCGGCAAAAGTTATTGAAAGAGCAAAAAATCATCAAATTCCAGTCGAAATTTTCGAAAAAAACGAACTTTTAGAGAGAAACGTATTACAAAAAATACAAAAAATCGACCCGGATTTGATAGTTCTTGCTGGTTTTTTGTTGAAATTTCCTGAAAACATAATTGAGCAGTATCCAAACAAAATAATCAACATTCATCCTGCACTTTTACCTAAATATGGAGGCAAAGGAATGTACGGAATGCATATACACAGGGCGATAGTTAATAATAAGGAAAAAGAAACCGGAATCTCTATTCATTATGTAAACGAAAATTATGATGAAGGCGGGATCATATTTCAGCAAAATGTTGTTTTAACTGATGAAGATACTCCTGAAACGGTGGCTGAAAAGATTCATGAATTAGAACAAAAACATTTTCCTGAGATTATTCATAGAATACTTGAAGATTCAGATTCTAAAATTTAAACCATATTAAGTTATATAAGATAATTTAAGGCTGGCGTTTAAAACTAGATAAGAAATACTAAAAATTAGAATGAACTTTTAATAACCTAAGAAATATAAGACAATATTTTAAATGGACTTATATAACTTATATGGTTAACAAAAAAATAAAATGACCCAACACGAAGTACATATATATACAGATGGCGCTGCAAAAGGAAATCCGGGAAATGGCGGCTATGGCGTGGTCATGGAATTAGTGGGAACTCCGCATAAAAAAGAATTTTACGAAGGTTTTCGTCTTACTACTAATAACAGAATGGAACTTCTGGCTGTAATTGTTGGTTTAGAAAAATTGAAAAAGCCAAATATGAAAGTCCTTGTAATTTCTGATTCTAAATATGTAGTGGATTCTGTTGAAAAAAAATGGGTTTTAGGCTGGGAGAAAAAGAAATTTGCCGGTAGAAAAAATCCCGATTTATGGAAACGCTTTTTAATTATTTATCGTAAACATCAAGTAGATTTTAAATGGATAAAAGGTCACAATAATCATCCACAAAACGAACGCTGCGACGAACTTGCTGTTATGGCATCAGCACAGCCAAAGCTTTCTGTAGATGTTTATTACGAAACTATTGGATCTAAAGAATAACAAAAACGCGTTTAAAACAATTGCTTTAAACGCGTTTTTAATTACTAACTTAAAATCTTTACAAACTCTGCTACTCTTTATCCAAATCTTTTGCTGTTTTAAATCCAGTCAAAAGTCCAATTCCTGCCATTATAAAAATAATTGAAGGATAAACCGCTCCGTCATTTAGTGAAGTGTAAGTTGTAATCAATAAAGCAAGAAAAATTCCAACGCCACTTCCTATTAATAAAAATGCCAGATTTACAACAAGTATTTTCCAAGGCGAGACTCCATTTTTTTTTGCTTGTAAAAAGATACTAGCATCAACACCTTTTTCTATAAGTGCTAAACGCTCTCTGTTTCTTGTTGAGTAAACTAAATAAACGATCCCGAAGATCATTGCAAAAAAGCTAAGTGGTACTAAAATTTCTGGTCCCATAATTTTATGTTTTTTTAATTGATTGATACTCCATATGACGAGGCTTTTTAAATTGAGGTTACAAGAAAATTAAAAAAAATTAAAATTTTTTAATTCCAAATTCCAAAACCTACTGATTATCAGTTAATTTTGAGATTTAGTAACAAATACGAGTCGTAATTATCATTTCGACGAAGGAGAAATCTCCGCGAGAAGCTCGTCAAAGATTAGACTCTCGTTGCGGAGTTTACTTGGAGATTTCTCCTTCGTCGAAATGACAAGAATACGTGAACAAATTTTGAATATAAGTTTTTGACAAAGTTCTATACTTATATATATAACCAAATTGGAATTTGGAATTTATTGGATTTTCCATTTAGAATTTGTTCTTTCAAAAAAAATAGAATTTATTTTAATTTTCTTGTAACCTAATTAAACAAACTGTCGTCCTATATAATATGAGTACAATAAGTGATCAACATTATATCGATAAAGTTCTGCAGGGCGAGACAAATGCGTTTGCCGTTCTGGTGGATCGTTATAAGGATATGATTTTTACTTTGGCACTCAAAATGGTTAAAAATCGAGAAGAAGCAGAAGAAGTTTCACAAGACACGTTTATTAAAATTTATAGTTCATTGAATAAATTTAAAGGTGAATCTAAATTTTCGACCTGGATTTATAAAATTGCTTATAATACTTGTCTGGACAGATTAAAGAAAAGTAAAAAAGATGATTTTAATATTTCGATAGATGATTTTTCATCTCATTTAATAAAAACAATGGATACTGCTTTAAGCGCTTTAGAAGACAAAGAACGAAAGCAAACCATTCAAAAATGTTTAAATTTGTTACCAAGTGATGAAAATTTCCTTTTAACTTTATTTTATTTTGATGATCAAAATTTAGAAGAAATTGGAAAAATCATGAATATATCCGCAAATAATGCGAAAGTAAAATTATTTAGAAGCCGACAAAAATTAGCCGTAATTTTGAGACAGCAGTTAGAACCTGAAATAATAGAATGTTATGAAAGAGAGCGATAAAAATATAGAGCAGCTTATTGAAAAAATGATGGCCGAAGAAAAACTGCAGTCGCCATCAATAGATTTTACCTCAAAGATAATGGCAAAAGTCGAATTATTAGAAGAGAAAAAAATCAAAGTATACAAACCTTTAATTTCTAAACCGGTTTGGATTTTTATCGGATTGGCTGTAGCAGCATTAGTGATTTATATTTCTCTTTTTTCAGTTTCAGAAAACAATTTGAAAATCGACGAAATTGGAAAATTATATTCTGACAAAATTTCAACAGCATTTTCAGGAATTCATTTTTCGAAAAATATTTTGTACGCCTTTTTGATTGTTCCTTTTATGATTTTAGTTCAGGTTGGTCTTTTGAAAAATTATTTTGATAAGAAGTATCAGTTGTAGATTATTTAAAAAATGAAAATAGAAAAAACAGAAAATAATTTATCTAAGGAAGATTTTTCAAATTGGATAAAAAAAGCTGAAAAATCTCCAGTGATTTCTTTAGAAGAGTTTAATGAAAAATGGGAAGAAAAAATATTACAAATAAAAAAACTTCATTTAAAAGAATCTTCTCTTTTACTTAAATAATCAATTGCTCGATAACAATCGGAGCTTATATCATATTTGTTTATATAAAGAAAGTAGGCTATAGTTGAGTGCTCCCCTTCTTTTATGACCGCTCGATTAAGAACTAATCTTTTTGATGCTGTTTCTTTTGAATACTTTTTTAAAAATTTATCAAATCCTAAATTTAAATATTCATTTTCTATTTTTGAATTCAATTTAAACCTTTGAGGATAATTCGGTTTTCCAAACAATCTTTCATCCAAGACAAGCTTTTCATTTAAAACTTAATTTAAAAAATCCTTGAAAGATTTAAATTTTTCAGAATAATACTCATTATAAAAGAAAAACAATTCATTACTATTTATTAAAACAATTTCATTGCTTTTAATGCGAAAATATAAATCTGTAAATGACGTTGGCGGAGGTGGCAATCTTACAACTCCTTCTTTTATTTCTCCCCGATCAGCTAAAATTTCTATCATTTCTTCAGAAAAATTAGGATCTTTTCTTTCACAGGAAATCAAAAGACAAAACAATATTAATAAGTTTATTATTTTCTTCATAAATGAGTTTTGATGTTTGAACAAATCTAGCAAAAATCTTTACTGCTTTTTTTCAAAATAAAACTTGCAATTTAAATCCGGAAAACATATTTTAAGCACTCGGAAAAACTAAATATAATTCATTCATTTACAATAGAATTAGACCCGAAATCGTTATTGTTTTTTTAAGAAAATTTTGAGAACCTAAACCGTTGCAAGATTGTAACTTATAGAGTATCTTTGCACCCTAATTCGAAATTCATAAAATGAATAAATTATTGATTGTTGGAACGGTTGCTTTCGACGCAATTGAAACTCCTTTCGGAAAAACAGATAAAATTTTAGGTGGTGCTGCAACGTACATTGGTTTATCAGCTTCATTTTTCAACTTGCAATCGGCCATAGTTTCTGTAGTTGGCGATGATTTTCCTCAAGAACATTTAGACTTATTAACTTCAAAAAATATTGATATCTCTGGTATCGAAATTGTAAAAGGCGGTAAAACGTTTTTTTGGAGCGGTTTATACCACAATGATTTAAATTCTAGAGATACATTAGTAACTGAGTTGAACGTTTTAGCTGATTTTCAGCCAAAAGTTCCTCAAAACTACAAAGATGCTGATGTTGTAATGTTAGGAAATTTACATCCGTTAGTACAAAGCAGCGTTTTAGATCAATTAGAGAAAAAACCAAAATTAGTTGTTTTAGATACAATGAACTTTTGGATGGACTGTGCTCTTCCGGAATTATTAGACGTTATTAAACGTGTAGATGTTATTACAATCAATGACGAAGAAGCAAGACAACTTTCTGGTGAATATTCATTAGTAAAAGCAGCAGCTAAAATCCAGGATATGGGACCAAAATATGTTGTGATCAAAAAAGGAGAACACGGCGCACTTTTATTCCACAACAGAGAAGTATTTTTTGCACCAGCTTTACCGCTTGAAGATGTTTTTGACCCAACCGGAGCCGGAGACACGTTTGCAGGAGGATTTTCTGGATTCATTGCACAAAGCGAAAACATTTCGTTTAACAATTTGAAAAATGCAATTATTTACGGTTCAAATTTAGCTTCGTTCTGCGTAGAGAAATTTGGAACTGAAAGGATGGAAACATTAAGCAAAGCAGAAGTAGCGATTCGATTACAGCAATTTAAGTCGTTAACTCAGTTTGACATAGAAATATAATGCCCAAAAGCCTCGATAACACGGGGCTTTTTTTTATTACGTTAATACACACAACTTACAACAACACAAAATACAAGAAACAATGAGCGACGCTTTAAAACACGAATGTGGTATAGCCTTAGTTAGACTTCTTAAACCGCTTGAATATTATAAAGAAAAATACGGAACTGCTTTTTACGGAATTCAGAAAATGTATTTGATGATGGAAAAACAGCACAACCGTGGACAAGACGGAGCTGGTTTTGCAAGCATCAAACTTGATGTTGAGCCTGGACAACGCTACATCAGCAGAGTTCGTTCAAACCATTCGCAGCCAATACAAGATGTTTTTAAACAAATCAATGAGAGAATCAGTGAGGAATTAAAAGCACAGCCTGAAATTGGTGATGATGTTCAAAAAATAAAATCTGAAATTCCATATGTTGGCGAATTGTTTTTAGGACACGTTCGTTACGGAACTTTCGGAAAAAACAGCATCGAAAGTGTTCATCCATTTTTACGTCAAAGTAACTGGATGCACCGTAACTTGATTTTGGCAGGAAACTTTAATATGACGAATGTTAAAGAACTTTTCGAAAACTTAGTTGAACTTGGACAGCACCCAAAAGAAATGGCAGATACTGTTACAGTAATGGAAAAAATTGGTCACTTCTTAGACAAAGAAGTTATGCAATTGTACCAAGACTGTAAAGCCGAAGGTTACTCAAAAAGAGAAGCTTCGCCAGTAATTGCTGAGCGTTTGGATATTGCAAAAATATTAGCACGTTCTGCTAAAAACTTAGATGGTGGTTATGCAATGGCCGGTTTATTAGGTCATGGTGACGCTTTTGTTTTTAGAGATCCAGCGGGAATTCGTCCAGCTTACTTTTATCAGGATGATGAAGTAGTTGTTGTAGCTTCTGAAAGACCTGTTATTCAAACTGTATTTAATGTACCTTTTGAAAGTGTTCAGGAAATCGATCCGGGTCACGCTTTGATTATCAAGAAAAACGGAAAAGTTTCTATGAATCAAATCTTAGAACCAACGGTTAAGAAAGCTTGTTCGTTTGAAAGAATTTATTTTTCAAGAGGAAGTGATGCTGAAATTTATCAGGAACGTAAAAATTTAGGTAAATTAATTTTACCTGCTGTTCTTAACGCAATTGACAGCGATACAGATAATACGGTTTTCTCTTATATTCCAAATACAGCCGAAACTTCATTTTATGGTTTAGTTGAAGCTGCTCAGGATTTCTTAAATCAGAGAAAAAACAATTATATTCTGGAAAACAGAAATACGCTTACTGCAGAAACGCTTCAGGAGCTTTTAGCTGTAAAAATACGTACAGAAAAAGTAGCCATTAAAGATGCTAAACTTAGAACCTTTATCACTGAAGACAGCAGTCGTGACGATTTAGTGGCTCACGTTTACGATGTTACTTATGGTGTAATTAAACCAGAAGACAATTTGGTTATTATTGACGATAGTATTGTTCGTGGTACTACATTGAAAATGAGTATCATTAAAATGATGGATCGTTTAAAACCAAAACGTATTGTTATTGTTTCATCGGCACCACAAATTCGTTATCCTGACTGTTACGGAATCGATATGGCGAAACTTGAAGGACTTGTTGCCTTTAGAGCTGCTTTAACGTTATTGAAAGAAAGAAACTTATATCATATTGTTGACGAAGTTTATGCTAAATGTAAAGCACAGGAAAATTTCGCAGACACAGATGTTGTCAATTATGTAACTGCAATTTACGATCAATTTACACCAGAAGAAATTTCAGATAAAATTGCCGAGATGTTAAGTTCTCCGGAAATTAATGCCGAGGTAAAAATTATTTTCCAAAAAGTAGAAGACTTACATATTGCATGTCCTAAAAACTTAGGAGACTGGTACTTTACAGGTGATTATCCTACCCCAGGAGGAAACCGCGTTGTAAATCGAGCATTTATGAATTTCTACGAAGGAAAAGACGCCAGAGCGTATTAAAAAAGTATTAATAAAAGGTTAATTTGTGCATTTCATCGGTTTTTTTTGCCGTTTATCCTGTTTGTTTGGTAAAAATGAAAAGCTACAATACTTTTGGGAAACCATAACATTAGTAGGTTAAGTTTATGGTAGATTTGGGGCAAAAAGGGTGGAAGAGATTCCACCTTTTTTATTGGAATAAACTCAAGTATTTCTCCTTTAACATATTATAGTCATTTCATCGGATATATTTACCTTTCATCCGAAAAATTTTCTTAATAAAAATAACTGTCATACATTTATAAAACCATAACATTAGTAGGTTAAGTTTATGGTAGATTTGGGGCAAAAAAGGTGGAAGAGATTCCGCCTTTTTTATTACAATAAAATCAAAGTTTTTCGGTTTATAAAATTATTAATATCACACTTCAATTATTTAAACCAATCATATGCAATTTCTTAAAAAGTTTTTTATTCTTATTATCCTAAGTTTTTCTTTTATCAGTTGTTCCGGAACAAAATCTACTACTGCAAATACAACTAAAGATGGCAGTTCTATTAAAAATGCCATCAAAGTAAAAAGTGTTTCAGAAGAATATCAAATTGTGAGACAGCTGTGCCCTAATTGCAAAATGAACGGACAGGCTCTACTGAGTGAAGGAAATAAACATTACGATTTATTAAGTTTAACTAACGAAAAAGGAGAAGAGGTTAAATATTATTTTGACATCAACAGTTTCTTCGGAAAATGGTAAAATAAAAAAAGACGGATAACTTTTTAGTCATCCGTCTTTTCTCTTTATTCTTTGCTCTATCTTCTTATTTGTCTAAAGCATATCTTCTAGCAACTTCTGTCCAGTTAATTACACTAAAGAAAGCTTCAATATAATCTGGTCTTCTGTTTTGGTAGTTTAAATAGTAAGCATGTTCCCAAACGTCCATTCCTAAGATTGGAGTTCCACCATTACCAGCAACTTCCGGCATTAATGGATTATCTTGATTTGGAGTACCTACAACTTCTAATTTTCCTCCTTTAAGTACTGTTAACCAAGCCCATCCTGAACCAAACTGAGTTGCTCCGGCTTTAGCGAATTTTGCTTTAAATTCTTCAAAAGTTCCAAAAGAATCTTCGATAGCAGCTAATAAATCTCCTGTTGGTAATCCTCCTCCGTTTGGAGACATTACTGTCCAAAACAAGTTGTGGTTGTAAAAACCTCCACCATTGTTACGAACTGCAGCGTTTGATTTATCTAAGTTAATTAAGATATTTTCGATTGTTTTTCCCTCTAAATCTGTTCCTGCGATAGCAGCGTTAAGATTTGTAGTGTATGCATTGTGGTGCTTTGTATGGTGGATCTCCATTGTACGCGCATCAATATGTGGTTCTAATGCATCATATGCATAAGGTAATTGTGGTAATTCAAAAGCCATGATATAAGGATTTTTATGGTTTATAATAATTTATCCCAAATTTAGACATTTAACTTTGGAATTGAAAATACTATTTCGTTATAATTCAATTTAATTAATTGATAAATTGATTTTTTTTAATATAAATAACTGAAAATCTTTATTTTCCATTAAACGTTGTCATGGTATTTTCTAATCCTGCCGTTCCAAAAGATCTAATAATTTCGGCTGAAGTTTCTAAACGTTCCGGTAATTTCGAATTTTCATCATCATTCCATTCTCCCAAAACATAATCTATCTGCTGTCCTTTTTTAAATTGATCGCTGATTCCAAATCTAAAACGGGTATATTGCTGTGTATTCAAAACGAGATTAATGTTTTTTAATCCGTTATGGCCTCCATCGCTTCCTTTTGGTTTGATTCTGATTGTTCCGAAAGACAGGTTTAAATCGTCTGTGATTACCAGAATATTTTCCAGCGGAATATTCTCTTTATCCATCCAGTATTTTACTGCTTTTCCACTAAGGTTCATGTAAGTGTTTGGTTTAAGCAGAAGAAATGTTCTTCCTTTAAACTTGTATTCGGCTAAAGATCCTAGTTTTACGGTTTCAAATGACAGGCTTTCTTTTCTGGCTAAAAAGTCCAATACTTTAAATCCAATATTGTGTCTTGTGTTGACATATTCGGCTCCAATATTTCCTAAACCAACGATTAAATATTTCTTCATATTATCTATGTTCTCTTCTTTTTGTGTTGATGAAAACAGTTTTGTTATCCATTTTATCATGTTTGCAAAAGTAAGATTAATTAGAGAATGTGCCAATTGGTTAATTAGATAATTATTTTTTAACTGTAAATATTCTTTAAGGATGGCACAGGGATGATGCGGATGAAACAGGTTTTACACTGGTTTTTTATTTGTATGTATAATATTGTCATCCTGAGCGATCCCGAAGCCTCGGGAGAAGGACCATAAGGTGTTCGATAATCTAAATTACAATACTTTGTGTGGGCTTCGACTTCGCTCAGCCTGACAGCAGAAAAACTTAGAACCTTAGAATCTCAGCAACTTAGAACCTTTAAAAAAAAAGCCCCAATCGTAAGATTGAGGCTTTTTGTATTGAGTTGAAAAAAATTATTTTTTCTTTCCTTTTGCAGGAGCTTTTGCAGCTTTTGCAGCTTCTTGAGCAGCTTTCATAGCAGCACGAGAAATTCTTACTTGAGCAACAACTGTGTTGTCTGGGTGCATGATTTTGTATTCTGGAGCACCAACTTTAGTAACGTATAATTTGTTACCCATTTCAAGTGGAGTAATATCAGCTTCAACAAAATCAGGAAGATTTTTAGGTAAAGCTTTTACTTTTAATTTACGAGTGTTTAAACGTAAAACACCTCCAGCAAGAACACCTTTAGATGTACCAACAATTTTCACAGGAACTTCCATTGTGATTTCTTTGTCATCAAATAATTGGAAGAAGTCAATGTGTAAAATTTTGTCAGATACTGGGTGAACCTGAATGTCTTGCAAAATTGCATTGAATGATTTTCCTTTTCCAAGTTCGATCACAACTGTGTGAGCGTTTGGAGTGTAAACCAAGTTTTTGAATGCCGCAGCGTCCGCTGAGAAATGTACTGCCTGATTTCCTCCGTATAACACGCAAGGAACCGCTCCAGCATTACGTAAGGCTTTAGTTGACACTTTGCCCACGCTTTCTCTTTCTGATCCTTTAATTGTAATCGATTTCATTGTAAAAAAATATAGTTATTAATAAATATTCTTAATTTGCTTTAAGCTTTAGGCCATAGGCTTTTAGGCTTTTTAAAATGAGAAACAAAAGCTTACGGCTTAAAGCCTTCAGCCTACTGCTTTTACATTATAAATTTTCCACTAATGGAATTGTTGTGGTGCACCATGTGCATAACTTCTGCAAAAAGAGGTGCACAACTCACTACTCTAATTTTATTTGACTCTTTCTTTAACGGGATTGAATCTGTTACGATTAATTCTGTTAATTTCGAATTTTCAATTTTCTCATACGCACCGCCTGATAAAATAGCGTGTGTACAAATTGCTCTTACGCTTAGCGCTCCTTTTTCGATCATTAAGTCGGCAGCTTTTGCTAAAGTTCCTCCTGTATCGATCATGTCGTCTACTAAGATTACGTTACGACCTTTTACTTCACCAATCAATTCCATAGTGTCGATAACGTTGGCTGCTTTTCTTTGTTTATAACAGATTACTACATCTGATTCTAAAAACTTAGAGTAAGCATAAGCTCTTTTTGATCCTCCCATGTCTGGAGATGCAATAGTCAAATTTTCTAAATTTAAACTCTGTACATAAGGCAAAAAGATTGTAGATGCAAATAAATGATCTACCGGTTTTTCAAAGAATCCCTGAATTTGATCTGCATGCAAATCCATTGTCATGATTCTTGTTGCTCCTGCAGCGGTTAATAGATTTGCTACTAACTTCGCTCCAATCGGCACTCTTGGTTTGTCTTTTCTATCCTGTCTTGCCCAACCAAAATAAGGCATAACAGCTGTAATATGTCTTGCTGATGCACGTTTTGCCGCATCAATCATTAATAACAATTCCATCAAATTATCTGCAGATGGGAAAGTTGAACACACAATAAAAACACGTAATCCTCTGATTGACTCTTCGTAAGACGGTTGAAATTCTCCGTCACTATACGTTGACATCGTTACTTTTCCTAACGGAATCCCGTATTGTTCTGCAATTTTTTCTGCAAGATAAACACTTTGTGAACAAGCAAAAATTTTAGCTTCTGGTTCTAGGTGCGACATTATAATTTGTTGTTTTGTAGTTAGTTGTGTGTGCGTCGTTTTAGCGAGGTGCAAATTTATAAAATTTATTGGACACTGAAAGGAAATATTTAAGTATTTTTAGTAGATGATTTAATTTTATTTTTTACATTTGCACCGTGTTAAAGGAATGGGCACATTTTTGATCTCATTCTATTGCGTTAAAATAACTGATTTATCATTATTTTTTCGTCTGCTAAGCCCGGATGGCGGAATTGGTAGACGCGCTGGTCTCAAACACCTGTGGGAAACCGTGCCGGTTCGACTCCGGCTCCGGGTACAAAAAACCTCTTCTTAACGGAAGAGGTTTTTTTAGTTTTATAAACTTTTCAAATTAAAAATATCTACTTTTTTACCTTCTTATCCCGGAGTTTCATAAATGGAACTTCAATATATTTATACATTAAAATCGCAAAAACAATTGATAAAATCCAAAATAAAGAAAACTTGTACCAATAATGTATTTGCAATGGAGTTAAAAGTATTAATGAGACAATCGTTAAATTTAAAAGATACAGTGAATAGGATATCAAACTTCCCTTAACGATAATATTATTGATAAGTTTATTTTTAACTGGATTTAAATAATAAACAAAAGGCATCATCAATAAAATAGAAAGAGGTAAAACTATAAAGTATACAACTTTCATATAAAAGCCCGTAAAAGTTAGTACTTCAAAAGATATTAAAAATTTATTTATAAAAAATAGTATCAGTCCCAAAACAAATGTTTTCTCTTTATATTTAAAGAACAATTGATTTTTATATTGATAAAACCACGCTCCTAAAACTCCTATGATCAAACTATCAAGTCTTGTAATTACTGCACATCGCAAGTTATAATCCCATTCTTCAATACTAATAATTGATCTGTGTAGAGAAATGTAATATCGAAAACACAACGAACTTATTATTACAAGAAAAGCAACCAGAATTACGATTAACCTGATATTTTTTCTAAAAAGCAAAGAGAAAAACATTGTCGATACTGGCAAAGCAAGATAAAACCATTCTTCGATAGATAAACTCCATGATTCCGGGAAAAATGCTCCATGTCTATAGGTCAGATTTTGAATGAAAAAGATGGTTTTAATTATTTCTTTTTTATCAAATGTTAATTCTAAAAAAAGACTTAGCAAAACAATTAATAGTATTGTAAAAAAATAAGCTGGAAGTGTTCGCAGCCATCTTCTTTTCCAGAATTTGAGTATTTCAACAATATTAATTTGATTCTCAAACTGCTTAATAAAAATTCTTCCAATTAAAAATCCGCTTAATACAAAGAAAACAAGAACCCCGTCAAAGATTAAATGATGAATAACATTAAATTTTTCTGGTAAAAATGCTATGGAATGACTGGCCAGCACTGTAAAAATTGCTATAAAACGCAATAAATCCAATCCGAAGTTTCTATCCGTGTTTGAATCTATTTTAAAAATCTCCAAAAATTTATTTAAAGTATTAATTTTACAAGTAATTATTGGTTTGAGAATTTTCTTTTTATGGCGCGAATATATATCTTTTTAAAGATTTTATTTCTATAAAAACTAAATTGAATCACAACTCGCCTCATGCAAAACAGGAAAATTGCACGAATTAGCAATAAAACACAATTGATTTGCTTTAAAATGTAAATCCAGAGCTAGTTCGATTTGATCTGGATTTGAGATTTTTACTTTCGGATATAATCTAATCTCAACAAAACGTCCGCTTCCGTCAGGAGAAACTTCGAGCGTGGCTTCTGCATTGTCTGAATATTCGAGAACTTCTATTCCGTTTTGAGAGCAGACATATAAATAGGACATCATATGGCACGAAACCAAACTGCTTAACAATAAATCTTCAGGATTGTATAATGAAGGATCTCCTTTGAACGCTTTTGCTGCTGAAACATCTAAAACTGGTTTTCCTTCAATTTTAATTTGATGGTTTTTGCTGTAGAATTTTTTTAATTCTTCAGATGGGCTTTGTTTCGAAGTCCAGTTTAGTTGCGCTTTAAATAAATGTTTCATTTCGCTAAGTTAAGATTTTTATAAGTTGTAAATAGATTAATCTCGCAAAGGCGCGAAGGCGCAAAGTTTATTTTCTTGGCGTCTTCGCGCCTTTTTGAGATTCAAAAAATTCACTTTATTTAAACCGCAGAAAACATAAAAAAACCTCGAAAGCATAAATTTTCGAGGTTTCTTAGAGAATTAAACTAATAAACAAATTCTAAAACTATTTCTTTACAGAGAATTTAAAGGTAGTTTTAGTTTTGTACTTTTCTCCCGGGTTTAAAACCGTTGTTGGGAAATTTTTCTGGTTTGGAGAATCCGGATAATGTTCTGTTTCTAAACAAAGTCCAGTTCTGTGTCCGTATGTTTTTCCATCCCGGGTTGATAAAGTTCCGTCAAGGAAATTTCCTGAGTAAAACTGAATTCCAGGTTCATCAGTTGTCATTTCTAAAACTCTTCCGCTTGGTGCGTGATATACTTTTGCGATGATTGTTTTTCCTTTTTCAGGATTGTTCAATACCCAGCAATGATCGTATCCTTTTCCTCTTTCTAATTGTTCGTTTTTAACTTCGATGTCTTTCCCAATTAATTTTGGTTTTCTGAAATCAAAAGGCGTATTGGCAACATCGTCTAATTTTCCTGTTGGGATTAAAGTTGCATCAACCGGAACAATTTTATCAGCATTTAAAGTCAATTCGTGATCCAGGATTGTTTTAGAAAAATCTCCCGATAAATTGAAATAAGTATGCTGTGTTAAATTGACAACCGTTGTTTTATCCGTTTCAGCTTCATACAAAACTTCTAATTCATTATTTTTTGTCAATGTATAGGTTACAAAAACTTTTAGGTTCCCAGGATAACCTTCTTCCATATCTTTACTTAAATAAGATAATTTTAAAGAAGCTGTTTCACCAGATTTAATTTCCTCAGCTTTCCAAACCACTTTAAAGAAACCTTTTGGTCCGCCGTGTAAAGCATTTGGAGCGTTGTTGATTGCTAATTGATAGTCTTTTCCATCTAAAGTAAATTTCCCTTTAGCGATTCGGTTTCCAAATCTTCCAATTAAAGCTCCAAAAAATGGGTTTTCTTTTTCATATTCTGCCAAAGAATTAAATCCCGTTACCACGTTTTCAGAAACACCTTCTTTATTCGGAACTTTTAAATCAGTAATAATACCACCAAAAGTGATGATATCTACTTCCATTCCGTTTTGGTTTTTCAGCTTGTAACTATCGATTTTTTCTCCTTTCGCAGTTGTTCCATAAGAGGATTTCTCAATTGTTACCGCTGCTTTTTGATCTGAAACTGTCGAATCCATTTTTTTATCGTTTTTGCATTGAACTGAAACTAAAGCCACACTTAACAGGCCGATTCCAAAAATACAACGTTTTAATACATTCATAAATGATATTTTTTGGTTTGTAAAAAGTTAGATGTTAAAGGTTAAAAGTACAAAAAACTCTGAATCTTTGCCTCTTTGAACATTTGCAACTTCAATTAAAGTCCATGCTGAAACAAATGAAAATAAGCTTCATTTGCATTAATCTTATCTTTAAACTCTCTTACCGTAGTTTTTTCATCAATAACCAATAATTCGATTCCGGCAATATCAGCGAAATCTTCCATATATTCTGTTGTTAATGACTGACTGTAAACAGTATGATGCGCTCCTCCGGCTAAAATCCATGCCGTTGCAGCGATCTCTAGGTTTGGTTTACAATCCCATAAAACTCTGGCAACTGGTAATTTTGGTAATTCAGCCATTGGTTTAACCGCTTCAACTTCGTTAACAATTAAACGGAAACGAGTTCCCATATCTACCAAAGAAACATTAATTGCATCTCCGGCAGGCGAATTAAATACCAAACGAGCAGGATCTTCTTTTCCTCCAATTCCTAAAGGATGTACTTCACAAGAAGGTTTTCCATCGGCAATAGATGGACAAATTTCCAACATGTGTGATCCTAAAACATATGATTTTTGTGGTGTGAAGTGATACGTATAATCTTCCATAAAAGAAGTTCCACCTTCTAAACCAATATTCATTACTTTTAAAGCTCTTACCATTGCAGCTGTTTTCCAGTCTCCTTCGCCGCCAAAGCCATAACCATCGGCCATTAATCTTTGTGTTGCAATTCCTGGCAATTGTTTCCAAACGCCAAGGTTTTCAAATGTATCTGTAAAAGCGCCAAATCCTCCTTCTTCAAGGAAAGCTCTTAATCCTAATTCTATTTTTGCTGCTTCAACTAAAGAACTTCTTTGTGCTCCGCCTTCTTTTAAAGAATCGGTTAAAGTATATGATTGTTCGTAAACAGCTAATAAATCGTTTAATTCTTTTTCTGCTACTTTCTCGATATGTTTGGTAACATCTGAAGAATCATATCCGTTTACTGAAACTCCAAAACGAATTTGAGCTTCTACTTTGTCGCCTTCTGTAACGGCAACTTCACGCATATTATCTCCAATACGAGCTACTTTTAGGTTTTGAAGTTCATCCCATCCAAGCACAACTCTTGACCAGATTCCTAATTGTTTTTGAACTCTTTGATCTTCCCAATGTCCAACTACAACTTTACGTTTTTTACGTAATCTTGACATAATGAAACCAAATTCACGATCTCCATGAGCTGATTGATTCAAGTTCATGAAATCCATGTCGATTGATCCCCACGGAATTTCAGCATTGTATTGTGTATGCAAATGACATAATGGTTTTTTTAGGATATTTAATCCGCCAATCCACATTTTTGCCGGTGAAAAAGTATGCATCCAGGCAATAATTCCAATACAGTTTTTAGTAGAATTCGCCGCTAAACAAACATCTAAAATCTGCGAAGGCGATTTTACCACATCTTTATAAACCACTTTTACCGGAATTGAAGACGATGCATCTAATCCTTTTGCAATAATCTGTGAATGTTCTGCTACTTTTCTAAGTGTTTCTTCACCGTATAATTCCTGGCTTCCTACTACAAACCATACTTCTTTTTGAGAAATGTCTATCATTGTTTTTGTTTATTTTGTTTCAAGTTTCAGGTTGTTGAACCTAAAAAGCCTGAATTGTTATTTTATTATTTTGTTTTGTTTTGTTTCACATTTCAATCCTAAATCTAAAATCGTTAATCTAAAATCCTTACTGTCCGTAATACGAATCTTTTCCGTGTTTGCGGTTGTAATGTTTCTTTATTAATGAATCTTTTAATTTTGGAGCATTTGGATTTATTTGCAAAGTCAGGTACGCCATTTCGGCAACTACTTCTAAAACTTTACTATTGTAAACCGCTTTTGCTGCATTTTTTCCCCACGCAAACGGGCCGTGATTTCCTATCAGGATCATTTCTACTTCTTCATAAGAAAGTTTTTTTTCTTTGAAACAATCCAAAATCTGAATTCCAGTATTGTGTTCGTAGTTTCCTTCGATAAGCGAATCTGCCATTGGCGGAGCACACGGAATATCTGCCGTTAAATGATCGGCGTGTGTTGTTCCAAAAATTGGAATATCTCTTTGCGACTGTGCCCAAGCAACCGAATACGTTGCGTGTGTATGTGCAACGCCTCCAATATTTGGCCAATTTTTATATAAATAGGCATGTGTTTTTGTGTCTGATGACGGACGCATTGTACCTTCAATAATGTTGTTATCAAAATCAACAATTACGATATCTTCCGGTTTTAAATCTTCGTACGGAACACCACTTGGTTTAATAGCAAAAACACCATTTTTTCTGTCCACGGCACTCACATTTCCAAAAGTATATACCACCAAATTCAATGCATTTAACTGCATGTTGGCTTCGTAACATTCTTGTTTTAAATCTTTATAAAGAGAGCTCATGTTCCGATATTTTAAGGTTTGGATCTGCAAAAGCACTAAGTTGTTCGTATCCTAAAAGCAGTTTATGATACGCTGCTACTTTATCTAATTCAGGGAAATATTCTCCGTCGAAATCACTTCCAATTTTTTGGCTTGCTTCAATTACGTTTGGATAAATTCCAGCTGCAACAGCTGCATAAATTGCCGCTCCTAAAGCCGGAGTTTGATCTGAAGCCGCTATTTTAATTGGCTTGTTTAAGACATTTGCCAAAGTCTGCATGATAAAAGGAGATTTACGGGCAACACCGCCAATTCCGATTACGCTGTCAATTTTTACGCCTTCTTCTTCAAAACGGTCTACGATTTTCTTCGCTCCAAAACAAATTGCGTTTACTAAAGCTTTGAAAATATGTGGAGCTTTTGTTCCTAAAGAAAGGTTTGAAATCGCACTTTTTAATTCCTGATTAGCATCTGGAGTTCTGCGTCCGTTGATCCAGTCTAAAGCAATTGGAAGACTTTCTGAAACTGGAATTTTCTCTGCTTCTTTTGTTAATTCTACAATTAATTTATCACTGAATTCTTCTCTTAATTGTTCTTTTTGAGCATCATTTAAAACGGCTGAAGAACCTAATAAATGTTCAGTCGGCCAAAGCAATAATTCTTTGTACCAAGCCAATAAATCTCCAAAAGCAGATTGTCCGGCTTCAAGACCAATAAATCCTGGAATAACCGATCCGTCAACTTGCCCGCAGATTCCGCGAACAGTTTTTGTTCCTACTTCATCATAAGAACCAACCAGAATATCGCAGGTTGAAGTTCCCATAACGCGGACTAAAGTATTTTCTCCAATCTTAGCTCCAACAGCTCCAGAATGTGCGTCGAAAGTTCCCACAGCTACAACTGTTTCTGTAGAAAGTCCTAAACGATCTGCCCATTCTTTGCTTAAATTTCCTGCTGATAAATCTGATGTATACGTTTCATCATATAAATTTCCGCGAAGCTGTGCTAAATACGGATGTAATTTTTCTAAGAATTCAACTGGCGGAAGTCCGTTCCAGTCTGCGTGCCACATTGCTTTGTGTCCTGCTGCGCAACGGCTTCTTTTGAATGTTTTTAAATCTTTATTTTCAATTAATAAATAGGTCATTAAATCACAGTGTTCCATCCAGGTATGCGCTGCATTTCTAACCGCTTCATCTTGTCTTGCAATATGCAGGATTTTTGCCCAAAACCATTCTGATGAATAAATTCCGCCCACATATTTCGTAACATCTTCTCCACCCCAGCTTAGTGCCAGTTCGTTGATTTCGTTTGCTTCGTTTATTGATGTATGATCTTTCCATAAAACCATCATTGCATTTGGGTTTTCCTCAAAACCTTTTGTCAATGCAAGAGGAGTTCCGTCTTTTGTTACCGGAACAGGAGAAGATCCTGTTGTATCGATACAAATTCCGCGAACCAGTTCCGGGTCAACTTTACTTTCTTTTATAACGGTTTGAATTGTGATTTCTAAACCTTCAATATGGTCTAAAGGATGCTGACGAAATTGATTTATAGATGCGTCACAATATTGTTTGTTTTTCCATCTTTTGTAATGAGAAACATTAGATGCTAATTCCTGTCCATTCTCAGTATCGATAAGCACCGCACGAACAGAATCTGTTCCGTAGTCTAATCCTATTACGTAATTTTTCATTCGAAATTAATTTTAAATAATGACAAATATAATTATAAATAATTTATAAGTGTATTAAAAACACTTAATAAAATATAGCTTCTGAATTTTTACAAATAATGCATTAAAACAAGGGTTTAAGACTAAAACAAAAAATAAATGTTAGTGTTACATTTATTACATTGCGATTATTTCATCTTAATTTTCAAAACGGTAACCGAGTATGCCGGAAAATCATATTGAACTTTATTTCCAGACACTTTAAATTCACTTTCTTTTGGGCTGATTTTAGTCGGATTTTCAAAAGAATTCTCATCATTTATTCCATCTCCTTTTAAAATTACCGCTGTTCCTTTTGCTTCTAATTTTGCTCCTTTGACATCAATTGAAGCATTTTGAGCCATTGGAGAAGCATTCACAATTTTCAGAATTACTTCTTTAGAATTCACATCTTTTACTCCCGATGCAAACAAATCATTTTGCCCTGTAACAGCTTTTCCATCTTTTGTAATGTGGAGCAAATCTGTTCCTTTATTATTAGAAAATAACTTTTGAACATAATAATTTGGCGTTCCGTACGACTGTAAATTGTTAAACCAAATCATATCTGGAGTCCACTGCCAGCCTTCAACATGCGCCAATAACGGTGCGTAAGATGTTAAATGAACAACCTCAGCATTTCGCTCCATTCCGGTCATAAAAGCGGCTTCAGAAAACGCGCATTCCCAATTGTTTTTATTATCAGGACTTGCAATCGCCACACTTTGCGCTGCATATTCTCCGGCAAAAATCTTTGGCCCTTTTCTGTCATAATTATCGTAACGTGTTACATTTTTACGAAACCAGGCCGGATCTTTATAATAATGTTCGTCAACAATTTCTGCATTTAACTGCTTCAATTCTTTCATGCCGTAATCATAAAAATCTCCGTCGGGAAATGGTCCTGAACCTGAAACAATTGTAATGTTTGGATATTTTGATTTGATAGCTTTTTGAAAAACTTTAAAACGCTCAATATAATCTGGTCCCCATTGTTCATTTCCAACTCCAATGAATTTTAAGTTGAATGGTTTTGGATGTCCCATATCAGCCCTAACTTTTCCCCAAGCGGTTTCTGTTCCGCCATTTGCGAATTCGATTAAGTCTAATGCATCCTGCACATAAGGATCTAACTGATCCATCGGAACTAATTGTCCGGTGTTAAACTGACATGCCATTCCGCAGCTTAAAATGGGAAGCGGAGAAGCGCCAATATCTTCTGAAAGCTGAAAATATTCGAAAAATCCTAAACCAAAACTTTGGAAATAATCCGGTGCGGGTCTGTGTGCAAATTCCATGTTCCAGCGGTTTACTGCGGTTTCTCTTTCTTCAACATTTCCAACTGATTTTTTCCATTGATAACGTTCTGCCAAAGTTCTTCCTTCAACAATACAGCCTCCTGGAAAACGTAAAAATCCCGGTTTTAAATCGTATAATAATTGTACTAAATCTTTACGAAGTCCGTTTTTTCTTCCTGCCCAGGTATCTTCCGGAAACAATGAAATATTATCCAGATCGATTACTCCGTTTCCTTCAAAAGTGATTTTGAGTTTTGCTTTGGCTTCTGTTGCATTTGATGTTAATTGTGCACTATAATTTGACCAGTCTTTTGATGTTGGAACAATCGAAGTTTCTCCTAAAACTTTGTTGTCTTTATCTATAAACTGGAATTTAATTTTCGAAATGTTTCCTGATATTTTAGATGCTTTTAAAGTCAGATTGTATTTCAAATCTTTCTTGATCCCCATTCCTCTGAAGCCTTCGTTTACCAATTGATAACCATTTGCATCGTTAATCGTAACTCTGCAATAATTGTGGTTTGTTCCTTTTTGAGAATACTGAATTACTGTTGCAATTCCGGATTGCTGGTTTAGTTTATGACGATCGCTGTTTGGCTCGTTCCATCCCATCATTGGAAAAAGAAATTCGAACGATCTGTTTTTAATCATTTCGGCGTACAAACCTCCATCGGCAGCAAAATTGATGTCTTCAAAAAATACTCCGTACATCGTGGGCTGAATTTTTGTGATTGTTTTGGATGCATCAACCTCAAGGTTATTTTTTTGTGCCGATGTGTACATGCTTGTCAGTAACACTCCGCAAAGGGTAATTTTGGTAATTAAATTGGGCTTCATTTTTTTATGTTTATGTTTTTATGGCACGCAGAGGACGCGGATAAAAACGGATTTTTAATTTTTTGTTCTCCTGCAAGGTTTCCAAAACCTTGTAGGTATTATTAAGTTCCTTAAGTTTAAAAATTAAACCTACAAGGTTTTGGAAACCTTGCAGGAATAGAATCTTAGTTCTTATAGTCCAACCAAACTTTCATTTTCCCAACTCCGCGATTTGACCAAGAATAATATGGAATTGCTTTGAATTTTTCATTTTCGATGACGTTTACGCCTTGCAATAAATTGGCTTCTTTTTTTACTTTGAAAGTATCTTCAGACGCTACATTTATTTTGTCGAAATTGGTTTTGTTGTCGATTTCTTCTACGGCGTAAACGATTGGCCCGTATTCTAAAGAAACTTTATTTTTATTAGTTTCTACTTTTGAATTCGTTTCTACTTCCTGAACTTCCATTGGGAAATTAAGATTGATTTTATCGCCTTTTTTCCAATTTCTTGTAATGATATAATATCCATTTTCAGGCTGAATTGTCAATGTTTCTCCATTCAAACTAATAGTTGGTTTTTCAGTTGAAGCTTTTTTATAAGAATATAAATCTCCCGGTAAAACTTCATTTCTTGCCCAGCCCGGAACTCTAAATTTAATTGTGAATTGGCTTTCTTTTTTTGGATTTACTGAGATTGTAATTTTTCCATTCCAAGGATAAGATGTTTGTTGTGAAATCTGTAAATCGGTTTTTCCTAGAGCGAATGATGCGTTGTTTGAAGCATACAAATTCACATATAAAACATCTTTTGATTTCGAATAAATAAGCCCCGGAATCGACGGAATAAAACGAATTAAATTGGTTGGGCAGCAAGAACAGTCAAACCAAGCCTGACGCGTACAAGAGCCTCTGTTTGATTTAAAAACACCATCGGCTTCTAAGGCATTTGGATAGAAAAATTCTTTTCCATCTAACGAAATTCCAGAGATTAATCCGTTGTACATGGTTCTTTCGATCACATCAAAATATTGTGATTTTCCGTATAAATTATGCAGTCTGTGGTTCCAGTAAACGTCGCCAATTGCAGCGCAGGTTTCGTTGTATGCGGTTAAGTTTGGCAATTCGTAATTGGCTCCAAAAGCTTCTCCGTCATGTCTTGAACCAATTCCACCTGTGATGTACATTTTTTTGTTTACCATGTTTTCCCATAAATTATTTACGGCATTAGTATAACCTTGATCTTTTGTCATGGCGGCAATATCAGTCATTCCTGCGTACATATAAACAGCTCTTACGGCATGTCCAACTACTTCATTTTGCTGAATTACCGGAATATGATCCTGTGCATATTCGCCATATAATTTATGATTGTTTGGATTTCCGCGATTGTCTAGAAAGTATTTTGCCAGTTTTAGATACTCTTCTTTTCCTGTAATTTGATATAATTTAATCAAACCTGTTTCTACAATTTGATGTCCCGGAACTCCTTTTACCTGACCCGGTTTATCGCCAAAAGTTTTCACTAACAGATCTGCATTTTTGATCGCGATATCAAGAAAATTTCTTTTTCCTGTGGCTTCATAATGTACAACGGCAGCTTCGATCAAATGTCCGGCATTGTAGCATTCATGGCTAATTTGTAATGATTCCCAGCGTTTTCCTTCTATAACCGGAACCCACGGAGCTGGCGGTTTTGCAGGATTTATGGTTCTCCATGTGGTTAAATAACCGTCTTTTTCCTGACCAATTTTTACAATGGCAATTAGGGAATCGAGCACTTTTTCCAACTTAGGATTTGGAGCAGAAATTAAAGTATTTGATGCACCTTCAATAATCTTATAAACATCGGTATCGTCAAAAGGCATTTGCCCGCGAACTTCTCCTGTTTTTTGTTTTCCTGCAATTAAGAAATTTTCGAAACGGCCTTCTTCATTACATTTCTGAATGGCGTATGAAATCGTAACTTCCTGCACTCTTTTGATAATTGGCAGCCAAAAAGAATCTGTCAATTTTAAATTTTGAATGTTGACTGGTTCTATTTCGTAACCTGCTTTTAAGGCCGAAGTTTTAGTAGACTGCACGACATCGTTTTTGGTTTCTTTGCAGGAAATCAAAACAAAAAATGCGATTAAAATTGGTATTAATATGAAAGTATATTTTTTCATTCTATTGATTATTCTATTTTAAAATTGGCCATAAATCTGCGTCCCATTTCATTTCTTTTACTACTAATCTTGGCGTTCCGTTTGATTTCTTTTCGTAAGCATGGTAAAAAATATAGTCTTTACCGTCAAATGTATAAACACTGTTATGGCCTGCACCAAAATAATTTTCATCGCCCTGAACGACTACACTTCCGCCGCCTTCTGTCAATAATTTCCCGTCTTTATTAACATAAGGTCCGGTTACATTTTTTGATCTTCCTACGACCACTTTATAAGTGCTTTTTTCTCCGCGGCAGCATAAATCCCAAGAAAGAAATTGATAATAATAACCGTTTTTCTTAAAGATAAAAGGAGCTTCGAGTGCGCCATCTCCGGGATCGGAATCTGGTAATTCAAAAGTTCTTTTACGTTTCGAAATCGTATGCCATTCCTGAGGCTGTGCGATTGATTTTAAGTCAGAATTTAGTTTTACCATTTTTAGTCCTTCCCAAAAAGAACCGAAAGCAAGCCATGGTGTATTGTTTTCATCGAAGATTAAATTCGGGTCAATAGCATTCCACATATCTCGATTGGGTTGCGATTGAATGACAATTCCCTGATCGACCCATTTGTAATTTTTATCTTTTGAATCTAAAGTTGTATTAGTCGCAACGCCAATCGCCGAAGTATTTTTGGCGAAAGCCGAAACGGAATAATACAGATAATAAGTATTGTTATGGAATGAAATATCCGGCGCCCAAATATGGTTTTTGAAATCGGCTGCAACGCCATCTGCCCAAACTGGTTTTTCTGCAAAAACTTGTGGTTCGGGATTCCAGTTTTTTAAATCTTTGGAACTAAAAACACTTATTCCTTTTCCGGTGCAGAACAAATAATACGTATCTTTTTGTTTGATGACAACGGGGTCGTGTACTACAATTTCCTGTGCATATGAAACTAAACCAATCCAGAAGATTAGAATAGAGAGTGCGTATTTTATGTTTTTGTAAACCATATAAGTTATATAAGTAAATTTAAGTTTGGTTTTAGCTGAATGTTTTTAGCTCATATAAACTGAAACTGAAAACTGTGACTGTGACTGTGACTGATCACTAAAAACCTGAATACTGAACACTAATCATTGAATTCCTTCTGATGTCATAATTACTCTTTTCATTGTTCCGTCTTTGTTATAAAATAATTTATCAACGCAGACTGATCTTCTAAAACTTCCTCCGTCAGGAATTGATGCTCCGTTGTGATAAATGAAATAGGATTGTCCTTTAAACTCAATTATCGACTGATGATTGGTGTTGCTGTTTCCTGCGATTTCGTTTAAAATTCCTTTAAATTCCCATGGTCCGTTAATGGATTTGCTCATCGCGTATGCGATTTTTTCGGGAAATTCATAGGCGTATGATAAATAATACCAGTTTTTATGTTTGTGAATCCATGGTGCTTCGGTAAAATGCGGTAATTCTATGTGATGAATTTCACCGTCGATTTCGATCATGTTTTCTTTTAATTTGGCGTAATGACAGGCCGTATTTCCCCAAAACAAATAAGCTTGTCCGTCGGTATCGATATAAACTGTTGGGTCGATATCGTCCCAGCTTATATTTGAAAATTTGGTCATGTCGTTTGTAATTAAGGCTTTTCCCAAGGCATCTTTAAAAGGGCCTGTTGGACTGTCTGAAACGGCAACTCCAATTGATTTTCCGGGTATAGAACCATGTTCGACCGTTACATACCAATAAAATTTTCCGTTTCTTTCAATTACCTGCGAAGCCCATGCATCATTTTTTGCCCATTTAAAATCGGTTACTTTTAGGGGCACGGGATGCGATTCCCACGTTTTCATATCTGATGAAGAATATACCAGCCATTCATTCATTTTATAGAAATGAAAATCATTTGGTGCTTCGTCGTGACCGGCATATAAATACACTTTGTCTTTATAAACCAATGCTGCCGGATCTCCAGTGTATTTGTCTTTTATAATAGGATTGTTTGTTTTTATCGATTGGGCAGTTCCTGCAATCGATAAAAGCAAAATGGATAGGCTTGTAAATAGGTTCTTCATTATTATTGCTTTTTTTGCCACAGATTAAATGGATTAAAATGATTTTTTTAAATCTTTGGCTTTATTTTTTTTGCCACGAATTGCACCAATTTTCTCGAATTTAATTTGTGTAATTCGTGACTTATTTTTTATCACACAGATTTTTTAATCCTTTTAATCTGTGAAATCTGTGGCATTACCCTAATTTATTTTCTTTCCCCAAACGGCTAATCCTGCGCTGTTTATTCCGGTATAAGTTAAAGTCACTTTTCTTGTTGCTGATTCCCAATCCCAGGCATCAACTACGTTACATTTAACTCCGTTTATGGTTGCAATTTTTTTAGTCGCGTCATACGACCAGGTTCCGGTTACATCACCGCTTACTTTTTTATCGGCTGTTAAATAAATCGTAACCGATTTCTGCATGGTTTTATATTGGTAATTCATTGTAATTTGTTCCCAGGTTCCCACTAAACTGGCTTCTGCAATTGTAGTTGCTGGAACTCCTGCATAGCGTTCCGGTTCTACAACAGGCCAGCCGTCTTCTGTCCATTGAATTCCGTGAATATGTCCCATCATGACAGCGTTTGAAACGTTGATTCCGGCAACACCTTTGGGCAATCGTGCTTGTGAAGCGTAATACCATTGTTTGGTTGTAGGATTTTGAAAAACAGCACAGTGCGAAAATCCAACCCAGCCCGTATGGTTTTTAAATTGATATGGATGCGTTACCATTGGGTAACATTCTGCTCCATTGGTAATACTGATTCCTGTATTGGTTACATAAGGTCCTAAAATGTTTTTTGAACGTGCTACACGAGTATTATAGGCAACCGATAATTCGTCATAAGCCAGAAATAAATAATAAAACTGCGTATCTGGATTGTAAATAATTTCAGGACCTTCGAGTGCCTGCCAGCGGTTTGTATTTACATTTCCGCGTCCGGCGATTCGTGTTCCGTAATCATCGATTGTTTTTAATTTGTCTGGTTTTCCGGTTGTCGGATTTAGCTTTAAAGCAGCAATTCCGGAATGCCATGAACCATAAATTAAATATTGATCGCCTTCTGGAGTTTCAATAAAACTTGGATCGATGGCGTTGAATTTAAAATAAGCATCCCAATCGTTTCCTCCGTTTCGGACGTAACTTTTTACGCCGTCGGGTTCTGAGCAGACTACCATTCCTTTATCTGTCCAATTGTTTGAAGCCAAATCATTCGTTTCTGCCAAACCTATAAAAGCACGTTCTGTCCAGGAAGTATTTGTATCTGTTCCTGTAATTGGATTGGTTACTACAATGCTGTAATACATTCTGTAGATGTTCCCGACTTTACGCACGCATGGTGCCCAATATCCATAATTTGGGTTTGCAATTGGAGGAAGTGCCGGATTCATTCTGGCTCTTTTATTATTTAAGGAATCTTTTACCCAAGCCGGAGCCTGAGTCATTGAAGATCCCATGAATTCCCAATTGATTAAATCTTTTGATCTTCTGTAGAAAAAATGTCCGTTTCCTTCATGGGCATTTCCATAAGAAGCGTCAGTTTGGTACATATAATAATACTCTCCCGATTTTTCTACTGACGGATCGTGTACATTGGCTAAATTCCATTGGGTTCTGTTTCCCCAGCTTCCTATTGCTGTATAATTATCTGCATAAGTCGGCCCGGGAAAAGCTGGCGTAACCACAGGCGGATCTACGACTACGGGCGGAGTAGGAGTTTCTAGCGCCGGATCATCTTTGGAACAGCCGGATAAAACAGCTATCACCAAAAACCCGATGAAAGGAACTATTTTTAAAATGGAATTTAATTTTTTCATCTTTTTTATCTTTTATTTTCCTTCTAAAACAATTACTGAGAAAGGAGGAATAGTAATTTCAAGTTTTCCTTTTTTGTTTTCAAAACCTTTAAAAACTGTTGGTACAATTTTGTTTGGTGTATCGAATGAATTGTAATCCTGCAATTTTGCTGATGTTAAAACTGTTGCTGTAAAGTTTTTAACGCCAAGATCGTTGGTGTCGATTTCTATTTTGTTTTTATTTTTAGCATCAACATTGACTACTGAAATATGAACGGCTCCGTTTTTATCTTTTGATGCTGAAACGGATACCGCAGGAAGTGTTTCTCCTTTAACGGTATACAATGGCGACTGAAAAGTGATTGGCAGTAATTTTGCATCCTGATGAACGCTGTACATTTTCATTACATGATAGGTTGGCGTTACAATCATTTTAGCCTTATCGGTAAGGATTACGGCTTGCAGAACATTTACACATTGTGCCAAATTTGCCATACGAACTCTGTCTGCATGATTATTGAAAATGTTTAAAGTTGCTCCGGCTAAAACGGCATCGCGCATCGTGTTTTGCTGATATAAAAATCCTGGGTTTGTTCCTTTTTCTACTTCGTACCATCCGCCCCATTCATCTACAACCATAGCCACTTTTTTCTCTGGATCGTATTTATCCATTACGACTGCATGTTTGGTAACCAGTTCTTCCATTTTTAAGGCAGACTGCATGGTTTTGAAATATTCTTCTTCAGAAAAATTAACTCCGTCTCCTTTTTTGCCCCAGTCAATTACGGCATAATGGTGAACGCCGACTCCGCCTAACATATTTAGCGGAATGTTTTTCATTAAAACTTCTGTCCAGTTGTAGTCACTGCTGTTTGCTCCAGATGCGATGCGGGTGATCCCGCCAGAATTATTCCAATCTGACATAAATGTGGTAAATTTGCGGTATTCGCCAGCGTAATAATCTGCTGTCATATTTCCGCCGCAGCCCCAGGCTTCGTTTCCAATTCCCCAGAATTTTACTTTCCAAGGTTCTGTTCTTCCGTTTTTTACACGCAAATCACTCATCGGACTTTTACCTCCAAAATTGGTATACTGAACCCAGTCTGATAATTCCTGAACGGTTCCGCTGCCTACGTTTCCTGATAAATACGGTTCTGCTCCCAGTACTTCGCAAAGGTTTAAAAAGTCATGTGTTCCAAAACTGTTATCTTCGGTTACACCTCCCCACCATTGGTTTACAATTGTTGGTCTTTGTTCTTTTGGGCCAATTCCGTCTTTCCAATGGTAAGTATCGGCAAAACATCCTCCGGGCCATCTTAAATTTGGAATTTTTAAATCTTTTAAAGCCGCGATAATATCATTTCTAACTCCTTTTGTGTTAGGTATTTTTGAAGTATCTCCCACAAAAAAACCTCCGTAAATACAGCGTCCTAAATGTTCTGCAAAATGCCCGTAGATATTTTTGTTGATTGTTGGAGCATCTGCGTTGTTTTTTATAGTAACAACTGTGCTTTGGGAGAATCCTGCCTGATTACAAAAGGCGATAAGAAATGTAATTAATAGTGCTTTTTTCATAGGTTTTTAATGTTGGAATATCATGTGAAGATTTTGAATTCTTCACATGATATTAGGTATTCTAACTAACTCAAAATTTATTTTTAGTCTCGGTTTGCAGTCTCAGTTTTCAGTTTACAGTCCCAGTCTCACTGAAAACTGAGACTGCGACTGAAAACTCAATAACTGTCATTCTGTTTTGTTCCCGGATTATTATCCATTTCTAACTGCGGAATTGGGAAATATTCACGTCCTGCTGTATACGAATTAAACTCAGCATCTCTTGTTTTCAGCCATGCTAATTTTGTTGGATTTTGAAGCCAACCCCAGCGGCGTATGTCATCAAAACGGTGGCCTTCCAATGGAAATTCTAAAAATCTTTCGTGCCCGATTTGTTCTCTCATCTGGTCTTGGTTCATTCCCGGTTTTGTAACTGATAAATCGGGCAGATTTACTCGGTTTCTAACCATTTGAATGTATGTATATGCTCCCGGTGTATCGCCTGTTTCGTTCAAAGTTTCGGCATACATTAAAAGTATATCGGCGTATCTTAACAATCGTTCGTTAATTCCCGAACGCCAGTCGTATTCGTCTGCAAATTCACCATCAGAATTTTGATATTTTCTGCAGAACAAATCGTTTAAATCTCCTGGGCTTGAGGCATAAAAAGCAGCAAAATCTCTTCCGTATAATTTTGTTCCGGGTTTATTGTAAAATATTGTGGCATCTAAACGCGGATCAACGTCTCCTGTTTTTGTTTTTTCTTCCTGAAATTCATTAAATAATGCCCATGTTGGCTGCACATCTGTCCATCCAAAAGCTCTTGGCGCATACGTAATGGCACGTGCAGATGTTTTTCCCCAGCCAGATGCGGGTGCACCGCCCCAGCCTAAATCAACACCGCCGGCATCTCTGCTAAATTGCACTTCAAACAGGGATTCTGAATTGTTTTCGTTTGCTGTTGTAAAATTGTCCCGATAGTTTGAAACTAAAGAATACACTCCTAAATCAATTACTTGTTTAAAAGTAGTTCTGGCGTTTGTAAAGTCTTTAGTAAATAAATAGGCTTTTCCTAAATATCCTAACGCTGCTCCTTTTGTAGCACGTCCTTTTTGGCCTGCATCCGGACCTGTAACTCCAACGTAAGAATTAGGCAGTAATTCGGCTGCTGTTTTAAAATCGGCAATAACTTGAGCCCAGCCTTCTTCATTTGATTTCTGCGGATGATATACCTCAACATCTAACGGAATTGGTACATTTTTAAACATATTTACGGCGTGAAATAAATACAATCCTCTTAAAAAATAAGCTTGCCCTAAAATTCTGTTTTTAAGCGCTTCATTTTCAAATTGAATATCTGGAACATTTGTCAAGACCTGATTGGCACGATAAATACCTTGATAATACGTTTCAAAAGCCCATCCGTAAATGGCAGCATCAGCTACATTGGAGTTAAAATGTCCAACGTTGTACATAGATGGCCAAGGGCTGTTTGTGCGAGAATCATCGGCTTTTGCATCTAATAATAATGGCGTACTTCTCATGTACGTTCCATCTGTTAATAAACTCCCGTATACGGCATTAATTCCTTCCAATGCATCCTGATCTGTTTTCCAAAAAGAATCTACTGCATCATTATTTGGGTCGAGTTGGGTCAAATCTTCATCATCAACACAGCTTGTTGTTACAACAGCCAGTGAAAAGAAAATCGCTATATAGTTAAATATTTTATATTTCATTTTAATACGTTTTTAGTTGGTTAGGCTCGTTTAAAAATTTACTTCAACACCCAAAGAAATAGTTCTTGGATTTGGAAAAGATCCTGCATCATATCCTCTTGAAAGTAGTCCGTCACTATTAAAATCAGGATCGTAACCCTTATATTTTGTGATCGTTAATAAGTTCTGCCCATTTATGTAAACCTTAGCACTTTGAATAAATTTATCTTTTAACGGAATGTTATATCCTAATTCCATTGTTTGCAGTCTTACATAATCACCGCTTTCAATAAATCTATTGGAGTCTCTTGAATTTCCGTTAGGATCACCAATAACCGGAGCCGGAACATTCGTATTTGTATTGGTTGGCGTCCAATAATTTAATTCATCTGTGTGATGGTTAGTATATTGCCCAATCATCAAATTACGGTACATGGCATTGAAAATTTTATTTCCGCCGCTGCCCTGCCAGAACATTGAGAAATCAAAATTGGCATAAGAAGCGCTAAAATTCACTCCGAAACCATATTTAGGAATTGTTACACCTTGAAAAGTTCTATCGGCATCTGTAATGGCGCCGTCGCCGTTTACATCTTTAAATTTAATATCTCCGGGAGCCGCACCCGTTTGTGTTGGAGAAGCCGCAACCTCAGCTGCATTTTGGAAAATACCAATCGCTTCCCACGCAAAAAGTTCACCCACAGATCTTCCTACTTCTGTTTTTGAAACTGCTCCATAAAGTGGATTTGAGTTCACTCCAATTTTGGTAACTTCATTTTTCAGTGTTCCAAAATTGGCTGAGATATCATATTTAAATTTATGATGATGATTACTATATGATGCTGTAAATTCTAAACCATGATTTTTCATGTCTCCTGCATTAGTAAAAATACTTGCCGGAAAAGCTCCTGTAGAAAACGGCAGAGGCACAGTAACTAAGATATCTGTAACTTTTTTAGAAAAATATTCTGCTGTAAATTGTAAGTCGTTATTAAAAAAACCAAGTTCTAAGGCAATGTTATTGCTGCTTGTTTTCTCCCATTTTACATTTGGGTCAAGAGAACTTACTACGGTTGTACCTGGCGCGAGTTCGTTGTTGAAATCGTATCCGGCGAAACTGTTCACTGTTGAAGCAAAAAAGTATTGCGGAATTGTATTGTTACCCAATGTACCGTAACCGCCGCGAAGTTTAATATTGCTGATCCATTTTGGTAAGGTTATGAATTTTTCATTGCTGATTTTCCATCCTCCTGAAAAAGAATAAAAATTTGCCGAATTATTGATCTCACTAAAAAGAGAGGTTTTATCTTGTCTAAAATTGGCCTGCAGCAAATATCTGTCATCATAAGAATAATTTAATCTGCTGATATACGATATTCCGGTTATGGTAAACTTGTATTCTCCTGCGTCTCTGGAATCTGCGTACTGCATCATGCTGATTTCGCCCGGTTTAAAACCTACTCCTCTTGACCAGTGATTGTAATTTTCTCTTCTTTCCTGAATCCATCCGGCAAGAGCGTCTATTTTATGTTTCCCAAGCGTAACCTCATAAGTTAATAAATTATTCAAAAACGTTCTTAATTCATTTCCGTTAGAAATGTCTAGAGAAGCTTCGTCATTTGTGGTGATATAATACCATCCTAAATCACTTGGCGGAATGAATTTTCTGTTTTGCCAATCGGTTCTGTCGTAACTTACATCGAGTTTATATTTTAATCCTTTTACGATTTCAATTTCTCCCCATACATCACCAAGGAAACGGTTTCTTTTTCCATTATTTTCAATTAAATTATTATATCCAATTGGATTCATCGAAATTGCTCTTTGCGTTAAATTATCTGTTCCGCCGTAGCCGCCCAATCGGTTAGAATCATAAACCGGCATTGTTGGAACTGCACCCAGAATATCGCTGATAACCGTTTGCCCCGCATTGTATTCATTAAAAATTTCTTTATCAGATTGTGTGTAGCCTATTTTTACACCGTATTTGAATTTTCCTTTTTTACCATTTAAATTCAAATTGGTAGACAATCTTTCATAATCCTGAGGCGTTTTAATATAACTCGTGTTTTTAAAATAATCGACATTAAAACTATAGGCTATATTTTCTGCACCTCCGTTAAGTGTAAGCGCTTGATTTTGTACAACTCCCGTTTGCAGAGCTTCTTTTTGCCAGTCTGTGTTTACATTTGTAATATAAGAAGGGCTGTTTGGATCATTTCCCGGTGCAATACTTACCGGAACACCCGCTCTAATATCTCTGTTTCTTTCGGCTTCGCTGGTAATTTTTTGATAACCTTCACGATCTGTAACATCCCATTTTTTAGCTACATTCTGAAGTCCTACAATCGATTTGAATTTAACGTCCATTCGGCCCGCTTTACCTTTTTTTGTGGTAATAATTACAACTCCATTTGCACCGCGAACACCATAAATCGCTGCCGAAGAGGCATCTTTTAAAACCTGCATTGACTCTATTTCTCCCGGAGCAAAATCATAAGGAGCGTCTACCATAATACCGTCAATTACAAAAAGCGGATTGTTATTGGTAAAGGAAGTTATTCCTCTAATTTTGATATTGACAAAACCTCCCGGCTCTCCTGATGATTGTACGGTTACACCCGGAACTTGCCCTTGCAGCATTTTTGCCGCATCATAAGTAACTGTTTTTTTTGCCGACTCTAAGTTTACAACACTTACAGAACCGGTTAAATCTGATTTCTTTTGAGTTCCGTAACCAATAACAACAACTTCATTTAATTTGTTGGTGTCTTCGCTTAAGGCTACGTCTATTTTTAATTGATTTGCTACTGGGATTTCACGAATTTGAAATCCTATAAATGAATAAACTAAAACATCTGTTGAAGATGCCTTAATCGTATACTCTCCGTCAAATCCAGTTGTAACAACTGTTTTGGTTCCTTTTATCATAATGTTTGCTCCCGGCAAAGGCAGATTGTCTTGTGCCGAAGTAACAACTCCGCTAATCGTTTTGCCTTGAGCCGACATTTGATTAACAGAAAAAATTAGCATGCAAATTGCTAAAATCCAGTCTTTTTTTGGCAATAAAAAATTGCAGTAAAAAATTAATTGTTGGTTTGTTATCATAATGGTTTGTTTAAGGTTGGTTTTGTGGTTAGTTAATAAGTGTTAATCTTACATTTGTAAATTTAAATAAAAAAAATGCGCAAAAACAAATTAATATGACAAAAAAACATCTTAAAAAAAACATATATCGTAATTTAAGTGTATTTGTAACGTTTAAAAAATTGCTATTTATTTCAAAAAAAGAAACTTTTTTGATGCGTTAATTGTGTAAAAAGTACACTTTTAATCAAAAAGCCACTTTTTAATCAAAAAACCGCCTTATTAAAAAAAGATATAAATGAGTTGTTTTTTAATTATTTAAATACAATTTAATTGCTATTTTTGTAAATAAAAACCTATTTAAACAATTGGTGGTTTTAACTTTTTTTCAAAAAACTGTCCTGTATTATCCTGTTTTTGAATTAAAAAAATCTTAAAAAAGAAAAATGAATGTTATTTTTGTCCAAAAAGTGATTTTTTTAACTCTATTTTTGAAGTGTTATTATTGTAAGTGTGAAATCTACATTAATAAATTATGAAACAATTGAGGAAGTTTATATCTTTACCAATAAAATATTGAATATGCTAAACAGTTATAGCTCTGCCGATAAGGTTTTACTAGCGGTAGATTGTATTATTTTTGGATTCGACAGTGACGGTTTAAAAATACTTTTAATTCAAAGGGACTTTGAACCTGAAAAGGGAAAATGGTCTTTAATTGGGGGATTTTTAAAACGTGATGAAGTTTTAGACGATGCGGCTATCCGAATTTTAAATACATATACAGGTCTTAACGATATTTATATGGAGCAGTTATATGCTTACAGTGAAATTGATCGTGATCCTGTCGAAAGAACAATTTCGGTTTCGTATTTTGCTTTGATTAATATCGAAAACCACAATGAAGAATTAATTAAAAATTATCACGCTGAATGGTTTCCTATTAATGAAGCACCGCATTTAATTTTTGACCATAACGACATGGTTCAAAATGCGATAAAAAGGCTTCGTTATAAAACCTCGATAAAACCAATCGGATTTGAATTGCTGCCTGAAAAATTCACAATGCGTCAGCTTTTAGAATTGTATGAAGCGATTTTAAGCAAAGAATTAGATAAGAGAAACTTTATCAGTAAAATAAATTCTCTTGAAATCCTGAATAAACTGGAAGAAAAAGATATGCAGTCGTCCAGAAAAGGATCTTATTTATACACTTTTAATAAAGAGAAGTATGAAGAAAAATTACTTAACGATTTTGTATTGAATTTATAAAAAGTCTCACGCAGATACTACAGATTATAAGTTTTATTTAGCCACAGATTAAAAGGATTTGCACAGATTTTAAAATCATTTTAATCCTTTTAATCTGTGGCAATATCCATAAAAAACAAAACCCTGAAATCCACAATTTTCAGGGTTTTTTCTTCAATAAAACTACTATTAAAAAAATAAACAAAATTATTTATTATCTTTTTTAACCTTGCTTTAAGCGGTCATTATGAACACTAACCGTTAAAACAAATTAATAAGTGTAAAATTTACATTTGCAAATGTAAGCAAAATATATCTTCAAAAACAAGAAATTGTTTTTTATTAATTTACTATTAGATTTTTCAAACAAAAAGCTGTTTTACTGTGATATAAACAATCATTTTGCTAAAATTCTTTATCAACTCTTTACAAAGAATTTCTCATAATTAACGATGATTTGTTTTCTATTTGTTCCTTTTTTCCTTTAAGAACCATTTCGGCGAGGATTTTTCCCATGGCTTCAAAATGTGTCGAAATAGTGGTGATTCCGTTCGCGGCAATTTTTTTCAGCGGTGTTTCATTATAAGATATAATTCCAAAATCAGCTCCGAGTTTTAAGTTTTTATCTCTGGCGTTTTCGATTACGCGAACTAAATCACGATCATTCGGAATGATATATAAATCCCCTTCGGTAATTTCTCTGTTTGTAAATTCGGCAATAACTTCCGATTCAAAATTATATTCGGCACAAAAATCTTCAAAACCCAATTTCATTCCCAGCGGTTCGCGAAAACCAGGAAAAATTAAAATCAGTTTTTTGTATTTACGCAAGCGCTCTTTTCCTCTTTTCAGTCCTTCAAAAATATCCTTTTGGTGGTTTTGATAAATTGCCGGATATATTTTTAAATCTGAATTTGTTTGATCCAGTATAATTACGTCACCTACTGGTAGGGTTTTTATCGAGGCAACGATATCTTTTAAATTTGTGGGCATCAAAATGTATTTGGTATAATTGCCGTTGCTGTCGTTTATCAGCTTTTGAAAAACCTGACTATTGAAATGGTGAAAGAAAATATCGACCTGAACATTTTTTCCAATGTTGTTTAAAAACGAGTTATAAATATCTTCCTTAAAAATATTCAACTCATCAAAAAGTAAAAAAATCTTTTGTTTTATAGTGATTTCAACGCTTTTAACGTAATATCCTTTTCCGGGAATGGCATAAATAATCCCTCTTTTTTTGAGTTCTTCATAGCCCAGCAAAACGGTATCGCGTGATAATGAAAACGCCAGACATACTTTATTTACTGATGGAAGCCTGTCGCCTTTTACTAATTTTTCTTCTTCAATTGCTTTTTCTATTGAAAGAATTATCTGCTTATATTTTGGCAGACCAATGTTGTTTTGAATCGAAATTATATTCATAGGAAAAGTGAAATTTTGTGCAATATACAAAAACTGGTAGGTACTGGTATGTAAAACTAAAGAAATGTTTCTATTTTTGAATTTCACTTTTGGCAAAATTTACATGGAAATAAAACATAAATCGCATTTAAAAGAAACTTATAATTCTAAATCCTTTGGTTTCACTCCAGATAATAACGAAATTCTTTCTTTAGAATTATCGAATAAAAATGGTATGAAAGTCGAGATTACAAATTATGGAGCGACTGTGACGTCATTACAAGTTCCGGTTTCAAATGGAAATCTTGTTGATGTGGTTTTGGGTTTTGATTCTGTTTCTTCTTATTTAGAATCTTATTTACTGCCAAGTGCTCCTTATTTTGGAACAACCGTTGGACGTTATGCGGGAAGAATTAATAAAGGAACTTTTTCATTGAATGGAAAAACCTATGAGTTGGCCAAAAACAATAACGGAAATTCCCTTCACGGCGGAAATAATGGTTTTGGAAGAAAAGTATGGAATGTTACCAATCAAACTTTAGGAGAAAATCCTTCGATAACATTTAGCTTAATAAGTCAAGATTTAGATGAAAATTATCCGGGAGAATTACATGTTGATTTAACGTATACTTTAACAGAAGAAAATGAATTGAAATTAGATTATAAAGCGGTTTCAACAGAAGATACGGTTATAAATTTAACGCATCACAGTTATTTTAATCTCGACGGACACGATGGAAGTGTTTTAGATCAAACCGTTTTTATTGATGCCGAAAAAATAGTCGAGACAAACCACGAAAATATTCCAACCGGAAAATTTATTGATCTTACAAATCATGAATTTGATTTTAGAACAGCTAAAAACTGCCCAGCGTCGATAGATAATTCTTTTGTGATCGAACCGACAAACAACGTTGCGGCAATTTTATCAAGTTCAAAAAATAATTTAAAAATGAGCGTTTATACAGATCAGCCAAGTGTACATATATATGTAGGCGGAAACTGTTTTGATATTTTAAAAGGGAAAAACGATGTTGTTTACCATAAAACAAGCGGCATTTGTTTTGAAAATCAAAATTTTCCAGATGCTCCAAATCAGGCACATTTTCCAAATTCTATTTTGAAAAAAGGCGAAGAATATAACCAGAAAACCGTTTATAAATTTGAAAATATAAACTAAAAAACAACGAACCAATTACACTATAATGAATGATATTTTAATACAAAATACTACTGCTTTTTTTGAGAAATCATTTGGCTCTAAGCCAGAAAAAGTGGTGCTTTCTCCGGGAAGAATTAATATTATTGGAGAACATATTGATTACAATGACGGTTTTGTTTTACCGGCTGCAATTGATAAAGTGATTTGTTTTGCATTTGAAAAAAACAATTCAAAAAAATCAAAAGTAATCGCAATTGATTTAAATGAAGAATTTGAAATTGATTTAACTCAGGAAGTAAAACTTAGCGATGTTGTCTGGACAAATTATATTCGCGGTGTTATAAAACAATTGCAGGATAACGGATATTCGTTTGATGGTTTCAATTGTGTTTTTAGCAGTAATATTCCGGTTGGTTCCGGATTGTCTTCTTCTGCAGCTTTAGAGTGCGGAACTTTATTTGGAATCAAACAGCTTTTCGATTTAAAAATCGAAAAAGTTGATATAGCATTATTAGGACAAAAAGCAGAACACTGGGTTGGAATTAACTGCGGAATTATGGATCAGTTTTCGAGCGTTCACGGTCTTGAAAATAAAGTTATAAAATTAGATTGTAACACGCTTGATTTTGAATATCACAATGCCGATTTTAAAGATTATTCCTTGATTTTAATGGATAGTAATGTAAAACATTCTCTTTTTACATCAGAGTATAACACGCGCAGAATTGAGTGTGAACAAGGTTTGGCTATTATTAAAAGTAATTTTCCTGAAGTAAAAAGTTTCAGGGATTGTTCTGAAGAACAGCTTTTAAGTATTCAGGATAAAATGAGCGAAACGGTTTTTAAAAGAGTTCATTTTGTTGTAAAAGAAATCAACCGGGTTATAAAAGCCTGCGAAGCGCTGGACAATGGAGATATTGAACTTTTAGGACAATTGCTTTTTGAAACGCATTATGGTTTATCGCAGGAATATGAAGTAAGCTGCGCTGAGTTAGACATGCTTGTAGACACTGCAAAAGCAGATGATGCCATTATTGGTTCTCGCGTTATGGGAGGCGGTTTTGGAGGCTGCACCATAAATTTAATTAAAAAAGGACATGAAAATCAGGTAAAAAGTAAGTTTTCAAATCTTTATTTAGATACATTTGGGATTGAATTAAAATTTTATGATGTAAAAATCTCAAACGGAACAACATTACTTTAATACCGACACAACACAATGAAAAATTTTGACATTAACGAAGATCCCCACAGACGTTTTAATCCCTTAATTAATGAATGGGTTTTGGTTTCACCTCATCGTGCAAAACGTCCGTGGCAGGGACAAAATGAAACCATTTCGACAGAATCACTTCCTAAACACGATCCCGAGTGCTATTTATGTCCGGGAAATGTTCGTGCAAACGGAGTAAGTAATCCTGCATACAAAAACAGCTTTGTTTTCGACAATGATTTTGCTGCTTTAAAACAGGATGAAATTATTTTTGAAGAAGATATTAAGCACACATTTTTTAAGGCAAAACCAGAACAGGGAATTTCGAGAGTGGTTTGTTTTTCTCCAAGACACGATCTTACGCTTCCGGAAATGGAAGTTTCAGACATTGAAAATATTGTAAAAACCTGGCAGAAGGAATATACAGATTTAGGAAATATAAAATATATTAACCACGTTCAGATTTTTGAAAATAAAGGAAGTGTTATGGGCTGCAGCAATCCGCACCCGCACGGACAAATCTGGGCACAGTCTTCATTGCCAACTCAGGTTGAAAAAACACATAACAGCTTAAAATCGTATTTTGATAAAAACCAAAGAACTTTATTAGAAGATTACGTTCAGGCCGAATTAAAAGTAGGAAGCCGTATCGTGATTGAAAACGAATATTTTGTGGCATTAGTTCCGTTTTGGGCAATCTGGCCTTACGAAACAATGATTGTAAGCAAAAGAGCGATTAGCAAAATCACTGATTTTACGGCTGAAGAAGTTTCGGCTTACGCCAAAATTTTAAAGCAATTAACGATCAAATACGATAATTTATTCAACACTTCATTTCCATATTCGTCTGGAATTCACCAGGCACCAACAGATGGTTTTGATCATCCGGAATGGCATTTCCACATGCATTTTTATCCGCCATTGCTTCGTTCTGCAACTGTAAAAAAATTCATGGTGGGTTACGAAATGATGGGAGAATCTCAAAGAGATATTACTCCGGAGAAAAGTGCCGAAATTTTAAGACAACAAGCGGAAGTGCATTATAAAAATGCAGTAAAAATTGACTAAATTTTTACGCTGATAGCCTGTAATTTGAAAATTTAACAGAATAATTTGTTTATAAATGTAAATAGCACATTTAAAATGATTGTTTTTTAAGTTTTTATTTTAAATTTGGCTTTCGTTCTTTTTTTAATAAAAAAATAACAGAATAAAAACACATATTTCATTTTTAAACACATTAAACCACATAAATATTAATTTCAACTTTTAACTTAAACAATCACCTATACTAATTATCTAAAATACTATTAACAATGAAGTCAAACCTCGCACTCGCAGATTATGCGGTTTTTATTATTTATTTTATCGTAGTATCTGTCTACGGTTACACCGTTTATCGCAAACGTAAACAAGACGAGCACGATGCTAAAGCTTATTTTCTTGCCGAAGGAAATTTAACCTGGTGGGCAATTGGAGCTTCGTTAATTGCATCAAACATTTCAGCAGAACAATTCATCGGGATGAGTGGTGAAGGTTTCTTTTTAGGAATCGCCGTTGCTGCTTATGAATGGCTTGCTGCTGTTGCCTTAATTATTGTAGCCGTTTGGTTCATTCCGGTGTATCTTAAAAATAAGATATATACTATGCCTCAATTCTTAAAAACACGTTATAACGAATCGACTGCGTTGATTATGGCTGTTTTCTGGTTGTTTTTATATGTATTTGTAAACTTAACTTCTATCCTGTATTTAGGGGCAGTTGCCATTGACGGTCTTGCCGGTGGAGGATATCTTCACATTATTATGATCGGTCTGGCTGTGTTTGCCTTATTTATTTCTCTTGGAGGAATGAAAGTTGTGGCTTATACAGATGTTATTCAGGTAGCGGTTTTAATCATTGGAGGTTTAGTAACTTCATACATTGCGCTTACAACTGTTGGGAGTGCTTTTGGAGTTGGAGAAAATGCAATTGCAGGTTTTAAAGTTTTAATGAGAGAAGCTCCTGAACATTTCAAAATGATTATACCAAGACCAACCGCAACTTCATCTCAACTTGAAATCAATAAATATTTAACTTTCCCAGGTTTGATGTCTTACCTTGCAGGTATCTGGATCATCAACTTAAACTATTGGGGATGTAACCAATACATTACACAAAGAGCTCTTGGTGCAGATTTACAAACGGCTCGTACCGGAATTTTATTTGCTGGTATGCTAAAATTATTAATGCCTTTAATTGTAATGCTTCCTGGAATTGCAGCTTTTGTTTTGTACAAAGACGGTCATTTACCTCAATTAGTTGGTGGAAAAGATGGAGCTTATTCGGCTGTGTTAACGTTTCTTCCAACGGGCCTTAAAGGACTTTCTGTTGCGGCATTAACTGCTGCAATTGTAGCTTCATTAGCTGGAAAAGTAAACAGTATCTCTACTATTTATACTTTAGATGTTCATAAAAAATATATTCAAAAACAAGCTGGCGAAAAACAACAGGTAAATATTGGTAGAATTGCTGTTTTCGCTGCTATGCTTTTGGCTGTTTTATTTACATGGAATGACCTTCTTGGAATTGGAGGAGAAGGTGGATTCACATTCATTCAAAAATACACTGGTTTCATTAGCCCTGGAGTTTTCGCTATGTTCTTCCTTGGTATGTTCTGGAAAAGAACTACTGGAACTGCCGCTATTGTTGGGGTAATTTTAGGATTTCTTTTATCTGTATTATTCAACGAATATGCTCCGGCTTTATTTGGAAACGAAACTTTACTATATACCGCATGGCCAACTGGAAAAGTTATAGGCGGTGTTCCTGTATACGAAATTCCTTTCCACATCTGTATGGGATTATCATTTTTCTTTACGATGTTAGCTATGATCGGAATCAGTTTTGCTGGTCCAAAAGTAAATCCAAAAGCGTTTGAAATAGACTCTGAAATGTTTAAAGTAAAACCACAAACAACAGTTTTAATTGTAATTACATTACTGATTATCGTAGCATTGTACGTTAAATTCTGGTAATTTTTTAATAAGTAATTTTGAAGTGAAAAGGGATCCTGTATGGGATCCCTTTTTTATTTTGTTGATTACAATAGTTTGTAAAAAATACGCCTATTTTCAATTTAAAAACTGAAATTAAATAGTCAACAATATTAAATTTTACCTCATAAAAGAATTTCATAAAAGATATTTAAGTTTTCATATTGCTGTTTTATCAATTTTTAATTGTTTTAAAGATATATTTTTATAAAAATTAAAAAAAATCAACAGCTTTCTTCTTTTTTATAAAAAATAAAAATTATATTATAAATGAGGTTTCCCGTAAAAAACTAACAGAGTACTTTATTAGATTTGTGTGCAAATTTTAATTTATATTCTAATTAAGCCAATGAAAAAATTTCTACCGCTATTCTTTTTGAAATTTTCTTTTAATCAAAAAACCAGTTTTCAAAATTCTATTCAACTATTACTGTGCTATGTCCTTTTTTTCTTGACAGTCTCTTTGAAAGCACAAATTGCTGAAAATGATCCAAGTAAATATGTCCCGAATATCATTCCTCCTTCCCCTACGGCTTACTCGTTGGGTACTTACGGGAATACTCCTATTGGATTATTTACAGGATCACAAAATATAAATATTCCTCTTTACACCTATAAAACGGCAAATCTAGAAGTTCCTATTACTATGTTTTACAGTTCAAATGGTATAAAGGTGGATGAGATTTCTTCAAATGTAGGACAAAGCTGGAATCTTAGTTTTGGTGGTACCATTACAAGAATAATAAGAGATAAACCAGATGAAACCAGAGGAGAATATCCTATTCCAATATCAATAACAGAATCAATGGGACGCTATTCTCCTCCCGCTTTAGATTTTTACCAGTATATTGGAGAAAATGATGTGGATACAGAATCTGACATTTTTAGTTTTAATTTTGGTAAATATTCAGGTAAATTTTTACTTAACAACGAAGGCGGTGTAGTTTTGATGCCGGCTCAGGAATTAAAAATTGAGTATACACTATCCCCTGAAAGTATCAATTTTGTAATTACAGCACCTGATGGTGTCAAATATTATTTTGACAATCAGGAAATCACCACACAAAGAGTTGTAGGAGGAGGTCATTCTATTCCTAATATAACTGTTTCATCATGGTATATAAGCAGGATTGTACACCCTAAAGGAGATGAAATTCAGTTTACTTATGATGCTGTCGGGGCTACTTATACAGCTTCACAATCCCAAACTTACAGAATGCTTTACCCGCGCATTCAATATGATGCCACTGGTAACCTTGAACAGTATACAGGCGGTTTAAGCCCAATGTATGACCACACCATAAGCTTAGCAGGCAAAGCAATAAAATCAATAAAAAGTACAAACCCTTTTTATGGAGAAGTTGCATTTACCTATCTTACTGCTTCCAGCGCAGATGTAACAACCGGCAATAACAAAATATCTCAAATTACCATTAAAGATAAAAATGCCGCAGAAATTGACCGTATCAATTTTACTTATACCACAACTCCTAATAACAGGGTATTTCTTGATAAAATTCAGTTTAAGGACATCAACCAAAACTATCAGTTTGAATACAACAACAGAAACAGTTTTCCGGCAAGGTTATCTTTAAGCCAGGACCATTGGGGCTATTATAATGGTAAAAGCAATACCAATATTGTACCTGCTCTTACGGCTTACGAGTTACAATCTGTAAATTATAATGGCGCGAATAAGGATCCTGATGGAAATTTTGCAAAAATTGGTCTGCTGACAAAAATTACTTATCCAGCAAAAGGATATACTACATTCGATTATGAACCAAATGATTATTATGGTCAGATAACTGTTGAACCTGCCAGGGTTTATCAATCTATAAGTGCTATAACTACAGAAGAAACAAATAATGCATCTTCACAATCCATGTATACTAATGGCGGTACAACACAAAACATCCCTATTGTAGCTGGTGTAAGCTTTTACTGTTCAGATCCAGAGTTGAACATAGGCAAAAACAAAGCAACCATAAGTGTTTATAATACTACAGCAAGCAGATACGAAACGCTTTATAGGACAGATAATAATTCTGCTCTGGCTACTGGTCCTTATCAAATAACACCCAATACTGCTTCTGGAGCTAAAGTTTTCTATTTTGTTGCCACAGCAAACCAAACTTACCGTATTAGTCTAAGTTCTGACTGGTTTTGTACTTCATCAACACTAAATTATAATTATCTTCCTGGAGGAGTTACTACTGTACCGGGTAATGTTGCTACTGGCGGTATAAGAGTACAGCGCACCTCTGACTATGCTTCTACATCATCTGCTCCGGTAATTAAAAGGTTTTTTTATGCAAAAAAAGACGACCTGGCCAAATCAACAGGAAATAAAGGACAGGATCCTTACTATATAGATTTATATAAAGTCGAGAAAATTTTAGAAGGAGGTCCTGGTGTTCAAGGAGTAACAAGCACAGCAACCTATTTAAATTTATCTTCAAGCAGTTTAACTTCTTTATTTGATACCGGAAATTCCAATGTATTTTATAATTATGTAACTATTTCATACGGATCAGATTCTTTTTTAAACGGAGGAGAAGAACACGAATTTATTGTTCACCGTGACGGGGCAGATGGTTTTGTGCTAGGGACTTATGATGTAAGAAGCGCCCCTTTTTCTAATTTAGGCTGGGATAATGGATTATTGAAAAAAGTAACCTATTTCAATAAAGATCTTAAAACAGTTAAACAAACTATAAACGAGTATGAAGAAAGATCTGCTTTAAGAAAAGAAATTATATCTTACAGTGCCAGAAAAAATTACGAAAAAATTCTTTCAGCACCTGTTAATTATCAATGTACAGAGGCAGACTTAACCAAAAGAACTTCAATGATTAGATGTATTGCAAATCATAAGCATATAAAATTCATTAATGGACTATTTTTTTCCTTAGTAGACAGTTTTGAATGCATAGCCCCAGGTAATAACAACATAACAGAATATTATCAACATCCTTGTTATGGAGCTACACTCCCAAAAACAATCACAAATATTAATAATATTGATAACCTGAGCATTGTAGCCTATAAAAACTATGCATTCTGGCATTACTTAAAATCTACTCAGGATATTGCTTATGACAGCAATGGAAATAATCCTGTAAGCACAACCACTAATTATAATTACAGAGGCATTAATCATACATTATTATCGTCACAAACCTCAAGTAGTTCAAATCTGGATACACTGGAAACTAAATATTTTTATGCCAAAGATGCTGAAATGGCAGGCGAACCATTGGTAAGTTCTTTAATCGCCACTAATATGGCTGAACCTCCTCTGGATACGCAGACTTTTAGAAATACCGTAAAACTCTCTGAGCAGAAAACCAGTTACGAGAAAAGTATAAATACAAACAGTTTATTACTGCCTAAATATGTGTATGCCAATAAAGGGGTTTCTGCTATAGCTGCTGCAGATAAAAAAATCACCTTTGACCAGTATGATACTAAAGGAAACATTATACAATATACACTTGAAAGCGGCACGCCGGTTTCCATTATCTGGGGATACGGCCAGACAAAGCCTATTGCCAAAATTGAAAATGCCGCTTACACCGAGGTTACTGCTTATGTAACAAACCTGCAGACCAAATCAGACACAGGAACTGAAGCGGAACTGACTACTGCCCTTAACGCCTTAAGAACAGCACTGCCAAATGCCATGGTTACCACTTATACGTATAAACCGCTGGTTGGAGTAAGCACCGTAACAGATCCTAAAGGATTTACTGCTGCTTACCAGTATGACAGTAACAACAGACTGGAACTGGTTAAAGACAATAACGGAAATATCCTATCTGAGAACCAGTACAATTACAAGCCATAAAACCAAAAGCAACATGAAAAACATATTAAAACTACTTTTGGTTTTGTTTCCCCTTATGGTAAACAGCCAGACACAAACCGAGAATTACGTCAAAACCGTTACTTACAAAACACCAAGTACCGTAAAAATAACAGCACCAACAATTCTGCAGGCCGCACAGACCGTAACCTATTTTGACGGACTGGGAAGACCAGTGCAGAAAATAGACTATCAGCAGTCCAAATCAGGAAAAGACATCGTAACCCATATGGAATATGACGGTTTTGGAAGACAGGTCGAAGAATATCTGCCTTTTAAAGCCGAAACCTCTGCCATGGCTTTTGATGCCGCCGCAAAAGCAAAACTGGTATCCTATTATGGGAGCCCTAATAGCACCGTAAACGGAAATCCTGCACTCGAAGCTACAGCCTTTCCTTTCAGCCGAAAAGAACTGGAGTCTTCTCCCTTGAACCGTGTCCTGAAACAGGCCGCACCGGGCAACGACTGGCGCTCGGGAACAGGACATGAAATAAAAATGGATTACCAGACCAATATTGCCAGTGATGTAAAATTGTTCACTGTTACTACGACATGGAATTCAGCATCCGGTTTATATGATATTGCTTTAGGAAATGCCTCAGCCAATGTTTTTTATAATGCCGCACAACTTATAAAAACGGTGACCTATGATGAAAATACGGCTGCCAGTCCTGTAGAAACTGGTGGATCAACGGTAGAATTTAAAGACAAGGAAGGAAAAGTTGTTTTAAAAAGAACCTATGATGCTGGGGTTAAACACGATACCTATTATGTGTATGATATTTACGGAAACCTAACCTATGTAATCCCGCCAAAAGCAGACACTGCCATTACCGCTGCCATATTAAACGATTTATGCTACCAGTACAAATACGACAGCCGCAATCGTTTGGCAGAGAAAAAACTGCCGGGGAAACAATGGGAGTTTATCGTATATGACAAACTGGACCGTGTTACCGCAACAGGTCCTGCAAATTCCCCTTTTTCGGATTTAACAACCGTGGGATGGCTTATAACCAAATACGATGCTTTCAATCGTCCGGTATATACAGGATGGTCAACTACTGCTGCGGCAACCGCTGCCGGAAGGATTAACCTGCAGACAGCACAAAACAGCGCATCGGTAATTAACGAAAGCAAACAGGCCAGCGGAACTATTGACGGTATAGCCGCTTATTATACCAATGTCGTTTCCCCAGCGGCTTTTAAACTCCTTACGGTAAATTATTATGACAATTATACTTTTCCAAGCACGCCGACAATCGCCGTGCCTACAGCTGTGGAAACACAGACCGTGCTGACAGCCGCACAGATAAAAGGCCTTGCAGCTGCATCCTGGACAAGGATCCCCACCACCAGCACCGCTGTACTGGGAGAAACCTCAGCTACTTTTTATGATAATAACGCAAGACCAATCAGGACTTATACCACAAATCATTTAGGTGGATATACCTATACAGACAAAAGGCTTGATTTTTCAGGAAAACCGCAGTACAGTATAACAAGGCACAGAAGGCTCAGCACAGATACGGAACTTATGACCAAAGATGTCTTTACCTACTCTGCACAGGATCGTCTGCTTACCCAGACTCATCAGATCAACTCGGGAACAGTTGAACTTATGACCAGCAATACTTATGATGAACTGGGACAGCTGATTTCTAAAAAAACAGGAAATACAGAAGCCCTGCCAATACAGAAAGTGGATTACACCTATAATATCCGCGGATGGCTGACTGCTATAAACGATATAAACGCACTGGCCAAATCAGGGGATCCTAAGGATTTATTTGCTTTTAAAATAAATTACAATACCATTCCTTCAGGTATCAGCGGGGTACTGGCATTATACAATGGAAATATTGCCGAAACGCAATGGACAAGTGCTTCTGAAACTACTCCGGTTATCCGTACTTACGGTTATAAATACGATAACCTGAACCGATTAAAAGATGCAGTGTTCAAAAGGGGGACAGCAGCAGCTAATAATGCTTATAATGAAACCCTGACCTATGATAAAAATGGAAATATCATGACCCTGCTGCGTAACGGAAACAGTGATACGGCAGCAAACCAGATTGATAACCTGGCTTATACTTATCTGAACTCTTACAGCAATCAGCTGGCAAAAGTGGCAGACAATGCCACAACTTATAAAGGGTATGGTTTTGTGGACAGTGCCGCCAATACTGTCAATGATTATACTTATGATGCTAACGGGAATATGATTTCTGATAACAACAAAAACATAACAGCTATAACCTATAACCACTTAAACCTGCCGGCCAAAATTACCTTTGCGACTACTGGCAATATTGTGTATATTTACAATGCTGCGGGGCAGAAAGTGCAAAAAATTGTAACTACTGTTTCTCCGGCAAGTGCAACAACAACGGATTATCTGGGAGGTTATCAGTATGATAACGCTGTGTTAAAGTTTTTTCCAACCACTGAAGGTTATGTGGAACCTGTATCTGGGGCTTATAGATATATTTACCAGTACAAAGATCATTTAGGTAACGTTCGTTTGAGTTATGATAAAACACTTGCTATTAAAGAAGAAAGTAATTTCTATCCTTTTGGATTAAAACAGGAAGGGTATAATACTATTAAAACTGGTGTAGAAAATAAGTATAAGTATAATGGAAAAGAACTGCAAGACGAGCTGGGACTTAACTTCTACGATTATGGAGCGAGGAATTATGACCCTGCTTTAGGTAGATGGATGAATATTGACCCATTGGCAGAGCATTCCCCTAACAAGACACTGTATCATTATTGTTCAAATAGTCCAATAAATAGAATAGATCCAACAGGAATGTGTGACGACCCTAATTGTCCTCACGGAGCAATTAGAAGAGGTTGGGATGCAGTTGGAAGATTTTTTGGGGCTTGGGGGCATAGTGATGCTAGTAGTGCTGTAGCACAAAATAATAACAATGTCTCTGCAGGTCCAATTGAAGAGGGAATATCTCAAGTTACATCAGAAACAAGTGTAGGTACAACGCAAGCTGATATTATTCCAGAAAATCCTTTAATTAAACTTGATTATAGCACTTCAAAAACGATAGGTAATGCAAAAATATTTAATACTAGTTCTAAAACTAATTATAATATGAGTACAGGTGGTACTGACTATTCAATTGATAGGCAATTGAATCTTCAAGTTCTTAATTTTAATTCAGAAATTGGAACCTCAGGAACGACCAACGGTGGCGAAATATCTCTTTTTGGACGGTTAGGTTTAGGCGTATCAGTAACTACAGCTTATAATATTTTGGATAGTAATATTTCTATTAATGGAAATGCTAATTTAAATGGAGATAATACATCAAGTTCAGTAAGTCTAGGAATTAAACCAGTGGGAATATTAGTCACAGCTGCAACAATTATTCTTAATCGAATTGTTCCTGTTTCTTCCCAGTTAATTCCAGCAGGAATACAATATAACACTATTACACCAATTGCAACAAACCAAATTACGAATTAGACATGATTAAAAAAAATCCTCTTGCTTTTACTGTTTTCTTTTGTGTACTTTTTTATATGATATATAAAACTATTGCCTTTTTTGTTTTAGATTCACAAATTAGATTTGACAATGTAAAACCTAAAATTAAAATGAGTGAGTTTACTAATATTTCAGAAAAAAGGGTTAACTATAGTCGAAGTTTTTATATAAATAATGAATTTATAGGTTTTAATGCTATCCTTGATAAAAATTATTTTGTGACAGTGACTAAACTTGGAAGGGTGCATCAAGATTTTAAGATAGTTAAAACTGATAAAAAACCAAACAATAGTTCAGATATTAATCTGTTTGATAATTCAGATGCGGAAGATGAAAATTCTAGATATATAGATTTGAATAATTATCCATTTAATACTAAACTAATTTATTATTACACTGATGGTGAAATATTAAATGTAAATAAATCTGAGTTTTATGAGATAGAAACAGTATTTACTTTTTTTAATATTTCTATTAAAAATGAAACTAGAAAAGATTTTGGTTACGGTGGAGTTAGAAAGAAAAAATCTATAAGTTTTGTTGAACATAAAGGAGATTTATTTGTGTTAAATTTATTTCCGATAGGTAATAATCAATTTAAAAGTTTACATGAATTAATAAATTTAGAGAGAACGAAATAAAGTCCAGCCATGGCTATAAATTTAATCTCTGACTTCGCACCGCAATCTAGGTAATGTTTCTTCTGCTGACGCGAGCATCTTGTTTTGTGAACGAAATCAAAGTAAAAAGCCATTCTATAACAGAGTGGCTTCTCACCGGCTTGAGCATCTTACTCATGAACTAAAAATCAGGTAATGTATCAGATGTGTTGGTTGTTAATAATTTCATCTAACATTTGCAGATTATCAACGATTTATAATAATATCGCATTAAAATTAAAAACAACCTTCGGGTTGTTTTTTTATTTTATAATGCATTAAATCGAAAGAAATGACTTCAAACCCGACTTGGTGTTGCAGATGTGTTGGTGAAATTAAAAATATGATAAAATATGGGAAAACAAAGTCTGGTAATCAAAGATATATTTGCAGACTTTGCAAGAAAACTAGAGTTGAAAGTTATAGTTATCAAGCTTACAAGCCTGATATTAATGAAAGTATCATTCGGTTCACAAAAGAAGGCCTAGGAATAAGGAGTACGGCAAGAATATTGAAAATATCAGCGACAACATTATTAAAAAGGATTGTATCAATTGCCAGAAGTATTCCCAAACCAATTATAAGCAAAGGTAAAAGTTATGAAGTTGATGAGCTGTGTACATACATTAGGTACAAAAAAAATTATATATGGCTAGTCTATGCTTTAGAAAAGAAATCTAAAACCGTTGTGAGTTTTAATCTTGGAAAGCTAACCAACAAAACACTGAGCTGTGTGTTCTGGATACTTTAAAATTATCAGAAGCTAAAAAAATATTCCCCTCGCTGGCGCGAGCGTCTCGCTCGTGCCAACTTTGCGTTCATGAGCAATCTGAAGTAATTATTGTTCTTCTTCAACACTTTAATAATCGTTTTAATGAGCTTTGCAGGTTTTAAAGTAAATCCAAAAGCGTTTAAAACCACAAACAACAGTTTTAATTGTAATTACATTACTGATTATCGTAGCATTGTGAAAAGGGATTCCAAAATTGGAATCCCTTTTTTTTATGTCTTAAAATATTTTTATTTTAACAAGAAAAATGTTTGTATAAACATTTTAATTACTTTTAGCCCAGTAATTAACCAAAATAAATAAAAAATGAAAAAATTAATTTTTGCTTTATTTATTATTTCCGGAACCGCTTTTGCTCAGGACATGGAAGTAGTAAAAGGAAACTTTGATTTCTTAAAAGATCAAAAAGAAATCAATACCATATTTGATTATAGCAGCTTCACTATGATGAAAGAAAAAAAATCTGAAGCACAATACATTAAAGAACACAAAGCCGATTTAGACGAAAAAGCAAAAGGAAACGGAAATCTTTGGGAAAAAAGATGGGTTGTTGCAAAAGATCAAATCTGGACTCCTAAATTTTTAGAAATAGGAAACATCGTATTATCTAAAGCTGGAAAAGATGTAAATTTTCAGGAAGGATTAAATACTCCTTATACTTTAATTGTACAAACGGTATGGATTTATCCTGGCTGGGATGCAGGAATTATGAAACAGCCTGCAAAAGTTACTACAAATCTTAAATTTGTTGAAACAGCAAACAAATCAAATGTTTTATTAGAAATTACAAGCGAAGAAGCTCCCGGAGATCAATGGGGAAGTAATTTTAGCAATGAAACAAGAATTGGAGAAGGATTCGCCAAAACTGCAAAATCATTATCTAAGCTTTTATTGAAAAAAGCATTCAAATAAAAACATTTAATATTTCGTAGGAATATCTCGTTGGTAGAAAAAATAGTTTTGTTTTTGAATTGTGTCCTGTAGGGACATCTGTTACAAAAATCAAACGTCCCTATGGAACGTATAACCGCAATTCTAATTTAATTCTACCAAGCAGACATTCCTACGGAATGAATTGTTTTTCGAATAAAAAAAGCCCTGATTATTCAGGGCTTTGTTCTTTTTGCATATTTAGTAAATACGCCATATTGGCTATTACATGATCATGTTTCTTGACAAACGAATTCTCTTCGTTCCAAACATATCCAGCTAAAACAGCACAAATTTTTTCTTTTACTTCAGGATTTTCCGGCTGATGGAAAAACAAAGTCTGAAGGTTTCCGGTATACCATTCCTTCACATATGTTGTAAATACTGAAATTCCACGTTTCATATATTGTGTAAACTCCACTTCCCAGTCCACAGGAATTCCCTGCGATTCTTTTAAATATAATTTTGCCGCCAGCATTCCAGACTCCGTTGCAAAAGCTACTCCGGATGAAAAAACCGGATCAAGAAATTCAGAACTGTTTCCTGTTAAAGCAAAACCATCTCCGTACATTCTTTTTACGGCTCTCGAATAATTTTCCAGCTTTACAGGTTCAAATAAAAATTCTGTGCCTTTAAATCTTTTAATATAATAATCTGATAGCTGAATAGCGTTTTTCAAAGCCTCGGCATTATCTTTATTTTCAGAAAGCGAATTAATAAAATCTGTTGGCCCAACAACACCTAAACTCGTATTTCCGTTAGAAAACGGAATTACCCAAAGCCAGACTTCAGTCTCCAAAATATCAAATGAAATCTGAGTTCCTTCCTCACCTTCCGGTCTGTTAATATCTTTTACGTGTGTAAAAATCGAAGAATGCGGGTCTAATTTCGACGGCGTATCTAAATCTAAAAGTCTTGGCAAAACACGGCCGTATCCGCTGGAATCAACGATAAATTTAGCATGAATCTCTTTTAAATTTCCGTCTTTATCTTTTACAATTGTTTTTGATTTTTTTCCTTCAAAAGAAACCTCTAAAACTTCCGTTTCAAATTCAAGGTCAACACCTTTACGAACCACTTCCTGCGCCATTGTATTGTCAAAATCAGCTCTTGGAATCTGCCAGGTCCAATCCCAGCCTTCGCCAAATTTTTTACTGAAATCAAAAACACAAATCTCTTCTCCCCTAATAAAACGGGCTCCCAATTTCTTTTCAAAGTTCATTGAATTAAGAGCATCAAACAATTCTGCTTCCGCAAAATGATCCATTACTCTCGGAATTAAGCTTTCGCCCACAACAAGTCTCGGAAACTTCTGTTTCTCAACAACTTTCACCTTAACATTGTTTTTATGAAGATAGGATGCCGATACACATCCGGATGGTCCGGCGCCTATTACTAAAACATCTACAAACTCCTTTATCATAATAAAAATATTATCAATTATTAACCTACATTTGCCATCATCAAAATAACTACATTTATTTTGATAAATAAAATTAAATTAGCACAACCAAAAACGAGTTAATGAATACAATTAATGAATATTTAAGTTTAGCAGAGTTTGAAGCCATAATCTTTGGGAATCAAAAAGTTACAATTAGTGATGTAGTTCTAAACCGAGTAAACGAAAGCTTCAATTTCTTAAAAGAATTCTCTGGAAATAAAGTAATTTACGGCGTAAACACAGGCTTTGGCCCAATGGCGCAATACAGAATTAAAGAGTCTGATCAAATTCAGCTTCAATATAATTTAATCCGCAGCCACTCTTCTGGAACTGGAAAACCATTAAATGCAGCTTGTGCAAAAGCAGCTATTTTGGCTCGATTAAATACGCTTTCATTAGGAAATTCTGGTGTTCATCCGTCAGTAATTCATTTAATGTCTGAACTTATTAACAGAGATATTACGCCTTTAATCTTTGAACACGGCGGCGTTGGTGCCAGCGGTGACTTAGTACAATTATCACATTTAGCTTTAGTTTTAATTGGTGAAGGTGAAGTTTTTTATAAAGGAGAAAGAAGACCAACTCCGGAAGTTTTTGAAATTGAAGGTTTAAAACCAATTCAGGTAGAAATTAGAGAAGGTCTGGCATTAATCAACGGAACTTCTGTAATGACAGGAATTGGTGTTGTAAATGTATATCACGCTAAAAAATTATTAGACTGGTCATTAAAATCCTCTTGTGCCATAAACGAATTGGTTCAGGCTTATGATGATCATTTCTCTGCAGAATTAAACCAAACAAAACGTCATAAAGGACAGCAGGAAATTGCGGCTAAAATGCGTCAGAATCTTTCAGACAGTACTTTAATCCGTAAAAGGGAAGACCATTTATATTCTGGAGAAAACACCGAAGAAATCTTCAAAGAAAAAGTTCAGGAATATTATTCATTAAGATGCGTTCCTCAAATTTTAGGACCGGTTTTAGAAACGATTAATAATGTAGCTTCTATTCTGGAAGACGAATTTAACTCGGCAAACGACAACCCAATTATCGACGTAAAAAATCAACACGTTTATCACGGAGGAAATTTCCACGGAGATTATATTTCGCTGGAAATGGATAAACTAAAAATTGTTATTACAAAATTAACGATGCTTGCAGAACGTCAGTTGAATTATTTATTAAATTCAAAAATCAACGAATTGCTTCCTCCGTTTGTGAATTTAGGAACATTAGGATTTAATTTCGGAATGCAGGGAGTTCAGTTTACAGCAACTTCAACAACTGCCGAAAGTCAGATGCTTTCAAATCCAATGTACGTTCATAGTATTCCAAATAACAATGACAATCAGGACATTGTAAGTATGGGAACAAACGCTGCGGTAATTACATCAAAAGTAATCGAAAATGCTTTTGAAGTATTGTCAATCGAAATGATTACGATTGTTCAGGCAATTGATTATTTAGGACAAAAAGATAAAATTTCGTCTGTAAGCAAAAAATGGTATGATGATGTTAGAAATATAATTCCAACATTTAAGGAAGATCAGGTAATGTATCCATTTGTTCAAAATGTAAAAGATTATTTGATTAACAATTAATTGGACAGGAATCATATTTTAAAAAACATGAAGAAAATATTTTTTTTATTTCTAATAGCTTTTCAATTAGTTAATGCTCAAGAACTTGCTTTAGTTAAAAAAGACGGTAAATTTGGTCTTATTACAAAAGAAGGAACTTTTGCCGTTGAACCAAAATTTGACAGCGCAAGAGATTTTTCTGATGGATTAGCAGCTGTTAAACAAAATGGAAAATGGGGATATGTGGACAGAAAAGGAACTTTTGTAATTCCTCCAACATTTGATAATGCAAGAGATTTCAACAGCGGAATCGCTGCTATTGAAAAAAAAGCCGTTTGGTATTACATCAACAAACAAGGCGAAATATTAAAAGGTAATCCGGAATCTGATAAATTATTTGATTTTCATTACGGAGCAGCATTTTTTAGACAAGCAGATAAAGTTGGGATCATCAATAATAAATTTGAAATTGTTCTGGCTCCAAAATATGATGTGATCAGAGCTTTTTATAATGGTTATGCAAAAGCTGCCGTAAATGATAAATGGGGAATTGTTGACCCATCTGGAAAAGAAGTTGTTGAAGCCATTTATGACGAAGTTGGAGATTACTACAACAACACAACCTGGGCTAAAAAAGGAAAAGATTATGGACTGGTTCATAACGGACAGTTTATTAAAATAGACGATGTAAGTGAATTTGGCGCTTTTGGAACGCAGGATTTAATTGCTGCGAAAAAAGACGCAAAATGGGGATTTATAAATTTTGAAGGACAATGGGTTCTTAAACCTCTATTTGACAAAACAAAACCATTCTCTAATAATCTAGCGCCTGTTCGCATTCGGGAAAAATGGGGTTATACCAATTTAGAAGGAATATGTGTGGTACAGCCAATGTACAATGATGCAGAACCTTTTAGCGAAAACGGACTTGCTGCTGTAAACAAAGGATACGGCTGGGGATTTATTAATGAAAGCGGAAAAGTAGTTATTCCGGCAGATTATGAAATTTCAGCAGCATTTGGAAGCTATATGCGTGAAGAAAAAGGATTTATTGGCGGATTAGCAAGAGTAAAACGTAACGGTAAATGGGGTTTCCTTAAACCAGATGGAAAGCTTTTAATCGAATGGTTTCAAAATGCTGAACTCTTTCAGGAATAAAAAAAGAATTTTTATATTATTAATATTGAATCTTAAAAATCATGAAAAAAACACTTATTTTTTTGTTGCTAAGTTTTATTCAATTTGTTAATAGTCAAGAACTGGCATTAGTTAAAAAGAATTCAAAAATTGGATATATTTCCAAAGACGGATCCTTTAAAATTGAACCTCAATATAAATCTGCCAAAAGTTTTTCTGAAGGTTTAGCAGCCGTAGAAGACAACGGAAAATGGGGTTTTATTGATACCAAAGGAAGCTGGGTAATTCCGGCGTCTTTTAATAATGCTAAAGATTTTAACGGCGGAATTGCAGTTGTACAAAAAGATAAGGACTGGGTTTATATTAATACAAAAGGTGAAATTTTAAAAGCGCCTTCTACTGAAAAAATATTCGATTTTAATAATGGCGTTGCTTTTATAAGACAAGGAAACAAAGTTGGATTAATCAATTCAAAACTTGCCGTGGTTTTAGAACCAAAATACGACCAAATCAAACCTTTTGAAAATGGCTATGCAAGAGTAGAACTAAATAAAAACTGGGGAATTATAAATACTTCCGGAAAAGAATTAGTTGAACCGGCTTACGCAGAAATTGGAAACTATTTTAAAGGCACAACCTGGGCAAGAAAAGACAAAACCTTCGGACTTGTAAGCGGGGGAAAATTCACTCCTGTTGATGGTGCCGAAAAAATCTGGGATTTTGAAACTCAGGATTTAACCTATGCCAAAAAGAACGGAAAGATTGGTTTTATTGATTTAAACGGAAATTGGGTAATCCTGCCTATATATGACAAAGGAAAAGCATTCTCAAAAAATCTAGCTCCGGTTTTAGTTGGAAAAAAATGGGGTTACATCAATTTAAAAGGAACATTTGTAATAGAACCAACGTACAGCGATGCAGAAGTTTTTAGCACAAATGGTTTAGCTCCTGTAAAAGAAAGTAATTGGGGATTTATTAATGAAAGTGGAAAACTAGTAATTCCAACACAATACGGCATCACTTCAAACGGATTCGTTATTGCACTTTTTGTACAGCAGGATAAAGGTTTTATTGATGGTCTTGCAAGAGTAAAAAATGAAGGAAAATGGGGATTTTTAAGACCTGACGGAACTGTATTAGGAAATCAATGGTTTGAAAATGCTGAATTGTTTTCGCAAACAGCAGAAAGAGAAAAAAAGGAAACAAGTGTAGCTGCCGAAAGTCCAAAAGCTGAAACAAAAACAACAGCAAAACCGGCCAGCAAACCAGCAACTAAGAAAAAAAAATAAAATCAACATAAATGAAATGTGTATTAGTAACAGGCGGTTCAAGAGGAATTGGTAGTGCTATTTGTAAAAAATTAGCCGTTGAATCTAATTATCATATTCTGATCAATTATCATTCAAACAAAACTGCTGCCGAAGAAACACTTCAGGAAATACAAAAATTAGGCGCAACCGGAGAAATTTTAGGTTTTGATGTTGCCAATTTTGAACAGGTACAAACTGTTTTAACGCAATGGCAGGAATCAAATCCGGAAGCTATTGTAGAAGCTATTGTAAACAATGCCGGAATTACAAAAGACGGTCTTTTTATGTGGATGACTCCCGAAGACTGGAACAGTGTTGTAAACACAAGTTTAAACGGATTTTTTAATGTAACGCAGTTTTTTATTCAAAAAATGCTTCGCAATAAATACGGCCGAATTGTAAATATGGTTTCTGTTTCCGGAGTAAAAGGAACAGCAGGACAAACCAATTATTCGGCTGCAAAAGGTGCAATTGTTGCCGCAACAAAAGCATTGGCACAAGAAGTTGCAAAACGTAATATAACGGTAAACGCAGTTGCGCCAGGTTTCATTAGAACAGATATGACAAGTGCGCTTGACGAAAAAGAATTATTAAAGCTGATTCCGGTAAATCGTTTTGGCGAAGCCGAAGAAGTTGCAGATTTGGTAAGCTTTTTGATTTCAAAAAAATCGAGCTATATTACCGGCGAGATTATTAATATAAACGGAGGAATATATTCTTAAAATACTATGTTTGCATAATAAATAGATTAAAAAAATTGTGCCTTTGTTTAAAAATTACACTTTAAGGATAAAAAATTACTTTGAAAGACGATGAATAAGAGAGTTGTAATTACTGGAATGGGAATTTATTCTTGTATCGGAACTTCTTTAGATGAAGTAAAGGAATCATTGTATAACGGAAAATCGGGTATTCAGTTTGATTCAGAACGAAAAGAATTTGGTTTTCAGTCAGCCTTAACCGGAATGGTTCCTAAAGCTGATTTAAAAAACCTATTGACCCGAAGACAACGTATGAGCATTGGTGAAGAAACCGAATATGCTTATATGGCTACTATCGAAGCACTGAAAAATGCGAATATAGACGATGCTTTTTTTGACACTCGCGAAGTGGGAATTATGTACGGAAACGACAGCGTTTCTAAAGCAATAATTGACGCTACAGATATCGTGCGCGAGAAAAAAGATACTGCCTTAATTGGTTCAGGAGCAATTTTTAAATCGATGAATTCTACGGTAACGATGAATCTTTCCACGATTTTTAAACTTCGCGGCATTAATTTAACCGTAAGTGCTGCCTGTGCGAGCGGTTCACATTCTATTGGATTAGCTTACTTTTTAATAAAAAGTGGTTTTCAGGATATCATTATAACCGGAGGAGCGCAGGAAATCAATAAATATGCAATGAGCAGTTTTGATGGTTTAGGTGTTTTTTCTAACAGAGAAAGTGATCCTGAAAAAGCTTCAAGACCTTTTGATGCCGGACGTGACGGATTAATTCCGAGTGGCGGCGGTGCAACTCTAATTCTGGAAAGTTACGAATCTGCAATTGCACGTGGTGCCAATATTATTGCCGAAGTTTCAGGTTACGGATTTTCATCAAACGGCGGACATATCTCAACTCCAAATGTTGAAGGTCCCGCTACAGCAATGCAAAGAGCACTTGACGATGCTAAACTAAAAGCGTCAGATATTGAGTACATAAATGCACACGCAACCTCAACTCCGGTTGGCGATGCAAACGAAGCCAAAGCTATTTTTGAAGTTTTTGGTGAGAAAAACCCTTATGTAAGTTCAACAAAATCAATGACAGGCCACGAATGCTGGATGGCAGGAGCAAGCGAAATTATTTACTCTATCATCATGATGCTGAACGATTTCATTGCACCAAACATCAATTTAGACAACCCAGATGAAGATGCTTCAAAATTAAATTTAGTTAAAACTACGTTAAACAAAAAATTTGACATATTTTTGTCCAATTCTTTCGGTTTCGGAGGAACCAACTCGGCGTTGGTGGTTAAAAAGTTTAAATTGAACGATGAATAAAGAAGATATTATAGCAAAAATCAATGGTTTTTTAGTTGATGAATTTGAAGTAGACAATGACGACATTGAACCAAATGCTAATTTAAAAGATACGCTTGGCTTAGATAGTTTAGATTATGTTGATTTAGTAGTTTCAATAGAATCAAACTTTGGCGTAAAACTAGTTGAGGCAGATTTTGTTGGAATTTCTGATTTCCAAAGCTTTTATGACCTTATCGAAACCAAATTAAAAGCCAAAACAGCTTAATGAGTGAATGGGATGGCAAATCAAAAGGAACTGTTTTAGGTTATAGAATATTCGTTTTTTTGATTCAAAAAGCGGGTGTCAAATCTGCTTATGTTTTACTCTACTTTGTTGCTTCTTATTACTTTTTATTTTTAAAGAAAAGCAATCGCGCTATTTTTTATTACTTTAAAGAAAGGCTTCAATACTCCTATTTTAAATCAAAAAAAATGGTTTTCAAAAGTTATTACACTTTTGGACAAACCATTATTGATAAAGTTTCCATTTCGGCAGGAATGCGAAACAAATTCACCTATGAATTTGACGGAATTGAAATTTTAAAAAAGCTCCTCGCCGAAAAAAAAGGCGGTGTTTTAATTAGCGCCCACGTTGGAAATTTTGAAATTGCAGAACATTTCTTAGGCGATATCGATCTTGATTTTCAAATCAATTTAGTTACTACAGATTTAGAACATTCTGCCATTAAAAATTATCTGGAAAGCATTACCCAAAAACCAACCGTAAAATTCATCATTATCAAAGAAGACTTGTCTCATATATTTGAGATCAATGCGGCTTTGGCTAATAACGAATTGGTTTGTTTTACAGGAGACCGTTATTTTGAAGGCACAAAATCACTTTCTGAAAACATCTTAGGCAAAGAAGCCAACTTCCCTGCCGGGCCATTTTTAATTGCATCAAGATTAAAAGTTCCGGTTGTGTTTGTTTATGTTATGAAAGAGCCAAATTTACATTATCATTTATATGCAAGAGAAGCCACAGTAAAACACCGTGACGAAAAAGGATTGCTGAAAGAATACGTAACAAGCGTAGAAAGCATCCTGAAAAAATACCCTTTGCAATGGTTTAATTATTTCGATTTTTGGAATGATTTGAAGAAATAGACCACTGGTTTTACGGATGAAACGGGTTTACGCGGATTCCTTTTTATTTATCTGCCTATAAAAAACCTGTGTAAACCCGTTTCATCCGTAAAATCCGCGGGCCATAAACCTCGCAACAAACAAGAAAAATCCGTTTAAATAAATTTACTTATTTTTGTTCGCAACCAAAGCAAACAAACCTCAATGAAAAATGTTCTTGTTATTTATTATTCTCAATCAGGACAGTTAGAAACCATTGCGCAAAACATCGCAAAACCATTTCTAAATTCAGAGAATATAAAGGTGACTTTTCACGAAATACAATTAGAAAAACCCTTCCCGTTTCCGTGGAGTAAAGATGCTTTTTTTGATGCCTTTCCAGAATCTTTTTTACAGATTCCAACGGCATTAAAACCAGTTCCTGAAGAAATTTTAAACACAAAATTTGATTTGGTACTTTTCCATTATCAGGTTTGGTATTTATCACCTTCAATCCCAATAAACTCGTTTTTGAAAAGTGACGAAGCCAAAAAAATTCTGAACAATATTCCTGTTGTAACCATTAGCGGTTCAAGAAACATGTGGATTATGGCGCAGGAAAAAATTAAAACATTACTAAAAGAAGCCAATGCACAATTAGTAGGCAATGTTGCTCTGGTAGATCGTGTTGGAAATTTAATAAGTGTTATTACAATTGTAGAATGGATGTTTTCTGGTGTTAAGAAAAAATATTTAGGTATTTTTCCGTTGCCGGGAGTTTCAGAAAAAGACATTAATGAATCTCCAAAATTTGGAGAAGTAATACTTTCATCATTTAATGAGAATGATTTAGACGATTTACAGCCAAAATTGGTAGGAATTGGAGCTGTAAAAATTAGTCCGTACTTAGTAACAGTAGACAAAACGGCTAATAAAATTTTCAATAAATGGTCAAACCTGATTTTTAAAAATCAAAAAAACCGAAAAAAGCTTCTAAAAGTATTTAATGTTTATTTATTCTTGGCAATTTGGTTAATCTCACCAATAGTGTATATATTGCACTTTATTTCCTACCCTTTTAAGTTAAAAACCATAAAAAGACAAACTCAATATTATCAAGGAGTTTAGACGAGAATTTAGATTATGTTTGAAGTATATATAACAAAAGCTGCAAAATATTTGCCTAACGAAGCTGTTTCAAATGATGAAATGGAAGCTTATTTAGGACTTATCAACGATACTGCCTCAAAAGCAAGACGTATTATTTTGCGCAATAACAAAATTACAAGCCGTTATTACGCTGTTGATAAAGCAGGAAAAAGCACACACAGTAATGCCGAATTAACACGCAATGCTATTTTGCCGTTGTTCGACGAAAATTTTACGCCTCAGGATTTAGAAGTACTTTCATGCGGGACCTCAACGCCGGACATTTTTCTGCCTTCGCACGCGGCGATGGTTCATGGTCTGCTAAAAAATAAATCAGTAGAATTAAACTCTTCAACAGGAGTTTGCTGTGCCGGAATGAACTCCCTTAAATTTGGTTTTCTTTCCGTACGTTCTGGAAATTCAAAAAATGCAATCTGCACGGGATCTGAAAAAGTTTCAACCTGGCTGAATGCTCAAAAATACAATCACGAAGCCGACAATTTAAAAAATCTGGAAGAACAGCCCATTATCGCTTTCAAAAAAGATTTTTTACGCTGGATGTTATCTGACGGTGCCGGAGCTTTTTTATTAGAAAATAAGCCACGAGGAACAATTTCTCTTAAAATAGAATGGATGGAAGCTTTTTCGTATGCATACGAATTAGAAACCTGCATGTATGCCGGAGGTGATAAATTAGAAAACGGAGAAATAAAATCATGGAGCGATTATGCACCGGAACAATGGCTGAACGAATCTGTTTTCTCAATTAAACAAGACGTTAAACTTTTAGATGAATTTATCCTGTCAAAAGGTGCCGAAAGCATGAGAGATGCGATGGAAAAAAATAACATCAAATCTGACGATATTACTTATTTTATTCCTCATGTTTCTTCTAATTTTTTTGTGGAAGGACTGAAAAAAGGATTAACCGAAAAAGGAATCGGAATGAGCGATGACAAATGGTTCATGAACCTTTCCAGAGTTGGAAATGTAGGTTCTGCTTCTATTTATCTGGCTTTAGAAGAATTAATGAATTCAGGAAATTTAAAAAAAGGAGATAAAATTCTTTTATCAGTTCCGGAGAGCGGAAGATTTTCTTTTGCATATGCTTATTTAACAGTTTGCTAATGGAAACAATGGCACTTTTAGAAAAAGAAACAGTCGAAAATTTATTACCTCAAAAGTTCCCTTTTGTAATGGTTGATGCTATGCATTCTTATACCGAAACTTCTTTGGTTTCTGGTTTAACAATTCAGCAGGATAATATTTTCGTAAAAAAAGATATTTTTCTGGAAGCCGGTTTAATTGAACATATGGCACAATCTGTGGCATTGCATACAGGATATCAGTTCTTTTTAAGAAACGAAACTGCACCAACGGGTTACATTGGTTCTATTAAAGAAATTGAAATTAAAAAACTGCCTCAATTAAACGACAACATTCAATCTGAAGTAACTATTTTGCAGGAATTTGCAGGAATCACTTTGGTGAATATCGTTACGACATTAAATAATGAAGAAATTGCAAACGGACAAATGAAAACCGTTTTAGCTAAATAATATGATTTTGAATACCGGAGTTGACATACAAAATTATTTACCGCACCGAGCGCCAATGCTTATGGTCGATTTGATTTTGGATATTGATGCCAACTTTGTAGAAACCACTTTTTTGATAAAAGAAGACAATATTTTTGTTCAGAATACTGTTTTTATCGAAGCAGGTTTAATTGAAAATACGGCGCAGACTTGTTCGTCAATCGTTGGAAAAAAATACTTTTTTGACGAAGACGGAACAGAAAATGAGAACGTAAATGTAATTGGATTTATTAGTGCCTTAAAAAATGTAAAAATTCATTCGCTGCCAAAAGTCGGCGAGACTATAATTACCAAAGCAAATTTAGTTTCAAAATTTGCCGGCGACGATTACACTTTATGCACAATGAGCTGTCAAAGTTCTGTTGAAGATCAGATACTCTTAGAATGCGAAATTAATTTGTTCATTCAAAAGACAGTTTCAGTTTCGTAATAATTCCACTTGAAAATATAACTAGGTAATGGAAAAAGATAAAGTACCTCAGGATAAAAGCAACTTAACTAAAAACAACGTGAAAGAGCTTTTATACGCAACTGATGAAAACGGCAATTATACCACAACGCTAAGCACAGGCTGGGAACCCAAAACAATAGCACTCTCTAATTCTATTGATGAAATAAACGAGCGTATTGCCGAAGCCAGACAACAGGTTTTAAATGGCGAAGTAAGCCCGATTGTTTATTTTATGGAAGTAAATAAAATGGATCTTACTATTTTATCAAGTTACGTAGGACTTTGGAAATGGCGTGTAAAAAGGCATTTTAAACCAAGCGTTTTTGCAAAACTAAACGATAAGGTTTTAAAGAAATACGCCGACACCTTTGAAATTTCAATTGAAGAATTAAAAAACAGCATCACCAAATAATGGAGTTAACTTTCACACATCATCAGTCTGCTCATTGCGAGAATGGAGTAGCGTCGAATCTGCTAAAAAATAGCGGACTAAACATCAGCGAACCGATGGTTTTTGGTATTGGCTCCGGATTGTTTTTTGTATATCTGCCTTTTATAAAAGTCAATTATGCTCCGGCAATTAGTTACAGAACTTTGCCTGGACAAATTTTCAATAAAGTGGCCAATCGTTTAAATTTAAAAATAAAAAGACAAAAATTTTCATCGGTATCAAATGCCAATAAAGCATTAGACGAAAATTTAAAAAATAATATTCCAACAGGATTACAAGTTGGTGTTTACAATTTAAGTTATTTCCCAGACGAATATCGTTTCCACTTCAACGCGCATAATTTAGTCGTTTACGGAAAAACCGAAACCGATTATTTAGTAAGCGATCCTGTAATGGAAACCGTTACGACTTTAACGCACGAAGAATTAGACAAAGTACGTTTTGCAAAAGGTGCTTTTGCGCCGCGCGGACAAATGTATTATCCAATTCAGGTTCCGAAAGACGTTGATTTAAAAAGTGCCATCATTAAAGGAATTAAAAATACGTGCCGAGATATGTTAGCGCCAATGCCAATTGTAGGTGTTCGCGGAATCAAATTTGTTTCAAAGCAAATTAGAAAATGGCCTATAAAACATGGAACTAAAAAAGCCAATCATTATTTGGCACAAATGGTTCGTATGCAGGAAGAAATTGGAACTGGAGGCGGTGGTTTCCGTTTTATTTATGCGGCATTTTTACAAGAAGCTTCGGTTATTTTAGGTAATGAAAAATTGAAAGAACTTTCGAAAGAAATGACAAAAATTGGAGATTCATGGCGTGATTTTGCCGTTGAAGCTTCACGTATTTATAAAAACAGAAGTGCTAAAGAAGACGCTTACAACACTATTGCCGATGAACTTTTAGACATTGCCAACAGAGAAGAAATCTTTTTCAAAAAATTAAAAAAAGCCATCAGCTAATATTTTGCAATCCATAATTAAAATAGAATCCCTTTCGAAAAAGTACAAAGAAGCCGATCAGTTTTCTTTGAACGACGTTTCGTTAGATATAAATGAAGGAGAAATTTTTGGTTTACTCGGTCCAAATGGTGCCGGAAAAACAACCTTAATTTCAATGCTCTGCGGATTGGTAAAACCAACATCGGGACATTTCTCAATTGATGATTTAGATTATCAGCATCATTCTTCAAAAATTAAAAAAATTATAGGCGTTGTTCCTCAAGAATATGCCTTATACCCTACTCTTACGGCGAGAGAAAACCTGCATTATTTTGGAAGTATGTACGGCTTAAAAGGCTCCGATTTAAAAGATAAAGTAATCGAAACTTTAGATCTTTTGGGCCTTTTAAAATTTGCCGATAAACCTGTTGAAACTTTTTCGGGCGGGATGAAACGCCGTGTCAATTTAATTGCCGGAATTCTGCATAAACCAAAAGTTTTATTTTTAGATGAACCAACTGTTGGTGTTGATGTGCAGTCTAAAAATGCCATTATAGATTATCTAAAAGTGTTGAACCAAAACGGAACATCTATTATTTATACTTCGCATCATTTGGCTGAAGCCGAAGATTTCTGCACCAATATTGCCATTTTAGACCGAGGCCGAATTTACGCAAAAGGAACGCCTTCAACTTTAATTAATTCTGTTGAAGATGCCCGAAATCTCGAAGACGTTTTTATTTCATTAACTGGTAAAGACTTGAGAGATGCTATATAAAATTTGGATGTCGATCGTAAAAGAATTTTTACTGCTTAAACGCGATTTAGGCGGCTTAATTATTCTGTTTATAATGCCATTAGTTTTGGTCATTACCGTTACACTAATTCAGGATAGCACTTTTAAAACAGTAAGCGATTCTAAAATTCCAATTTTATTGGTTGATAATGATAAAGGTTCTGTTTCGAAAACCGTTTTCGATAATTTAGAAAAAAGCAATCTGTTTACCGTCGTAACACAAATCGACAATAAAACAATTACAGAAGATGTTGCCCGAGAGAATGTTTACAAAGGGAAATTTCAGCTGGCGATTATAATTCCACAAAAATTAAGCTCAGATTTACAAGCCAAAGTTGATCAAAATGTCGAAAAAATTGTCAGCAGTTTAGGCATGACTGACAGTACTGCGACAAGCGAACCTCAACCCATAATTAAAGAAAAAGAAGTAAAACTGTATTTTGATCCGGCGGTTCAAATGAGTTTTAAAAATGCGGTCATGAGTTCGATCGACAAAATGATTTCGCAAATTGAAACCAAATCAATTTACACCACTTTCGAAAAACAATTAGGAGAAGGTAGCACCAATTTTGAGCAAAAAAGTTTCATTTCTTTCAAAGAGATAATTCCGAAGATTAATAACAAAGAAGTTCGTCCAAATTCGGTTCAGCATAACGTTCCGGCGTGGACACTTTTTGCGATATTTTTTATCGTGATTCCGTTATCAATTAATATTGTAAAAGAAAAATCGCAAGGAACTTTTGTTCGATTAAGAACAAATCCTGTTTCTAGTTTAGTTGTGATTATTGGTAAAACGATCACTTATTCTGTCATTTGTATGATTCAGTTTTATATGATGGTTGCCGTTGCCGTTTTTCTATTTCCATCCATCGGATTGCCGTCTTTAAATATCGAAGGACATTTGGCATTAATGAGTGTCGTTGCCTTATTTTCAGGTTTTGCCGCCATCGGGTTTGGAATTTTATTGGGAACAATTGCAAGCACACAGGAACAATCGGCTCCGTTTGGCGCAACAAGCGTGATCATTTTAGCAGCAATTGGCGGCATCTGGGTTCCGGTTTTTGCCATGCCAAAAATCATGCAGATTATTGCTAAATCGTCTCCAATGAACTGGGGATTAGATGCTTTCTATGACGTTTTATTACGTAACGTTACTTTCCTGGAAATCATCCCAAAAATAAGTTTACTATTTTTGTTTTTTATTCTTACCACAGCCATCGCATTATTTTATGATAAAAAGAAAAGAGCAGTTTAACGAAGCTACAAACCTGACCGTTACACACGAAATCAGAATTCGTTTTAACGAAACTGATCCGCTTGGAATCGTTTGGCACGGCAATTATATAACTTATTTTGAAGATGGACGCGAAGCGTTTGGCCGCCAGCACGGACTTACGTATTTAGACATTGCCAAAACCGGATATACAACGCCAATTGTAAAATCGACCTGCGAACATAAATTGTCTTTGCGTTACGGCGATGTAGTTACAATCGAAACAACAGTTGTCGATACGCCCGCTGCAAAAATGATTTACCGTTTTAAAATTATTGATGACAAAGGTGAAATTGCCTGCACAGGCGAAACCGTTCAGGTTTTTTTAGATAAAGAAGGAAATTTAATGCTGACAAATCCTCCTTTTTATGCGGAATGGAAAAAGAAAGTTGGATTACTATTATAAAACACGGATTGCACTAATTTTCACGAATAAAAAAATAAAATAACCAAGATTCGTTTCCTGCAAGGTTTTCAAAACCTTGTAGGTATAAAATAAAATAATCTGTGTAAACCTGTTTAATCTGTAAAATCTGCGAGCCATTTTTTCAGACAAAGCTTTAAAATAAATACCTACAAGGTTTTGAAAACCTTGCAGAAGAAACTGAGAATCATAAAATGTTAAAAGAAATATACATTACGCAAACCAATTGTATCACACCCTTAGGTTTTGATGTCGAGTCAAATGTTGAAGCTATTCTTCGCGGCGATTCCGGCATACAGCTTCATAATGACATTTCTTTAATGCCCAATTCATTTTATGCTTCGATTATTTCTGATGAAAAAATAAACAGTGCTTTTTCAAAAATAAGCACTGAAACTCAATATTCCCGTTTAGAGAAAATGATGATTTTGGCTTTAGAGCCCATTATCAAAAATTCTGGAGTTGAATTAAATTCAAAAACGGCTTTTATACTTTCTACCACAAAAGGAAATGTTACGGCTTTAGCAAATGATTCTGACGAAAGTTTTAATAACGCACATTTAGATATTTTAGCAAAAACCATTTCAGATTTCTTCGAATTTCAAACTCAGCCCATTGTTATTTCAAATGCTTGTGTTTCGGGAATTTTGGCAGTTTCAATTGCTAAAAGAATGATTCAGTCTGAACTTTATGACAACATTTTTGTAGTGGCTGGAGATGAAGTTTCAGAATTTGTTTTGTCTGGTTTTAATGCCTTTCAGGCAATGAGCGAATTACCCTGTAAACCGTATTCTAAAAATAGGACCGGAGTAAGTTTAGGCGAAGCAGCAGCAGCAGTTTTAATTTCGGCGAAAGCTAAAAACGCTAAAATAAAAGTTATAGGCGACAGTTCAATAAACGATGCGAATCATATTTCGGGTCCTTCAAGAACGGGTGAAGGTTTATTCAGAAGTATTCAGAATGCTTTAAAAGAAGCTCAAATCGAAGCCAACAAACTAGATTATATTTCAGCACACGGAACTGCAACTCCGTTTAACGACGAAATGGAAGCGATTGCGTTTAATCGTTTAGGTTTACAAAATGTTCCCGTAAATAGTTTAAAAGGTTTTTACGGTCATACATTAGGCGCTTCGGGATTATTAGAAACCGTAATTGCGATTGAATCAGCCAATCAAAATATGCTTTTTGAATCAAAAGGTTTTGATGAAATTGGGGTTAGTGAAACAATCAATGTGATTGAGAAAAATGAAGAAAAGAAGATTGAGTATTTTTTGAAAACGGCTTCTGGGTTTGGAGGTTGTAATACGGCTGTTGTTTTTGAAAAAATGAAATGAGATATGGAAAATCAAACTAATTGGACACCTTTTCCTGATGATAATTTACTTGGTTTGACTGATAAAAATCAAATCAATGAATTTGAAGCATCTGGAATTGCTAAAGCAGAACTTTTTACTTTTGAACTAGAAACTGATGTTGAGATTTCAACTTCACTTGTTTTGGAAATTCATAAAATTGCATTTGAACAGCTTTATGATTGGGCTGGAAAATGGAGAACAACAGAAGTTTCTGTTGGACAGCTAATTCCTCCAAAACCAGTAATGGTTTTACAAGCTATGTATCAGTTTCTAGATAATCTTAATTTTAAAATTTCCATTTCTAAAACTTTAGAAGATCATATTGATTGTTTAGTTTATGCACACTATGAGTTTATAAAAATTCATCCTTTCAATAATGGAAATGGAAGGACTGGAAGGATTTTGATGAATCTTATCGCATTAAAGTTTGGATATCAACCTTTAGAGTTATATCACAGAGAAGGCGAAAGCAGAAAATTTTATATTAGCGCAATGAAAGCGGCTGACAATGGAGATTATAAATTATTAAATCAATTAATTAGTGAAGAATTGATTTCCTTTTAATTCTTTCTCCTTTAAAATGGCATCAACAATTTTAACAACCTTACTCTTAGAAACCTGTTGGTCTTCCAAAGACATTGTAGAGAATACAGTATCAGCAAGCACTTTTGACAAAAAGCTTTTCTGTTTTAATTGCGGATATTTTTCGTAGAATTTCATAACTTGACAAAGTTACAAAAAATAATGACTCAAAATAAAACCAACATACAATCCTACATCACAATCCAAAACAACGAAATTGTTTTGAACGGAAATTCTGTATTCAAAATTGAACCAACAGATTTTGCTGATTTCTCCAAACAAGCGTATCGCAATTTTGAAATGCAGTATCCAAAATTTTTCAAAATGGACGCTTTGAGTAAACTGGCTTTTTTAGGATCTGAGTTGCTTTTGAGTCCGATAACTTCAGAAGAAAAAGAACATAATATCGCTTTGGTTTTGGCCAATAAATCGTCGAGTTTAGATACCGATGTAAAATATCAGGAATCAATTTCAGACAAAGAAAACTATTTTCCAAGTCCGGCGGTTTTCGTTTATACGCTCCCAAATATCTGTCTGGGCGAAATAAGTATCCGTCATCAGCTGAAAAGTGAAAATTCTTTCTTTATATTTGACACCTTTAACACGGAATTTATGTCGAATTATTCTAATATTCTGTTGAATACGAATAAAGCAGATATGGTTTTATGCGGCTGGGTAGAATTTTTTAATGACAATTATAAAGCTTTTCTCTGTACAATAAGTAAAGACGAAAACACAGAATATAAAAACGAAACTATCAATACATTATACAATAAATAATCATGGAAGCATTAAAAGAAGAATTAAAAAATAAAATCATTACGACTTTAAACCTTGAAGATATCACAATCGAAGACATTGCTGATAACGATCCGTTGTTTGGAGATGGTTTAGGTTTAGACTCGATTGATGCACTTGAATTGATCGTGATTTTAGACAAAGATTACGGAATTAAATTAGTAGATCCGAAAGAAGGGAAAACAATTTTCCAGTCTATCGAAACTATGGCGGCTTACATTAGCGCTAACAGAACGAAATAATTTTAGATTTTAGACTTCAGATTTTAGATTTCCTATTAGAATCTAAAATCTAAAATGTTTTAAAATCCGTCAACTTTGTCAAAGTTTAAAACTTTGACAAAGTTCTAGAATCTAAAATCAAAACTCTAAAATCTAAAATGGCAAAAGGTGTTGCAATAACGGGAATGGGAATTATCTCCGCAATCGGGAATTCGGTTGAGGAAAATTATCATTCGTTAATCGAAAATAAAATCGGGATTTCCCGTATCTCTAATATTTCTACAGTTCATGCGGATGTTATTAAAGTGGGTGAAATCAAAAAAACCAACGATGAATTGATCAGCGAACTGGAATTAAACAGTGATAATAATTTTTCGAGAACCGCTATGATTGGTACTTTGGCAGCAAAACAAGCTGTTGAAAATGCCGGGATAACCTCTATAAATGAATTTAGAACCGGGCTTATTTCGGCTACAAGTGTGGGTGGAATGGACATGACGGAGAAACATTATTATGATTATTTCGAAAAACCGGAATTGGTAAAATATATTACCTGTCACGACGGCGGCGATGTTGCGGATAAAATTGCAGAAGAACTAGGTTTAAAAGGAATGGTTTCGACTATCAGCACGGCTTGTTCATCTGCAGCAAATTCTATTATGCTGGGTGCAAGATTAATCAAAACCGGAAAATTGGATCGCGTAATTGTGGGCGGAGCCGATGCTTTGTCAAAATTCACCATCAACGGATTTAAGACTTTGATGATTTTATCTGACGATTACAACAAACCTTTCGACAATAACAGAAAAGGATTAAATCTTGGGGAAGCTGCAGCTTTTTTGGTTTTAGAATCGGATGAAATTGTTGAAAAGCAAAACAAAAAAGTATTGGCAAGAGTTTCCGGTTACGGAAATGCAAATGATGCTTTTCACCAAACGGCTTCTTCAGAAAATGGAGACGGCGCTTTTCTGGCGATGAAAAAAGCGTTTGAAGTTTCGGGTTTAAAACCTTCTGAAATTGATTACATCAATGTTCACGGAACCGCAACGCCAAACAACGATTTATCTGAAGGAAGAGCTTTACGCCGAATTTATGAAGAAGAAAAAGTTCCGGATTTTAGTTCGACAAAACCTTTTACGGGTCATACTTTAGCGGCGGCGGCAGCAATTGAAGCCGTTTACAGTGTTTTGGCGATTCAGAATAATGTGGTTTATCCGAATTTGAATTTTGAAACGCAGATGGAAGAATTCGATTTGACTCCGCAGACTTCTCTAAAAAATAAAAACATCGAACACGTTTTATCTAATTCTTTTGGATTTGGAGGAAATTGTTCGACCCTTATATTTTCAAAAAGCTAAAATGAAAAAAACATATATAAATGGAGTAGGCTGTATTTCGACTCAAAAAACATTTGATACTGTTTTTTTAGAAGAGGCCAATGTTAATCACGACGAAAATGTATTGGCAATTGTTTCGCCGGCATACAAAGAATATATTTCGCCAGCTGCAAGCCGCAGAATGGCAAAAGGTGTAAAAAACGGAATCGTAGCTTCGGCTTTAGCCATGAAAGATGCGAATGTCGAAAAAGTCGATGCAATTATTACCGGAACGGGTTTAGGCTGTATCGAAGATTCTGAAAAATTCCTGAAAAGCATTTTAGATAATAAAGAAGAGTTTTTAACGCCAACTTCTTTTATTCAATCTACACATAATACAGTTGGTGCGCAAATTGCACTTTTACAGCAATGTAAAGGTTATAATTTTACGTATGTAAACGGTGCGGTTTCTTTTGAATCGGCACTTTTGGATGCTAAAATGCAGATTGAGGAAGACGAAGCGAATTCAATTTTAGTGGGCGGCGTTGATGAAAATGGTGATTATACGACTTCACTTTTTAAACTAAACGGACGTATTAAAGCAGATAATACTGCTCCTTATGATGTTTTAAATTCTAAAACCAGCGGAGCTGTTTATGGTGAAGGTGCGAGTTTTTTTGTTTTAGAAAACGAAAGAAAAGAAAACACTTATGCTGAACTTCTGGATATTGCAATCGTAAATACGCTGGAAGAAAACGAAATTGAATCTGAAATTAAATCATTTTTGAAATCAAATAATCTAGAAATTTCTGATGTTGACGCTTTGGTTTTAGGTTTTGACGGAAATGCTTCTTTCGAAAATTATTATAAAAATCTTGCCGAAAATGCTTTCGCCAAAATTCCTGTTTTATACTACAAACATTTGAGCGGCGAATATGATACGGCTTCGGCTTTTGCTTTTTGGATGGCTTCGAAGATTTTAAAAACACAGGAAATTCCAGAAATTATAAAAGTAAATTCGGCTGTAAAACCAGTTTACAAAACCATTTTATTGTACAATCAATTAAACGGAAAAAATCATAGTTTTACGTTACTTTCAAAATGATAACGCATAAAAACATTTCGATCTTTTTTATCTTTTTATTGCTTTTAGTTTTTCTTCTGAATTTTTTTATGGCAATAAATCTATGGTATTTTTTTGCTATAATTTTTATCTGGATCGGAATAAATGCTGTTGGCTCTTCTATAATTTCTTCTAATTATCATGTAAAATCTTTCTGCAATAATCCGCTGGAAACAGAGAAAAAAATTGCCTTAACTTTCGATGATGGTCCTAGTGAATTTACTTTGAAAGTTTTAGATCTTCTGAAAAAATACAATGCTAAAGCCACATTTTTCTGCATTGGAAAAAACATTGAAAAACATCCTGAAATTATTCAAAAAGTAATTGAAGAAGGACATTTGGTTGGAAATCATTCTTATTCTCATTCTAAATTTTTCGATTTTTATCATGAAGATAAAATAACGGAGGAACTTCGTAAAACAGATGAATTGCTGGAAAAATTTACTTCTAAGAAAATAAACTTCTTTCGTCCGCCTTACGGAGTTACGACGCCTTCGATTAGAAGAGCTTTAAAAATCACCGGACATAAAACAATTGGCTGGAATATTCGTTCTCTTGATGGGGGAACTAAAAATCAGGAATTAATTTTCAATCGCATTATAAAACGGGTTTCTCCGGGCGGAATTGTACTTTTGCACGATACCGGATCGCACTCTGTTTTAGTATTGGAACAGTTTTTGCAATTTTTACAGCAGAATGATTATGAAGTGGTTTCGATTGAAGAATTACTGAATCTTAATGCTTATGAAATTGAACGCGGATGAAACGGATTCGCTAAAGCGAAAACGCAGATTAAAACGGATTTTTTATTAAATAATAATCTGTGTAAATCCTTTTAATCTGTGGCAAAAAAATTTTAAAGCACAATTTTAAAAAAATTTATGAAAACTAAAATAGCATTACTAATTCTATTTATTTCAAGTGGTTTGTTCGCTCAGGAACAAAAAATGACCGATGCTGAAATTGCTTCTTTTAAACAAGATGTAAATGTTGTGGCGAAAAAAATCAAAACTTTAAGTACAGATTTTGTTCAGTACAAACATTTGGATTTCCTTTCGAAAGACATTGAAACTTCGGGAAAAATGGTTTTTAAAGAACCTGCACTTTTGCAATGGCAATATAAAAAACCATATAATTACAGCATTGTTTTCAAGAACGGAAAAATACTGATTAACGACGAAGGAAAGAAAAGCGCGGTTGATATTGGCAACAGTAAAATCTTTGCGAGAATTAATAAATTAATCGTGGGAAGCGTAAGCGGAAATATGTTTGATGATAAAGAATTTACGATTTCGTATTTTAAACTGAAAGGTCAGAACTTAGCGAAATTTATTCCGAAAGATGCGACGCTGAAAAAATACATCAAACAAATCGAACTGACTTTTGACAAGGAAGAAGCAACTGTTGTTCAGGTAAAATTATTAGAATCATCTGAGGATTATACCAGAATTGTACTTAAAAATAAAGTAATCAATGCAAAAATCGACGATTCAGTTTTTACTAATTAATTGCTTTCTGGCAATTGTTTTGGTTTCTTGCGGCTCGGTCACAAAAAACTATACGCCGAAAAAATTAGACAAAACGGCTGTAGAGGTTCCGTATTTTTCAGATTCAAAAACGGATTATGTTTATAAAACTAATATATCTGTTTACGGAAATGAATTGTCGGGAATTTTCATTGCAAAAAAAATAAACGACACCACACACCGAATTGTTTTTACAACGGAATTCGGAAATAAATTAATGGATTTTGAAATTTCTGAAAATGATTTTAAAGTCAATTCGATTGTTTCAGAATTAGATCGAAAAATTTTAATTAATACATTAAAAGAAGATTTTCGACTGCTTTTAAAAAAGCAATATTTGATTCAGGAACAATTTGAAAACGAATCAAATGACATTTATAAATCGGCAGATGGCAAAAGAGACAATTATATTTTTATCTCAAAAAAAGATCAAAAATTAGAAAAGATCGTTCATGCCTCTAAAACAAAAGAAAAATTTACACTGTTTTTCCATTCAGAAAACAATATTTTTGCTGAGAAGATTCAGATAATTCATCAAAATATTAAGCTTAAAATTGAGCTAAATTATTTTAAATCAGAGTAGAAACTTAAACTAATCATAAAATTAAACTAATAAAAAGATGAAAAAAATAACCTTAATTGCATTCGTTTTATTTATCGGTCTTGTAAAATCACAAGCGCAGGTAAAAGTTAGTCCCGGCCTTAGAGGCGGTTTGAATATTTCAACATTAACCAATATTGATGATAATAGGTCTAAAACAGATTTTTACATTGGTGGACTAGTGGATATTAAATTTAATAAATATTTTTCGTTACAGCCTGAGATAACGTATTCAAGACAAGGTGATGAAGGAAGATATTTCGAAAACGGCCGTTATTATTCTGAAAAGTATGAATTAAACTATCTTACACTTGGTGCCGTTGCCAAATATCATTTTGGAGGTAAAGGTTTTCATGTTTTAGCCGGTCCATCTTTAGATATAAAAGTTGGTGATAATTATATCAACAGCAATCCTGAAGGTTTTGACCTTGCAATTGTGGGAGGTGTTGGATATACGCTGCCAAATGGATTGACTTTTGAAGCGAGAATCAAACAAGGATTGATTGATATTTATGGCTATGACGGACTTAATAATAACAATGATGATTATTATTATAATGATGTTATTTTAAATCAGGTTTTCCAAATAGGAATCAGCTATACTTTTAAAGTAAAATAATGAGGAAAATAATCGTATTTGCTTTTTTATTTATCGGAATCTTTACCTCAAAAGCTCAGGTAACTTTTAATCCTTGTTTAAGGGCTGGTTTGAGTCTTTCTACAATTTCCGAAACGCATGCTGATTACAGACCAGATTTTTATATTGGCGGTTTTGGAGAAATAAATATATCGAAACGTTATGCGCTTCAGCCCGAAATAAATTATATCAGGCAGGGTTCTAATAATGTTGCCCGAAATTTTATTGACCCCAATACGCAGACAGAAAGAACTGTTTATCAGGATTTACAAATAAGTTATTTGTCGATTGGTTTGATTAACAAATTTAAATTTGCACAAGGTTTAGAAGTACAGTTTGGTCCGGCTTTAGACGTTCTTTTAGACGACAACTTAGCTTTTAGAAAAACAAATAATGATCTTTCATTTGTTACAGGCCTTGCTTATAAAATACCTTCGGGACTTGGGTTTGAGATTCGATTTAAAAAAGGCCTTTATGATGTTTTAGACAGCGATTATTATCATAATAATTCAAACGAACATTATTTTTTTGGTGATTATAATACTAATGTCAATTTTCAAATAGGTGTTACCTATTCTTTTGATGTGAAATAATAAAAATATGGTTTTAAAAGACTTTTACAAAGTGCTTTCGGAGGAGAAAACAGGCGATGCTAAATATAATTTTCGTATATTAGTTAATGCCAATCATGAGGTTTTTAAAGGTCATTTTCCTGGAAACCCAATAATGCCGGGCGTTTGCATGATTCAGATTATTAAAGAACTTGCGGAGTCAATCACAAAAAGTTCGTTGATTATACAAACACTTTCGAATGTAAAATTCATGGCATTAATAAACCCGGAAACAAATCCGGAACTGCGTTTAGAAATTGATATTACAACCACAGAAGATGATTTGGTAAAGGTGAAAAACACCACATATTTTAACGATACCATAGCTTTAAAATTAAGCAATGTGTATAAAAAATTATAATTATGAAATTACTATTGTCATTACTTCTATGGATAAATTTTGCAGGAACGCCGGATTTGGCTGCTATCCGCAAAATGTATACTGATGTTGCAAAATCAGAAACCAATTCTAAGGAATTTATCGAAAAACTTTCCGGAGTTTCAAACAACGATGATAAAATTTTAGTGGCTTACAAAGCCGCTTCAATTTTATTAGATTCTAAATTTGAAAGTGTATTAGGAAGCAAGATTTCTCGTTTTAAAGAAGGTGCAAAACTTTTGGAATCGACTATAAAAAGCGAACCTAATAATATCGAAATCAGAATGATTCGATTGAGTATTCAGGAAAATGTTCCCGGAATTACAGGTTACAGAAAAAATATTAAAGAAGATAAAAAATTCATCATAGCACATTATGCCGAGCAAAATGGCGCTTTGAAAGATTATCTAAAAGACTTTGTTTTACAATCAAAAAGTTTCTCTGAAAAGGAGAAACAGTTTGTAAAATAAGCTCATGAAAAATTCTCAATGAAACCTATTTTATCAAAGCAGGAATTGCTCGATTCAACTTCTTTTTGTGTTATTGTACCCACTTACAATAACCATAAAACATTGAAAAAAGTGTTGGATTCTATTTTAGATTTCACTCAAAATATCATTATTGTCAATGATGGTTCAACAGATGAAACCAACGAAATTTTAAAACAATATTCGCAGTTTACACAAATTCATCATCCTAAAAATTTAGGAAAAGGAAGAGCGCTGCGAAATGGTTTTAGAAAAGCAATTGAACTCAACTTTGAATATGCCATCACGATAGATTCTGACGGGCAGCATTTCGCATCTGATATTCCAGATTTTATTTCAGCAATTCAAGACGAACCGAATTCGCTTTTAATTGGAAGCCGAAATATGACGCAGGAAAATGTTCCTAAGAAAAGCAGTTTCGGAAACAAATTTTCCAATTTCTGGTTTAAGTTTGAAACCGGAATTGAACTTCAGGACACACAATCTGGTTTTAGATTATATCCTTTGAAATTAATTCCAAAACGATTTTATACCAATAAATTTGAGTTTGAAATCGAAGTGATTGTTCGTTCGGCATGGAAAGGAATTGTGGTAAAAAACATTCCAATTCAGGTTTTATATGATCCGGCAGAACGTGTTTCGCATTTTCGTCCTTTCAGGGATTTTACCCGAATTAGTATTTTAAATACTGTTTTGGTAATTAATGCTTTGCTTTATATTAAACCTCGCGATTTCTTTCGGCGAGCAAAAAAAAAAGGTTTTAAAAAGTTTTTCCTAGAAGATATTTTAGAAAGCAACGATTCTAATTTTACGAAATCTGCCTCAATTGCTTTGGGAATTTTTATTGGAATTTCTCCTTTTTGGGGATTTCAAACCATACTTCTTTTTACTTTTGCCGCTTTGTTCAGGCTTAATAAAGTCATTGCTTTTTTATCTTCAAATGTGAGTTTTCCTCCGTTTATTCCGCTGGTAATCTACGGTTCTTTAAAAACAGGAAGTCTTTTTATTACGAGCGATGCGCCGCTAATTTTAGATAGTTCGGCCACACTTGACGATATTCAAAAAAACGCTGCACAATATATCGTCGGAAGTCTTATTTTAGCATCCGTTTTAGCACTATCAGCCGGACTTATAAGTTATTTGCTTTTAAGCGCTTTTAGTTCTAAAAACAAAACGAATATCAAATAAGGTTTTGCCACAGATTATACGGATTAAAATGATTTTTCTATCGTGTCGGTTTGCCACGAATTTTCACGAATTAATGATACAGAAATAATGAAAATATTTTTTGCCACAGATTAAAGTGATTTACACAGATTTTCGTTGCTTTGAATTTCAAAAAATTAATTCGTGAAAATTCGTGAAATTCGCGGCAAAAAAAATCATTTTAATCCGTATAATCTGTGGCAAAAAAACAATAATAAATAATTATGCATCAATACTTTTACGCCATTCATTTATTTGTAAACCGAAGAAAATCGCTCTCGGTTATACTGGCCGTTTTGATGCTTTTGGTATTTGGATTTTTTGCTTCCCGAATTAAGTTTGAAGAAGACATTACCAAACTTATCCCAACAAACGATAAAGCCGATGCAACAGCAAAAGTTTTAAAACAATTAAACTTTGCCGATAAAACGACCGTTATTTTCAAACTCGAAAAAAAAGGTTCTGCCGAAGATTTAAAAGAAATGGCTGCTGCTTTTTCAGACAGCGTTGTTAAATCCTGTAAACCTTACATAACCGGAATTCAGGGAAAAGTTGATGAAGAAAACATTCAGGAAACTATTGATTTCGTTTACAATAATCTGCCGCTTTTTCTTGAAGATAAAGATTATGCTGCCATTCAAACTAAACTTCAAAAAGACAGTATTGCAGCAACCGTTCAGGGAAATTACAAATCAATTATTTCGCCTTCGGGATTTATTACCAAAGATTTTATTCTGCAAGATCCACTTGGAATTTCGTTTATCGCTTTAAAAAAATTACAGCAATTAAATATTGGCGACGATTTTACGCTCGACAATGGTTTTGTAATGACAAAGGATAAAAAGAAATTACTGCTTTTTATAACTTCAGATATTTCATCGAGCGAAACAGAAAAGAATACCCTTTTTGCTGAAAAGCTAAAATCAATTCAGGAAAATTTAAACACCAAGTTTAAAGGAAAAACTTCTGTTACTTATTTTGGTTCTGCTTTGATTGCCGTTGCAAATGCCAACCAAATTAAAAGTGATATTGTTTTAACGACAACAATTGCGATGATTACGCTAATGCTGATCCTGATTTTGTTTTACAGAAAAATATTTATTCCGCTAATTATTTTCCTTCCAACGGTTTTCGGGGCTTTATTCGCCGTTGCCTTTTTATATTTTGTAAAAGAACAAATCTCAGCCATATCTCTTGGAATTGGTTCTATTTTATTAGGAATTACGATCGATTATTCGCTTCACATTTTAACGCATTATAAACATAACAGCGACATCAAAACATTGTATAAAGACATTACAATGCCGGTAATTATGAGCAGTTCAACAACTGCTGTTGCTTTTTTATGTCTGCTTTTTGTAAAATCAGATGCCCTAAATGATCTCGGAATTTTTGCTGCCGTTATTGTTATGGCAACCGGAATTTTTTCTCTTTTAATTGTACCGCATTTATACAAACCAAAAGAAAACAATTTTGAACATAAGAAAAATGCGATCGATAAACTGGCTCATTTTTCATTTCATAACAACAAATTCTTAATTGGTTTTTGCGTTATTATTACCATTATTTGTTGTTTTACATATAACGATGTTGGTTTCAACAACGATTTGTCGCAGTTAAATTTTGTTCCGAAAGATATTAAGGCGACCGAAAAACAATTAGAAGAAAGTACCAGCTTAACTTCAAAAACCATTTATGTCGCGGCTTACGGAAAAAGCCTGGAAGAAGTTTTGCAAAACAACAGCAAGCTTTTTTCTGATTTATCCGAAGAAAAAAAGCAAGACAAAATATTGAATTTTAGTTCTGTTGGCGGAATTGTGCTTTCGCAGAAAGAACAGCTTCAGAAAATCGAAAAATGGAATTCATTTTGGAACGCAGAAAAAAAACAAATTTTAAAATCTCAATTAATCGCCGAAGGTTCAAAACTCGGCTTTAAGCCAACCACTTATTCACTGTTTTTTGATCATTTAGATTTTGATTTCAAACCAATTTCTACAAAAGATTATTTAAAAATTCAGGCATTACAGCTGAAAGAATTCGTAACCGAAAAAAACGGTTTTTATACGATTTCGACTTTAGTAAAAGTCACGCCGGAACAGCGCGACAAATTTGTAAAATCGACTTCTGCAAAAGAAAATCTTATTGCAATTGATCGTCAGCAAATGAACGAAACGTTTTTCAGCACTTTAAAAACCGATTTTAATTCACTTGTCAATTACTCTTTTGTTGCTGTAATTTTAATTCTGTTTTTCTTTTTTAGAAGAATTGAATTAGTAATCGTAAGCTGTATTCCAATTGCTTTAACGGGAATTGTAACAGCTGGAATTATGGGCATTTTTGGGATTCAAATGAATATTTTCAGCATGATTGTCTGTACTTTGATTTTTGGTCACGGTGTCGATTTCAGTATTTTCATGACAAGTGCTTTACAGAAAGAATATACAAACGGCAAAAACGAAATTGCCATTTACAGAACTTCCATTATTCTGGCAGTAATTACAACCATTTTAGGAATTGGCGCAATGATATTTGCCAAACATCCGGCCTTGCGTTCTATTTCTTCCGTTTCGTTAATTGGGGTTTTTGCGGCATTAATTATTACGTTTATTTTTTACCCGATTCTGTTTAAATTATTTTTATCAAATCGTCCTAAAAAAGGAAACCCGCCTTTTCAATTGCGCACTTTTCTTTATGGCATAATGTCATTTTTCTATTACGGCATGGGCGGAATTTTAATGTCATTTTTCAGTTTTACATTAATGCCGATTTTGCCGCTCAGTAAAAAAACAAAAATGAAAGGTTTTAGATATATCGTTTCAAAATACATGAAATCGGTATTGTATTCGAACCCTTTTATACACAAAAAAGTCGTTAATAATTTTAATGAAACGTTTGAAAAACCTGCCGTTATTATTGCCAATCATTCTTCGTTTTTAGATATTTTGTCGATTGGAATGCTGAGTCCAAAAATTATATTTTTGGTAAGCGACTGGGTTTACAACTCTCCTATTTTTGGCGGCGTGGTTAGAAAAGCGGGTTTTTATCCTGTTTCTGAAGGTTTGGAAGGCGGCGTTGAACATTTACGTAAAAAAGTAAACGAAGGATATTCGTTAATGGTTTTTCCCGAAGGAACACGTTCAGAAAACAATGTAATAAAACGATTCCATAAAGGTGCTTTTTTCCTTGCCGAAGAATTTAAATTAGACATAATTCCGGTTGTTATTCATGGTGCTTCAGAGTTAATTCCGAAGGGTGATTTTATCATTCATGATGGAAATTTAACCGTTACTATTTTAGAAAGAATTACTCCTGAAAATACTTCGTTTGGAAACAATTATGCCGAAAGAACAAAACAAATAAGTACCTTTTTTAAAGCAGAACATCGCAAAATTCGTCAGCAGTTAGAAGGGCCGGATTATTTCAAAAAAATGCTGATTAATAGTTACGATTATAAAGAAATTGAAATTGGCGATGCTGTAAGAAAAGATTTAAAACAGAATTTAGAAACGTATTTCAATTTAAATAAACACATTAATCCTAAAGCTAAAATTTTACATCTTGGCAATGATTATGGGCAATTAGACGTTTTATTAGCATTGCAGGAACCGCAGCGAAAAATAGTTTCTTTTATAAACGACGAAGAAAAAGTATTGGTTGCCAAAACAAATTATTTTCTAAAAAAGAGAAAAATATCTTATCTCGATCAATTAGATTCTGTAGTTGAAAATCAATATGACGTAGTTTTAATTTCTGATGAAAATTATGCTTCGGATCTTGAAAAAGTGATTGCCGCTTCTTCAATAATTTTAGTTAATTCTTCTAATTTAAAAACGAAACTAGTTGATTATGGTTTCGAAATTTTTTCAGAAGAAAATGCGATAATTGTACTAAATAAAAAGCAATGAAAGAGCAGTACGATGTAGTAATTGTTGGCAGCGGTTTAGGCGGATTGGTTTCGTCTATAATTTTGGCTAAAGAAGGCTACAGCGTTTGTGTGCTCGAAAAGAACAATCAATACGGCGGGAATCTGCAGACTTTTGTTCGTGATAAAACTATTTTTGATACCGGAATTCATTATATCGGAGGTTTAGCCGAAGGTCAAAATTTGTATAAATATTTTAAATATATCGGTATTATTGATCATCTTAATTTAAAAAAATTAGACGAGAATTGTTACGATATGATTTCGTTTGAAGACGATAAAAACGAATATCCGCATGCGCAGGGTTATCAAAATTTTGTTGATCAACTAACTGCTTTTTTTCCCGAAGAAAAAGCAAATATTGAAAAGTACTGCGAAAAACTGCAAACCATCTGTGACGCTTTTCCGCTTTATAACTTAAACTGGGAAGGTAAATACGACAACGAAATTCTGGCATTAAATGCAAAAGAAACAATTGAAGAATGTACCCAGAATGAAAAACTAAAAGCAGTTCTTGCCGGTTCTAATTTTTTGTATGCCGGCATTCCGGATAAATCGCCTTTTTACGTTCATGCGCTTTCGGTAAACTCATACATTCAAAGTTCGTGGCGATGTATTAACGGCGGAAGCCAGATTACAAAACAGCTTTTAAAACAACTCAAAAAATACGGCGGAGAATTTTACAAGTATAAAGAAGTTACGCGTTTTAATGTTGAAGATAATAAAGTCAATTTTGTTGAATTAAAAGACGGAACAAAAGTTTTTGGCTCCATGTTTATTTCGAATATCGAACCGAAAACGACTTTAAAAATGGCGGGGGAAGAAAACTTCAGGAAAGCTTTTGTCAATCGTGTGCAAAGTCTTGAAGGCGTTATTTCGGCCTTTAGTTTATATATTGTTTTTAAGCCGGAAACTTTTAAATATATCAATCATAATTTTTATCATTTCAAGAAAACCAGCGAAGTCTGGACGGCACATGAATATGATGAAGATTCGTGGCCAAAAGGTTTTATGGCTTCGATGAATGCTTCAAAAAAAGAAGAGATCTGGGCCGAAGGAATGACCTTTATTACTTATATGAAATATGAAGATGTTGCGCCCTGGGCCGACACTTTTAATACAACTGCAGAAGAAAGCGACCGCGGCGAAAATTATGAGGAATTTAAATCCCGAAAAGCCGAAAAATTTTTAAAAGAAATTGAAATTAAATTTCTGGGAATTAGGGATTGTATAAAATCAATTCACACTTCTACTCCGCTTTCGTATCGCGATTATATTGGCGGTTACAACGGAAATATGTACGGTTATGTTAAGGATTCAAACAATCCGATGAAAACGCTGATTCCTGCAAAAACCAAATTGGATAATTTATATCTTACAGGGCAGAGTATCAATATGCACGGCGTTTTGGGCGTAACAATTGGTGCTGTTTCAACCTGTTCTGAAATTGTGGGCAAAGAATATTTGGTTACGAAAATCAATTCCGAATCTGAATAGAAATCATGAAAAACCGAATTTTATTTATCTTCTTTATCGGTTTTACATTTTTGCTTGTTTCTTGCGGAACATCAAAATCAATGCATCATAAACCGGATCTTTCTCACTATAATTCGGCAAAACCAATCGTTGTAAAAAAATCTGATTCGGTTTTTATTTCAGGTAAAAATTCGCTTTTAAAAAATAAACAAGGCATTTGGGAATTGTATGCCGAAGGCGATCCGCTGGAAATTGGTTTAAACACCGGAGCTTTAACCGATTCTCTTTTAAAAAATCAACAGCGCGTTTTTTTCTCCAAAGTAAAAGATTTTATCCCGTCTAATTTTCAGCAAAAAATACTCCGCCAGTTTTTAAGATGGTACAATCGAAAATTATATTTGAATGTTCCCGAAGAATATCAAACGGAAATTTATGGCGTTTCTGAATATACTTCGGATGAACTTGATAACATTGCGCCTAAATATCAGCGTGGCTTATATCTTCATGCGGCGCATGATATTGGCCACGCTTTACAAGATTTAGCTTTGGTTGGCTGTTCGTCTTTTGCGGCGTGGAATGAAAAAACGGAAGATGGAAATTTAATCCTCGGACGTAATTTTGATTTCTATGTAAATGACGCTTTCGCGGAAAATAAAATCGTTGCGTTCATAAACCCGAAAGCAGGTTACAAATTTATGATGGTTACCTGGCCGGGAATGGTTGGTGCTGTTTCCGGAATGAACCAGGAAGGTTTAACGGTAACGATTAATGCTTCGAAATCTAAAATTCCGCTGATTGCCAAAACACCTATTTCAATTTTGACCCGTGAAATTTTACAGCATGCCAAGAATATAGACGAAGCCGTTTCGATTGCAAAAAAGAGAAAAGTTTTTGTTTCTGAATCAATAATGGTGGGAAGTGCAAACGACAATAAAGCGATTTTGATTGAAGTTTCCCCAACAAAAATGGATGTTTATGATGTTCCAAATACCGATCAGTTAATTTGTACGAATCATTTTCAAGGCGATGAATTTAAAAATGATAAACGAAATCAGGAACAAATTGTAACCAGTCATTCTGAATATCGCTTTGAAAGAATGCAGGAACTTCTGGCAGAAAATCCAAAAGTGAATCCGGAAATTGCTTCAGAAATTCTTCGAAACAAAAACGGTTTAAAAGATATTCCGCTAGGTTATGGTTCCGAAAAAGCTTTGAACCAATTAATGGCGCATCACGGAATTATTTTTAAACCTAAAGAAAAATTAGTTTGGGTTTCGGCAAATCCGTATCAATTGGGCGAATTTGTTTGTTACGATTTGAATTCTGTTTTTGGCGAAAGAAAAAATGATGCTGTAAATTCTTTTCAAAAAGGAAATTTAAATATTGCCAAAGATCCGTTTTTAGAAACAGCCGCTTTTCGCAATTATAAAAAATTCAAAGTTGAAGATCATAAAATAGATTCTTTGCTTGAAAATAAGGAAACGATTTCTCCAGAATTCATTCAAAACTATCAATCATTAAACCCTGATTATTGGGTTGTATATTATAAGGCAGGATTGTACTTTTACCAAATAAAAGATTTTCAGCAGGCAAAACTTAATTTTGAAAAAGCTTTGACCAAAGAAATTACGACACTGCCTGAAAAAGAAAAAATTGAAAAATATTTAAAAAAAATCAAAAGAAAATTAAAATGATTCCAGCAATAGAAAAAGATTCTTTAGAAGAAATTAAAATTTTTCAAGAAAAAAAACTAACAGAGCTTTTAGAATATATAAGTCAAAATTCTCCTTTTTATAAAAGACTTTTTGCCGGACAGAATATTGATATTTCAAAAATTAAAACTTTAGAAGATTTACAACATTTACCTGTTACTACAAAAGAAGATTTACAGCAATATAACGATGATTTTGTATGTGTTCCGCAAAATAAAATTATCGACTACGCCTCGACTTCTGGAACTTTAGGCGATCCTGTAACTTTTGGTTTAACCGATTCTGATTTAGATCGTTTGGCTTATAATGAAGCTATTTCATTTGCCTGCGCCGGAATTGCCGAAGGCGATGTTGTACAATTAATGACGACAATCGACAGAAAATTTATGGCGGGTCTGGCTTATTTTCTAGGTCTTCGAAAATTGAAAGTCGGCGTGATTCGTGTTGGTGCCGGAATTCCGGAAATGCAATGGGATTCGATTTTAAAATACAATCCAAGTTATTTAATTACCGTTCCGTCCTTTTTATTGAAGTTGATTGAATATGCCGAAATTCACGGAATCGATTATAATAATTCGAGTATAAAAGGGGCAATTTGCATTGGAGAATCTTTGCGTGATCAGGATTTTTCGATGAATACTTTATCTAAAAAAATCACGGATAAATGGAATATTAAGTTGTTTTCGACTTATGCTTCTACCGAAATGAGTACGGCTTTTACAGAATGTGAACACGGAAATGGCGGACATCATCATCCGGAATTAATCATTGTTGAAGTTCTGGACGAAAATAATTTACCTGTTAAAGACGGAGAAACAGGCGAACTTACTTTTACTACTTTAGGTATTGAAGCGATGCCATTATTACGTTTTAAAACCGGAGATATTGTACAGCTTCATAACGAGCCTTGCGCCTGCGGGAGAAATACTTTGCGTGTTGGTCCTGTTCTTGGCCGTAAAAAACAAATGATAAAATATAAAGGAACAACGCTTTATCCGCCGGCAATGAACGATGTTTTAAGCGGATTTGATAATATCGAAAATCATATTATCGAAATTTCTACAAACGATTTAGGCACTGATGAAATCGTGATAAAAATTGCCGTTAAAAATCAAACGCCAGAATTTCTGCAGGAAATTAAAGATCACTTTAGAGCAAAATTGAGAGTAACGCCAAAAATAGAATTTGCTTCAAAGGAAACTTTAAACCCTTTAGTTTTTAACCCAATGAGCCGCAAACCAATTCGATTTTTTGACTACAGAAACATGTAAAGTTTTTCCACCATATAAGTGATATAAGTTCATTTAAAAGATTTCGCATATGAACGTTTTAATTAAATGAACTTATATCACTTATATGGTTTATTTTCAGCTTCTTGAATGTTTTGCTGTGAATTAAACTAAATGTTGTAATTTTGCAAAAAATTATGAAGATGGTCAAGATTGGCAACATAGAATTACCCGAATTTCCTTTATTACTCGCACCGATGGAAGATGTTAGTGATCCGCCGTTTCGCAGATTATGCAAAACGCATGGCGCTGACATGATGTATTCTGAATTTATTTCGTCGGAAGGATTAATTCGTGATGCTATAAAAAGCCGCATGAAACTGGATATTTTTGATTATGAACGTCCAGTTGGAATTCAGATTTTTGGCGGTGACGAAGAAGCAATGGAGATGTCTTCTAAAATTGTTTCTACTGTAAAACCAGATCTAGTAGATATCAATTTTGGATGTCCGGTAAAAAAAGTAGTTTGTAAAGGTGCCGGTGCCGGGGTTTTAAAAGATGTTGATTTGATGGTGCGTTTGACGCAAGCCGTTATCAAAGGGACGGATTTGCCTGTTACGGTAAAAACACGTTTAGGCTGGGACGAAAGTTCAATTAATATTGATGAAGTTGCCGAAAGACTTCAGGATATTGGTGTTCAGGCTTTTACAATTCACGCCAGAACTCGTGCTCAAATGTACAAAGGTCATTCTGACTGGTCACACATTGCAAGAGTAAAAAACAATCCAAGAATTACAATGCCTATTTTTGGAAACGGCGATATCGACAGTCCGGAAAAAGCATTAAAATATAAAAATGAATACGGAATTGACGGTATCATGATTGGCCGCGCGGCGATTGGTTATCCGTGGATTTTTAATGAAATCAAGCATTATTTTAAAACAGGTGAGCATTTACCTGCTCCAACGGTTATTGATCGTGTTGAAGCTGCCAGAAATCATTTGCAATGGTCAATGGACTGGAAAGGCGAGCGTTTAGGAATTGTAGAAATGCGTCGTCATTATACCAACTATTTTAAAGGGATTCATTCTTTTAAAGAATTCAAACAGAAATTAGTTACGACTGATGCTCCAGAAGATTTGTTTGCGATTATGAAAGAAATCGAACAGGTTTATGCTGGATATGAGTTTGTTTAAAATATAATCTTTAAGAATAAAAAAGGCCTTCAATATTGAAGGCCTTTTTTTATATTTTTATTCTAAAACATTTCTTGTAGAATTTCTCTTAGCCAGATCAATAGCTGATTTTAACTCAGAAAAAAACAATTCAGCTTCTTTTTTATTTCGAATTGATTTAGTCAAATTATCGCTATAATTTGATTCTGTAACATCTCTCTCATCAGCAATGTTTTTCTCAGAAGCAGAAGCTAAAGCAATTTCCTGAATTTTATTAATCTTATTTTGGATAGAATCTTTCATAAAGCAAATTTAAACATTATTGATTTAAATTAAACATATAGTATCTATAAAGATCGTTAGTTTTTCTCTGAAAATCAAACGATTCTGGTTTTGGTTTAAAAAACGCTGATCCATTACTATCTAATTCAATTGTACCATTTCGCAGTAATCTCACGTACCAATCTACTCCGATAATCACTAAAAAATCTTTTAAATCTTTGTAATTATATCTAAACATTCGATGATATAGATTGGCTCGTAAATCATCTGAGCCATCAATGCCAATTGAAGTATGAGGATTGTTTTTTAAAAAAGTTATCGAAAACAAAATAATTGTCGAGAAAACTTTATTACTATCATTGTGTTTAAGATTTATAGAATCATTAATTTTTCCATTTACATCAAATGGACCAAAAGCTAAATTATAGACATTGGGTAATAAGGATTCTGCAATATTGCTAAACTTAACTTTAAGCTGAATTATTGTGCTATCTTTTAATAGAGATTCAAAAATATATTGATCAAAATTTGGACTTACGTATTTAGCTTCAAAGGTATTTTCTAAATTAATTTTAATCATAAAATATTAAATTCAATAAAAAACAAAGAAACAAATTTAATATAAATTTCTTACAAATAAAAAATGCCTTCAAATTCGAAGGCATTTTTTATTTTATTACACTTGAACTCTTTTCCACTTTCCTCTTTTATAGAAAAAGATTCCAGCTAAAGTTATAGCGGTTTCGGCAACGGGAATTGCTATGAAAACTCCGGTTGGTCCCATATTAAAATGTTTGGCTAATACAAAAGCCAGCGGAATTTGGAACAGCCAAAATCCGAAGAAATTAATTCCGGTTGGTGTCCATGTATCTCCCGCTCCATTAAAAGTATTAATCAAAACCATCCCGATTCCGTAAAAGATAAATCCGATGCTCATAATTTGTAAGGCTTCGACAGCAATTGTTTTTACAGCTTCATCATTGGTGAAAAATGAAATAATATATTGGCCAAAGCCTAAAGTAATAATCATAATCGTGGCCATGAAAATTACGTTATATCTTGCTGTTGTATAAACTGATTTTTCGGCGCGTTCAATTTGTTTTGCTCCTAAATTCTGTCCAACCAAAGTTGCCGCAGCATTACTCAATCCCCAAGCTGGAAGAATAAAAAACATCATGATTCTAAGTGCCGTTTGATATCCTGCAGAACCGTGGTCTCCACCAGTTGTTGCGACTAATTGTGCTAAGAAAATCCAGCTGCATGATGCAATTACAAATTGTAAAATTCCTGGTGCAGCAATCTTAACCAAAGCTTTTATCTGCTTAAAGTCTGGAGCGAAATAAGCGATTTTAATTTTTAAAATTCCATTTCCAGAGAACAAGTGATAAACCTGATATAAAACTCCAATGCTTCTTCCTAAAGTTGTTGCCAAGGCAGCTCCAACTAAACCAAAGGCAGGAATTGGTCCAAAACCGTTAATTAAAATCGGACATAAAATAATATTACAAATGTTGGCAATCCAAAGACTTTTCATTGCGATTGCTGCATTTCCTGCTCCGCGGAAAATTCCGTTAATCAAGAATAAAAGCATAATGCATAAACTTGAGCCAATCATAATCTGCGTGAATCTGAAACCATGTTCGGCAGCATCGACTGAAGCACCCATCAAAAGCAGAATATCTTTTGCATAAATAACTCCCAAAATACTCAGGGCAGCGTTAACGGCAAATGCTACAATTATGGCCTGCATTCCGGCTTTTGCGGCAGCGACCGGATCTTTTTCTCCAATACGTCTTGCTACAACTGCTGTTGCGGCCATACTCATTCCTATTGCAAGAGAATATATAATAGTCAACACAGATTCGGTCAAACCAACGGTTTGAATAGCAAAACTGCTATGCTCTAAATGTCCGACAAAATATAAATCGACTAAAGCAAAAACCGATTCCATCATCATTTCTAAAACCATCGGAATGGCCAATAGAATTACGGCTTTCTTTATACTTCCGGCAGTATAATCAAATGATTCGTCGCCTTTTAAGGCTTGTTTTAAAGTGGTAAAAAATTTAGAAAAAAAACTTTTTTGTATAGTTGTTTCTGTCATGATATATTAGGATAAATGATAAAATTGGTCCAGATATTTTATCTGAACTGAAAAAGTAAAAACGTAAGTATCCTAATTATTCTTAAAAATAAAATAGGATTAGGCAGAAACAATCATATACTGTGAATTTTCAAGGCGGTAAATATAAGTAATATTTTGAAAGAAAAAATTAATCTAATAATTTTTTACTTACACGGCTGCTGGCAATAAGTGATGCCACAAATCCAAGAGAAACAATTGTTGTCATTACGATTACAACATTTTCAAGTGTAAAAACAACTGGGTAAGCCAATGTTGGCGTGATCATTATCAGCTCATATTTTTGCTGCAATGTAACTAGTATAATCCCGTAATAAAGTCCGATCAAACCTCCAAAAACACTTAGTAAAGTCCCTTGCAGAATGAAAATTTTTCTCACGCTTTTTATTTCTATTCCCAGATTAACAAGGGTTTTTAAATTTGCCCTCTTGTCTAAAATCATCATAATTAAAGCTCCAATCAAATTGAAAAGTGCCACAATAATTACAAGCGTAAAAATTAAATAAACAGCAATATTTTCGGTGTTGAGCATTTTATATAAAGACTCATTCAATTGCTCCCTATTCTTTATGGTGACTTTATTATTAAAAATCTTTTTAATCTGCGCATTAACCGCATTTTCATCTACGTTTGGTTTTAACCTAAATTCGATTCCCGAAATTTGGTTTGGCTTATACATCAATAATTCCTGTGTTAAACCTAAATCGGCAAAAACATATTTCGAATCTAAATCTTCGCTGATTGAGTAAATTCCAACGGGTAAAACATCTGTTTTATTAAATGCTTCTTCGGGATTATCGATTGCTCCTTTTCCGGGTTTTGGAGCAAATATCTGCAGCGGGTTTTCAAAATCAAGAATTCCAAGTGAAAAATCCTGTGCAATTCCGTAACCAATCACAACCTGATATGAATCTGGTTTTAGCCATTGTCCGTTAAAAAGTTTTACTTTAATATTGTTTACAACCGGGTAAATACTGTCAACACCTTTTAAATAAGTAACGCGCTGTTTGTCTTTAAATAAAAACAAAACCCGTTCTTCAATAATTTTAGTGTAACAGGCTACACCGCTAATTTCTTTGAGCTCTTTTTCTTGCTGGGGTGAAATTAAAAATGATTTTCCGTATGTACTTGTCATTTTTAAATCCGGATCAATCTCATTTGTAAATGAAAGACTGAAAACTTTTAATCCGCTAAAAACAGATAAAACCACAAACAAAGCCATTGTACCAACAATAATTCCCATGCTGGCAATTAAATTGATGATATTGATCGCGTTATTTTTACTAAGGCTGAAAAGATAACGTTTGGCTATGTAAAATGGGAAATTCAATTTATGATTTTCTTCTTTTTTCTAAAAGATCACGGTTTTCAATTGGGTTTTCTCTGTTTGCTAATGCATTGTCAATTTTTTCGATATAATCTAAAGAGTCATCGATAAAGAAAACCAAATTTGGCACACGGCGTAATTGAAGACGAACGCGCTGTGACAAATCATGTTTTATTAAAGTTGTATTTGATTTTATTCCTTCTAAAGTTTCCTTTGCTTTTTCTTGAGGAAAAATGCTTAAATATACCGTTGCCACAGATAAATCTGAGGTTACACTAACTTTGGATACTGAAATTACCAAATTGCTAACTCCATTTTTTCGCACTTCACCTTGCAGAATATCAACCAAATCTTTTTGGATGACGCTGCCTATTTTTTTCTGTCTATTTGTTTCCATAGTGCAAAAATACTATTTTTAAATTCATTCATTGCAATTTCAAATTAAGTAAAGAATTATTATTGAAATTTCGCTATACTTTTCAATGTATTACCCTCAAAAAAGTATCTCTATATAGCGTTTTTAATTGTTATAAAAGCTGATAAAGGTCAGGTTATTTATCAGAATTATTCTACATATTTGATGTAAATATAAAACTGATCTATTATGAAAAAAAGAGAACCAATTAGTCACATCATGACTAAAACAGTGGTGACTGTAAATCAAAATGACGATTTAAGAAAAGTAGTAGAAAAACTAAAATCGAATTCTATTCGACATATTCCTGTTGTAAACGGTAAGGACGTTGTGGGCATTATAAGCCGTACAGATGTAAACCGTCTTACTTTTGGTGCTTTGTTCGACGGACAGGAAGGTGTTGATGAGGCTATTTTAGATATGCTTACGATTCCTCAGGTTATGACCTCAAAACCTAAAACTCTTTCTTCTGACACTATTATTAAAGATTTGGCATCGACATTTGTAAAAGAAGAATTTCACGCTCTTCCGGTCGTAGATAACGGAGAACTGAAAGGAATTGTAACAACAACTGATGTTATTAAATATTTTTTAGAACAATATGATTAAATAAAAAGGGAGCTAAAATAGCTCCCTTTTTTATTATCTGTTTTGTAACCAATTTTCCGGATCGGTATTGGTTGTATTTTGAAGAATCAGGAATTTGATAACCGTTTTTCCGCTATCTCCGCTGGTTCTTACTTTTCCAATATTTTGTTTGATTGAAACTTTTTCTCCTTTACTTACAAATACTTTGCTCAGGTTTTGATAAACGCTAAAGTAATCTCCGTGCTGTATCATAACTACTGTATTTACAGGAGATAAAACCATTACACTGAAAACTTCACCGGCAAATACAGATCTTGCATTTGCGCCATCTTCAGTCGTAATCTCAACTCCTGAATTATGAACTTTAATATCTGGATAAAGCGGATGCTGCTGATCTCCATAACCTAACGAAATAAATCCTTTTTCTACCGGCCAAGGCAGTCTTCCTTTATTAGCTTTAAAGTCTGCTGCTAAAACTTTATCTTCTGGTGTCATTGCGATTTTAGAAGATGAAACTGGTTTTACAGTTGCATTAGATCCAGGATTTTCTTTAGCTTTTTCAAGTGCCGCTTTTCTGTTTGCTTCGGCAATTGCTTCACGAATCAAACGATCAATTTGTCTGTCAATTCTTTTTGATTCGCTTTGTTTTGCTTTAATATCAGATGCGATTCTGTTTTTATCTTTTTTAATTGCGTTAACAAGCTTTTGCTGTTCTTTTTTCTCTACTTCTAAGCTTTGTTTTTCTTTTTCGTTTTCAACAATAATTTTTTTCTTAACCTTTCTCTGTCCGTCTAGTTTTGCATTAAAATCAACTAGTTGCGCGGTTTTAGACTGAATTTCTAAACCTTGGTTTTTTCTGAAATTCGTATATTGTTTTAAATATTGTGCTCTTTTGTAGGCTTGTAAAAAACTTTCTGAAGATAAAATAAACATCGCACGGCTTTGCTCAGAACGGCTTTTATACGATTTCAAAATCATTTTTGCATAATCTTCTTTTAAAACCGCCAGTTCTTTTTTCAGTTTATTAACCTGTACCTGATTAATATACATGTCGTTGCTTAAAATTCTTTCCTGTTTTGCTGTTGTATTGATCAGCTTTTCTTTAAGCTTGATTTTATTTGCCTGAATTAAATATTCATTCACTGCTGATTTTTCTTTTTTCCTTACAGACTGCAGCATTTTTTCGTTGTCTTTTATTTCCTGAAGAATCTGCGCTTTGCGCTGTTCAAGTTTTTCTTGCTGCGAATCTTGTGCCCAGACAAAAGTCGTGGCGCAAACAAAAATTAGGCTTAGGAGAAATTTTGGCATCTTTCTATTTTTCTTTTTACAAATTTACTTAATTAAAACTTTTTTATAACCGCTTGGCACACTATACGGAAAAGAAAGTTCTTCGTTAAATGATATATTGTTATAATTCAAATTAATATTGGTTGTCCCTTTTGGCTGCAATGCATTAATTACCAATGTTGTTGGAATAGTTCCCTGACTGAAAGTTTTAGTATCTGAATAATTGATTTCTAATTTTATATTTTCAGCTGACTGAGAAATTTGTTCTTTCTGCACCAGATATTTTTCAGGATCTAAATAAAATGCTTTTTGAATCTTTTGGCTTTTTTGATCTTCTAAACGAATAAGATTTTCTACAATTGTCTGCGTATACTCTCCTTTTCGTAAATCATCAAAAGCTTCTCCAATTAATAAATTCTGAACTTTATTATAATCCAGGTCAGTTCCAAGCCATTCGCTTAAACTGCTAAAATCACCTTCATAATAAGTACCTTTTATTTTTTCGTAATAACTTACAGACGTTGGAGTTATCAACGCTTTTGCCATTGTAATTCCCAGAAATTTAACACTTATTAAAATCTGTTTATCTTTCTCGATTTTTATATCGGCGGTAACATTCTGACTTTGCTTTTCGTCTTCATATCTTGCACTGGCTCTTATATTTAAAGTCGAAAAATCTAATTTGTTTTCGTAATGTTTTTCGATTGCTTTATTGTCTTTTTTTGCGACAACTTCGGTAGTATTATTGTTTTGAACAGCGACGGCTTTAGACTTACACGAAATCATAAAAGCCGACATTAATACTATTATAATATATTTTTTCATCTTAATTTCTCCTTACTTCTTTTTTAATAATTCATTTGCCTTCAAAAAGTATTCCTCTTTTTTCTTAGCATCTCCTAATCCATTATATGCCTCTCCCAATTGAATATTAAAATTTGCCTCTAGTTTTTTATCATCAACAACATAATCAAGTCCCATTTCTAAAACGGTTTTTGCGTTTTTAAATTGCTGTAACTGATTGCTTCCCAAACCTGCATAATAATAAAATTGCGGCTGGCTTGGATAAACTTCAATCATCGTCATGGCTCTTTTTGTCATTGGCGCAAATTGTTTTGCTTGTGTATAAGCTTCAAGCAAAAGCAGATTCGTTTCACGATCTGTGTCTGAATTGGTCATTAAATCTTTTTCATAATATTTAATGGCGTTTTCAAACTGGTTTTTACTATGATAAAATTTTCCAATTTCTTTAGCAACGTCAACTTCTTTATCATTGTCAAAATAAGAAATGGCTTTTTCTAAATCCGGAGCATATTGCGGATTTTTATTTACATAAATCAAAAACTCATTTAATGTTCGATGCTTAATTTTTGAATCAATTTTTGAACTTGACAAAATTACGTTCATCGACTTAATGGCTTTATCGGCCTGATTGGCATCTAAATAACTTTTGAACAAACTTACCTGTCCCCATTCAGAATCTGGAATTTCTTTTGCCAATTGTTTTGCAACATCAACGGCTTTGTCTGTTTCGTCAGATTTTGAATATAGAAAAATCAGATTAACATAGTTTGATTCTTCTTTTGGATTCTTTTTAATCTGCTCAATTAAATTTGAAATCTCTGCATTTTGATATTTTCCCTGCGATAAAATCTGCATTTTATAACGATCACGATCTTCAGATTTTCCGAATTTATCGTTCATTTCGTTAATCGTCACAAGCGCTTTATCATATTGGTTTGTAAGCATATATAACGAAATCAAATCGTCTTTATATTCTTCATCAAAAACAATAATTTTCTGAATCGTTTCAATCGCCAGCGGATAGTTTTTGGTTTCGTAACTTACGTCGTAAATTCCCAGCCAATACCATTTGTTTTTTGGATTTAACTGCGTGGCTTTTTCAAATGCATTTTGGGCATTTTGATATTCTTTTAGCGCCAGATAATTTTTTCCAACTTCAAAATAAGCGACAGCATCAGAAGGTTTTATTTTGATACATTTTTCTAATGATGCTATTGCTTTATCGTAGTTTTCGATTCCTTTTTGTTTTAAAGATTCGTAAAAAGCATCTTGATATTCATCTGGTGCCAAAGCAATATCTTCTGGTTCCGTTTGCGCGAAAACCGAAGCTGAATTGCTTAGTAAAGCAAAAAATAAAATTATCAAAATCCTTTTTTTCATCTTTTTTAAGATTTCATTTTATTCTAAAACTGAATAATCTCCAATGCTGATACTTGTGAATTTTCCATCATAACTAACATGATTTCCAATCATTGCATTATCTAAGTTAGCATTTTTTATTTGAGAATTAGTTTGTATTAAGCTATTTTTAATAGAACTGTCGGTTACATGGCAGCCTTTTCCTATTGAAACATTTGGCCCAACGGTTGTGTTTTTCAACACTACATTTTCGCCAATATAACATGGAGGAATAATTGTTGAATTTTCCAGCGTTACATTATAATCCACTAAATGCTCTCCGTCATTATGCAAAAATCCTAACATTCTGCTGTTAGTTTCAACTGTAACATCTTTGTTTCCGCAGTCCATCCATTCGTCAACGCTTCCGGTTTTAAAAACTTTTCCGTTTGCCATCATGGCTTTGATACCGTCGTTGATTTGGTATTCACCACCATTTTGAATGTTATTATCTAAAACTCCCTGAAGCTCTTTTTTCAAGTCTCCAACTTCTTTGAAATAATAAATTCCGATAACGGCTAAATCACTAACAAACTCTTTTGGTTTTTCAACCAATTCTATAATTTCATTATTTGGATTTAATTTTACAACTCCAAAAGCTTCCGGCTGATCTACTTGTTTTACCCAAATTACAGCATCGGCAGATGGATCTAATTCAAAATCGGCTCTGATTAAAGTATCCGCGTAAGCGATAACTGCTGGTCCAGATAAGGATTCTTTTGCACACATAATCGCGTGCCCGGTTCCTAAAGGTAAATCCTGACGATATATTGAAGCTTTTGCTCCTAATCCTTGTGCTAAATCCTGCAGACTTGTAACAACATCATCTCCAAAAAACGCTTCGTCTCCCAAGATAAATGCAACTTCTTCTATTGGCTGCTTTAATATTTTAGCGATATCTTCTACTAAACGGTGAACGATTGATTTTCCCGCAACCGGAATTAATGGTTTTGGTACTGTTAATGTATGTGGGCGAAGTCTTGATCCACGACCTGCCATTGGAACGATTATTTTCATCTAATTTTATTTTATGTGGGAAGATTTAAAAAAATCTTCAGTTTGGTTAGTTCAAGTTTTTAAATACAGTAAAGGACTGTCAACTGCGACTGAAAACTACTTCACTCCAGTACTTCCAAATCCGCCTGCTCCTCTTGAAGTTTCCGTTAATTCTTCAACTTCAATCCATTCTGCTCTTTCGTGTTTGGCAATAATTAATTGTGCAATTCTTTCTCCGTTTTCAATTACAAATTCTTCATTTGATAAATTTACCAAAATCACACCTATTTCACCTCTGTAATCAGCATCGACAGTTCCCGGAGAATTTAAAACGGTAACTCCTTTTTTTGCTGCCAATCCGCTTCTTGGTCTAACCTGTGCTTCGTAACCAATTGGCAATTCTATAAAAAGTCCGGTTTTTACAATTGTTCTTTCTAAAGGTTTTAACGTAATTGGTTCTGTAATATTGGCACGCAAGTCCATTCCTGCAGAAGCAATTGTTTCGTAATTTGGTAAATCGTGTTGTGATTTATTGATAATTTGTATTTTCATTTTTATTATAAAAGATTAAAAAAGCACTTTTACTTTCTATTCATTATTCCTTTGATTGTGTCTTTTTCGTTGTGATAAACAAAGTACATAAAGGCTAATAATAATGGAATTCCAACAAAATAATTTTCTCTAAATCCATAAAATGAAATAGCCGAAAATAAAATTGAAATTCCTAAATAAGCCGAAATTTTATTCATGTCGTACGGAATAGGATAATATTTGTTTCCTAAAACATACGATATTAACATCATGCTTCCGTAAGCAGAGATAGTTGCGATTGCAGATCCGTAATAACTGTATTTTGGAATCAAAAAGTAATTTAAAACTAATGTTACAATTGCTCCAACAATTGAAATATAAGCTCCAATTCTTGTTTGGTCTGTAAGTTTGTACCAAACCGATAAGTTATTGTAAATTCCTAAAAAGAAGTTTGCCAGAATAATTAACGGCACCACTTTCATGGCTTCCCAATAGGATTTATTGTCTAATAAAAGATATTTAAGAATGTCTGCAAAAACGATAACTCCTAATAAAATAAGTGAACCCAGAATCACAAAGTATTTTGTAATTACGGCGTAAGTCTGCGGTGCATTTTCGTTTTTGGCGTGGCTGAAAAAGAAAGGTTCAATTCCTAATCTAAAAGCCGTTGCAAACAAAACCATAAATAAACCTAATTTATAACAGGCTGAATAGGCTCCAACTTCTGATTTTGCAAGATTTTCAGGAAGTAAATATCCCAATAAGATTTTATCGAAATGTTCATTAACGGCAAATGCAAGTCCGGCAACTAAAATTGGCAGACCATATTTCATCATTTTTTTCCAAAGTACGGGATCGAATTTTCGTCCAAGCGAAAGATAATTTGGAGAAAGTACAATGAAAGTTGCTAAACTAGCTAACAGATTAGCGATGAAAATATAGGCAATCTGGAAATTTTCTACATATAAATTATCCCAAACTGAATTAGGATGTGAAGCTGCAAGTTTTGGCAGATACAATAAAAAGAAAATATTTAGCAATAGATTAATTACCACATTTCCAATTTTAATAGCCGCATAAACCATTGGCCTTTGATTTGCCCTTAATTTTGAAAATGGTACTAAAACCAATGCATCTAAAACTAAAATCCAAACAGAATAGGTAATGTACTGTGCATCAACTTCGGCCCAGTTTGCCAGCGTATTTCTAAAAATTAAACCCGCAAACAAGAATCCTATTGACGACCAAAATATTGATATTGTCGAAGTTGCGATTACGTTTTTCTTGTCTTCTTCGGCACTGTAAAACCTAAAGAACGCTGTTTCCATTCCGTAAGAAAGCACTACGTTAAAGAAAACCATCCAAGACAAAACAATCGAAACTTCGCCGTATTCGGCAGTTGGTAAAATACCTGTATATAATCTGACCAATAAAAAACTGAGCATTCGTGGTAAAACGGTTGCCAGTCCATAAATTGCAGTTTGTTTGAATAGATTTTTATATAATCCCAAAATAATTAGTAATAAAGTTCAAAAAACAAAAATAACCAATTCTTTGGTTTTATTAGTCCTTTTGACGGTTCAATAAAAAAACTTAGCGACAATTTTAATGTGTTAATTTATTTTCGTCTAAAACTTTCACAAAATGAAAACCTTTTGGGCCATATCCCTGATTGTAATAAAATCTGTGTGCACCAAAATTTCCCGAAAAAGCATCCAAAACAATGCTGCTGCAGCCTAAATCCAATGCTTTTTGTTCAATATAATCTGTAAGCATTTTTCCAATTCCTTTAGAACGATATTCCGGATTTACTACAAAATTGTCAATTTCGAGATATTTTCCTGTCCATAATTTTGTTGCTGACCAACATCCTGTAATACCCAAACAAATGTTATTTTCAAATACTCCAATTTGAATATAATTGTACGGAACCATCTCAGAAAGAAATGATTGGTATTTTTCTAAAGTTATATTGGGATATAGAAATCTGATGGTGTCAATTTGAGCCACCATTTCGTCAACCGTAGTAAATTCGCGTATTTGTAAAGCCATTGTATAGAAATAGAATTCAAAATTAATTATTTTTTCTAACTAAGTTATATAATTAACAAGACACTAACATGTGAAATATGTAAATTAAGGCAGAAAATTATGTAACTTTTTTTAAAGCGTATTTTCCTAAATTTGCTTCACAGGGATTGAGAAAGCTAAATACAACCCTTATAAAAAAGGAAGCACTGGGACTAATAAAGCTTGTTTGTTCCCATAAAAGACAAAGCATAAGGGATTGATTCTGCTGTATTGTAACCCTAAAAAAACAGAGCATTGGGACTAATAAAGCTAGTTTGTTCCCATAAAAGACAAAGCACAGGGATTGATTCTGCTGAAATGTAACCCTTAAAAAAACAGAGCATTGGGATTAATAAAGCTAGTTTGTTCCCATGAAAGACAAAGCTACAGAGTGATAAAATCTGTGTCAATAATTTTATAAAATGGTATGGATTCTCAATTTATGGGTAAATTGAGAATCACCATTTTATAAATTTTCTTGTTTATAGATATTCTTAAAAAAGAAAAACTTCCAAAAAAAATAGCCAGCAAACATTTGCTGGCTATTTTTTTATCAGGAACCAAAATTATATTCAATTTCTTTTAATTCCGGAATATCATCATCTGTTAATGTTTTTAAAGTCTTACTGCTTAATTTTTTCAAAGCTATAATTCTATTGGCTTGATTTTGCACACATTTTTCAAATATGTTTCGTACTAATCTGGCATTTCCAAAACTTTCGGTTTTATCTCTATATAATAATTCAAAAGTGTCTGTTAGTTTTTCTTTAGCATCTGTAGAAATTATAAAATCTGATTTTACACAAAACGACTCAAAAATTTCATATAATTGATCAGGCGTAAAATCTTTAAAATAAAAGTATCTATTAAAACGGGATCGTAATCCGGGATTCGATTCTATAAAAATTTTCATTGGTTCTGTATATCCTGCAACCACAACAGCCAGATCTTTTCGGTGATCTTCCATTCTTTTCAAAAGTGTATTTACTGCTTCTGCACCATAATCATTTCCAAACGAGTTTTGAGTTAGTGCATATGCTTCATCAATAAATAATACTCCGCCAAGACTCGATTCTACCGCATTATTGACTTTTGCTGCTGTTTGCCCCACATAACCCGCAACTAAACCTTCTCTGTCTGTTTCAAACATTTGGCCTTTAGATAAAAAACCCAAATGTTTAAAAATTCTACTTAAAAGTCTCGCTACAGAAGTTTTGCCGGTTCCGGGCGGGCCCAGAAAAACGGTATGCAAAGTAATCTCAACATTTTTTAATCCTTGTTCTGAACGCTTTTTTTGTATTTCTAACAAATTGATTAGTTCTGAAACATCTTTTTTTACTTCTGCTAAACCAACTAATTCGTTTAATTCTTTTAGTACTTTTTCCAGTGTATCTCCTTCAGGAAGATTATCTATTTCTTTTTTATCTGTTTGTGATGTGTTTGCATTTAAACCCAAATAGCTGCTGAAAGCTGTTGTATTTTCAAATTTTTTACCAAATGTAAAATAAATGAAGTTTTGATATTTAACTAGAATTTCTTCTAATCTGCTATGCTTTGTTATGGATAATAATTCTGGCAGTAAGTACTGATTTTGCTGCACATTTGAAGTTATTATTTTATTCTCTTTTTTTATTTTTACGAGAAGATTTTTGAAATTCTCTGTAAAAATCAACTGATTCAATTCGTTTACAGAGTTTTGGTCCGCAAAATGATTGTTGCGTAAAGCATCATAATAATACGCCAGAACAAATTCTTGTTTTTCATTTTTCGCTCCGGATTCTCTTTCATAAAGATCAATAATATCCGAAAGAAAAAAATGTTCTGCTTTAAACAATAACCCTTTAGAAAAATCTGGATTTACTGTTTCATTTAGCTTTTGAATAAAATCTGCCTCCTGATTTAATATATTGCATATTTCCAGAATCTGCTTTGTTTCTTTTTCAAGCACTATAATAAATGAAGCCGTAAAAACGGCTTCATTAGTAGATATATTTGTTTCTAAATATTTTTTTAGAGACAAAAATGAGTCTTCAATAATCGATATTGGATTGTTCTTCTTTGCCATATTCTAATTTAAGAAATCATCATTTGATGGATAATTTCTTTTGATAATTTTAAGTGGTCGTCGCAATAATCTTTCCAGGAAAGTCCCATGTCTCTTAGATCATATTTTGCTACTATGGTTCCGTAATTTTCTTTCTTTCCATTAATAGTTGGATGCCCAATAACGTAAATAGTTTGTGCTAACTCAATTGCCAGTTCAATGTCATGGGTCGAAAAAATAACCGTATTAGACTCCGAAGATTTTCCTAATAGTTCAAATGATTTTTTTACTTCTTCAATATTTCCAACATCTAATCCTGAAAAAGGTTCATCCAAAACAATAAATTGATCAGACGAAAACAATTGTTCTATAATAGCGGTTCTTTGTCTTTGCCCTCCCGAAAGTTCGTTAGGATATTTGTCTTTACAATTTTCTAATCCCCATTCTTTTAGATATTGCTTTATTTTTTCATCTTTTTCAGTATTCGACAGCGTTGTTTTTCTTAGCGAAAATTTCAAAGCCTGAGTAACTGTTTTATGTCTGAACAAAGTATATTTTTGATCTACAAAACCAATGTCTCCTTCGCATACTGCCTTAGCTGCATTAGGTTCTTTATTTTCGAAATCCCTAATTAATATTTTTCCGGAATGTAACGGAGTTAAACCTGTCAAAGCTTTAAAAAAAGTTGATTTTCCTCTACCAGATCTTCCCACAAAAGCAACTACCTGTCCTGTACAATCTACTCCTTCTCTAACTACGTCTTTTTCGATAAGGTTTATATCTTTTATAATAACGTTATCATCATAAGCAACGCTAAGATTTTCTACATATAAAAGCGTCTCTTTATATTCGTGTTTCATGATTATATTTTTGAATATCTAAATAGTGCTTTTCTTAAATAATTTATTCCTGCATCTAAGCCAAGACCTATTAGTAAAATGATAATTTGAAGTGCAATGATTCTTCCTGTATTCATAAATTTATCAGAGTTTTTTATTAAAAACCCTAATCCTCCAGAAGCTACCACAATCGATTCTACAGTTACAAGCATCATCCAGGTAATGGCAAGGTTTTGTCTGATTACATCAATTACATAATCTATTCTTCCTAAAATAATGACTTGCACAAGTACTTCCCAACGGTTACATTTCAACATTTTTGCATGATCAAATTCTTCTTGCGGAATATCTTTGATAACTGCAATTAAAGATGTTGTTAAAAAAGTAGTCAGGAAAATTACCAAGATCCAAACCTGCATCATTCGTGCTTCATGAATTACCATTGTAATATAAAATGAAAGTCCGGTAAAAGGTAAAAATCTAAATTTTGTGATAAATTCAGAAACTGATTTTAATAGCGGAATTGGCCATGCATAAGCAAAAAACAAGGAAATAATTGTGGCTAAAAAAATCGAGATAAAACACAATTTCAACGAATTGAAAATATGTACTACCAAACCTTCTCTATACAAATCTGAAAAACCGGTTAAAACCTGAGCCGGTGAAGGAAAAAGATGTTTTTCGCCAGATGTCGCTGCAAACCAAATAATAATCAAAAGAACTAACCAACCGATTAAAATAAGCGTTTTGTTTAGTTTTGATATTTTTTCAAAGGGCGTTAAAATTTTTATCATACTGCTTGTAAAAAAGGCTATCTATTAAGATAGCCTTTCATTGTTTTTATTTTAATAAAGTAATAACCACACGTCTGTTTAGTGCTTTTCCAGAAGCAGTATTATTATCTGCAATTGGATTACTTTGACCTTTTCCGTCCACTAACTGGAAACGGTTTGCCGGAATACCTTTTTGTTTTAGATAATCTACAACTGCTTGTGCTCTGCTTTTTGATAAAGCTAAGTTAGCATCAGCATTTCCAACATTGTCAGTGTGACCCACAACTGTTAATTTTGTGTTTTCAGCTTGCACTAAAAGATTGTAAATTTTCTCTACTTCTTTACTAGATGAATTTGAGATATCAGCACTTCCTGTATTAAAGTTAATTTTCCATTCTCCAGAAGCTACAACTTCTTTTGCTTCACTGCTATAATCTGCTTTGTCTGCAGACGTCGATTCAATATCGTTGATGTTTTTCAAGAAGAATAAGTTTACTGCCTGATCGTAAGGTACAACAGCTCCAACATTTTCATTAAATCCAAACGGATTCAATTCTGTCAAATATCCTGCAACTTGATTGTAAACTGATTTGTATCTGTTCACACCATCAGATAAACCATAATATTGCATTGCATCAGCATAATTAAATACTTTTGAACCTCCCATATTATAAGTCAATCCGCCTTTTGTTCCTTGTTGTCCTTTGAACATTTTGTACCAATATTCCGGAGTTTCAAGTTTATAAGTTGCAGCAACTGCTTCAGAAGCTCTTACTTTCCAGTCTTCGTAATTTTTCATTTGGTTTGAAGCCGTCAATGCCGATTTCAAAATGTTAGAAACAATATCAGGATTTTTTACTGCCCATTCTTTCACACCAATAATAGTAGTTGGCATTTGGTTGTTAAATTCTTTTGTAGAAACGATATCAACAAAACCAGTCAATTTATCAAAAACTGTTTTATCTCCAGGAGTCCATGTTGCACAACCATCGATTTTTCTGTTAACAGATTTTCCAGTTAATTTCCCGTCTACTACTTCTTTCAAAGTAACAGTCCATCCTGTTGTTTGAGATTTGATTAATTCTTCTGCCGATTTAATATAATCGTCATTTTCTGATGGATAAATATTTACTGCTTCTGCATCATATGTTGTTGGATCTGGGTTTACTTTTAATCCGTTTGCAAAACAATAGTTTACAGTAGTAACCCAGTCACCATCTCCAAGAACTGCAGATATAACTGAACCTTTCATAGATTTAGGATCTGATTTCCAGTTTGGAGGCCCAATCAATTTATCTTCTCCATAACTCATACCTACTGCTCCCATTACCTGAACATGGTATTTATCTTTTCCGTATTTTTCGTCAAGTGATTTTTGAACAGAACTAATGTAAAATGGCGCACCATCTCCCATGATAATAACAGCAAAAACACTTTTTTCTGAAGATGGAAAAGCTTCACCTTTATCAAATTCTTCGATAAATTTCATTTGCATATTACGCAATTCTGAAAGCCAGTCCTGACGAATAATTTCAAGATTAACTCCGTTTTTTTCCATTAATGATCCTTTTGTTGTTTTTGGACCACCATTAGAAACAATAATTCCAGACTGAGCGTTCCATGCATAAGCACCAATTCTTACTAAAGGTTTGTCTGCAACTTCTGAAGATAATTCAGTCGATGGAAGCGGAATTTTTGCAGCATTGGTAACATTATTAACATCAGTCTGATTCAAATCAATTCCATTTAATTGTTTTGAAACTGCAGTCTTAATTCCTGGAGATACATAATAAACTCCTCCTAAAATTGCACCAATTGCAACAATAACGATAAGTAATTCAGAAAAGGTTGTTAACTTTTCAGTTCTTAAAATTTTTCCCATTTTTATTTAAAAATTTAATTTAATTGTATTAAAAAATATCACCAAAACCACCACTGGATAATTTATCTTCTTTGGTCATTTTATAATTCGGACTTGTATATTTTGTTGAATCCGGAATAGTGTTATCACCTGTTTTAATTTCATCTGCTAACGAATCTAATCTTGAATAAAGCTCGTCGTTATCAACAGAATATTTAGATGTTAATGCGTCGATGTCAATCAGGTTTTCTGAAGTTCTGGCAATATCCTGAGCGATAGTAGACGTTACTACTTCAAGGGCATATTCTAATTCCCAGTCTTTCGTAAACATCATGGCGCTTTTTGCACTTTCTGTTGCTTCTTTAGCATTTCTGGCAAATTCATATTCTTTTTGAAGCATTTTAACCGTAACATCAAAATCAGCAATTTTAATATCAATAGCTGTTCCTGCCAAAGTCAGTTTACGATCCATTTTTCCTAAAACATTAGCACGAACACCATATTTTTGAATAAAACTTTTGCTTTGTTCGTATTGAGTTGAAACTCTTTGAGAATCGCTTAACTTTCTGGCTAACTCACTTTGCAGAGCTACATACTCATCTGTATCTTTTGCCGCAACACCATTTTGTTTCACCATTTCATCCATCGCCGATTTCAGTTTTTCTGACTGGCGTTGTAAACTCAACACATCTTCCTGAAATGCTTTTGCTTCTTTTTCAGACTTACTTGCCTCAATTTCCATTTCATTTTTAAGACCTTTTAGCTTTGCTTTAGTATTCTTAAAAACTTCACGGTTTTTAATCATTTTTTGTTTTTGCTCTTCTAATTCATTGAAAGGATTACTTTGAATTAATGCTTTATGAAGATTTTTTGTTGCAAAACGAAGACCTTTCATTATAACAGGAGCCATCATTACTAAAAAAACCAAAAATACTCCTGTTGCAGATAAGGCTATTGCCTGACCTAACATTGTAAATAATGGCGGGATAATATAAGTCCAGACCAAATATCCTCCAACTCCTAATAAACCTAATGCCAAAGCCAAAAACAATGACTTCTCTCCTTTTTTAAGTGCACCTGATTTCAAAGCAATTTCTCCTTTAGACTCGTCAAAATGTTTAAGTATTGGCAGCGTCAAAAGAGTGCTTCTTTCTTGTTCGAATTTATCCATTATTGTAAATATTGATTTATTCCTGTTATTACAGTATTGATTGATGATAATATTTTTTGTTTTGCCAAATCATTTGCTTCCATTTTCAATTGAATCTCCGAAAGCTGCTCCCTGTTAACAGGATCAATTTTTTGAAGTTCTATTTTCTTCGCTTCTAGTTCTTTTTGAAGATCAAGAATTTTGGCTTCTAAATCAGAAATACTTTTGGATAAATTATTTTTTTCTTTTGTAATTGTATTGTCTAATTCTGTTTTCTTATTTTTTCCAATAGTATCATATTTAGTATGTACTTTTTCAATTTCTGTAATATAAAAACTTCCTTTTTGTAAAAGAAAATCTTTAGTCAAATCAGATTTAATTGATTTTCCCATTGCAAAAGCCATCTGATAACTTTGCGGATTTGTTACTCCAACAGCCATAACAGACTTATAAAGTTCAAAAAAATCAAAACCTTCTTCGTTCAATGAATCAAAACCTTTGTCATAAACTTCAAAAATTTCATTTAAAAAAGGGTTTGCCAATGAATTTGCAGGAAATGATTCTGTAACTTGATTCGGAAATTTATTGTCTGTGGTTGGTAAAACGGGAGCTGATGGTGGAGTTGCAGCTTTGCCCTCTGAATTATCGGTCTCATCATTAATGAAAAGACTCTTCCAATTAAAACTTTCTTTTGCCATTGTTTGTAGGTGATCTATTTTTAATACCTTTTTGGTTGTTAAATGTTATACGCAGAAAGCGTTAAAAAGTTACTAATTTTAAAAGTATAAATATATACTTTTTTAAAAATATAATGTAACTAATTTATTATCAGATCTTTTTATTATAATCAAATTTTAAAAAATTTCCTTCATTATTCTGCTTCTCTTTAAAAATACAGGTATACAACAAAAGCCAAAAATAGCTAATAAAAAATCAAATTCAGCATAAACAAGAACAAAAAGTAAGAATTAACTTAAATGTTATTATTGGGAGAATATTTAAAATTCATCTCCATTTTTCGTTCAGCAATTCGTGTAAAAAAAAAGAGCCAGCAAATAATGCTGGCTCTTTCAAATTTTAAAAAAATTATCTTGTTATCCGTTCAAAGCTTCTGCTCCACCTACGATCTCCAAGATTTCGTTTGTAATTGCAGCTTGACGCGCTTTGTTGTAAGTTAATTTCAATTGGTTTCTTAATTCTGTTGCGTTGTCAGTTGCTTTGTGCATAGCTGTCATACGTGCTCCGTGTTCTGAAGCAAACGAATCACGAATACCTTTGTATAATTGTGTTTTTAAAGACTTTGGAATTAAAGTCAAAACAATTTCTTCTTTTGAAGGTTCGAAAATATAATCTCCAGCAGAAACTGCAACATCAGTTTTAATAGGTGCTAAAGGCAAAAACTGCTCTGTTTGAACAATTTGAGTCGCAGCATTTTTAAATTGATTGTAGATTAATTCGATTCTGTCATATTCTCCAGATAAGAATTTTTGAGTCAAATTATCAGCAATTCCGGCAACATTCTCAAAAGTTAAATGATCAAAAATTGCATTATGATGACCGTGAACTTTATGCGTTTTAGTTAAAGCATCATTTCCTTTTTTACCAATAGCAAAAACGTCAACTTGTTTTCCTGCATAAAAATCGGTACGATTTTTAATCTCTTTAATAACATTTGAATTGAATGCACCACATAAACCTCTGTTTGAAGTTATAGCAACAAGCAATACTTTTTTTACTTCACGTTGTGTAGTGTAATCTCCTCCAACTTCACCTTCAAGTGTAGCAGAAAGATTTTGCAGTAACTCCGTTAATTTCTCGGCATAAGGGCGCATTGCAGTGATTGCATCTTGTGCTTTCTTAAGCTTTGCAGCAGAAACCATTTTCATAGCCGATGTAATCTGCATCGTCGATGAAACGGAAGTAATTCTATTACGGATTTCCTTTAAATTTGCCATCTATTAATTAGAAAATGTGACAATTTGAAAATTAGATAATCAGAATAATGATAAGTCATTTTCTAATTATCTAATTTACCAATTATCTAATTAGTTATATTTTGCTGAAATTTCTTTTGCTGCTTTTTCGATAACATCAGTAATGTTGTCATCTAATTTACCAGCTTTCAACGCGTTAAGCGTATCTTTATGTTTACTGTTTAAGTAAGCTAAGAAATCAGCTTCAAATTCTTTTACTTTATTTACAGGAACGTTTCTTAATAAGTTTTTAGAACCAGCGTAAATAATAGCAACTTGGTTTTCAACTGTATAAGGATCATTTAAACCTTGTTTCAAGATCTCAACGTTTCTTTTTCCTTTTTCAATTACGTTTAATGTAACTGAATCTAAGTCAGAACCAAATTTAGCAAACGCTTCTAATTCACGGAATTGAGCCTGGTCTAATTTTAAAGTTCCTGAAACTTTTTTCATTGATTTAATTTGAGCATTACCTCCAACACGAGATACAGAGATACCTACGTTAATAGCAGGACGAACCCCTGAGTTGAACAAATCTCCATCAAGGAAAATCTGACCATCTGTAATCGAGATTACGTTTGTTGGGATGTATGCAGAAACGTCACCAGCCTGAGTTTCGATAATTGGTAAAGCAGTCAATGAACCACCACCTTTTACGATAGATTTGATAGAATCTGGTAAATCGTTCATGTTTTTAGCAATTCCGTCATCAGCAATTACTTTACAAGCACGCTCTAATAAACGAGAGTGTAAGTAGAAAACGTCTCCAGGATAAGCCTCACGTCCCGGTGGTCTTCTTAATAAAAGAGAAACCTCACGGTAAGCAACAGCTTGTTTAGATAAATCATCATACACGATAAGTGCCGGACGACCTGAATCTCTAAAGTACTCTCCAATTGCAGCACCTGCGAAAGGAGCGTAAACTTGCATTGGAGCTGGGTCAGAAGCATTTGCAGCAACGATAACTGTATAAGCCATTGCTCCTTTTTCTTCTAACATTTTTGCGATTCCTGCTACAGTTGAAGCTTTTTGCCCAATTGCAACATATATACAGAATACAGGTTTTCCTGCATCGTAAAATTCTTTTTGATTTAAGATAGTATCGATACAAACAGTTGATTTACCTGTTTGACGGTCACCGATAACAAGCTCACGTTGTCCACGACCTACTGGGATCATAGCATCTACTGCTTTTACTCCTGTTTGTAATGGCTCAGTAACTGGCTGACGGAAGATAACTCCTGGAGCTTTTCTTTCTAAAGGCATTTCGTATAAGTCACCACCAATTGGTCCTTTTCCATCAATTGGAAAACCAAGAGTGTTAACTACACGTCCTACCATTTGCTCACCTACTTTAAGAGAAGCAATACGTTGTGTTCTTTTTGCTGTTGATCCTTCTTTGATTCCTGTTGATGGCCCTAAAAGTACCACACCAACATTGTCTTCTTCAAGGTTCAATACAATAGCTTCAAGTCCGTTATCAAATTCAACTAACTCACCATATTGTACATTCGATAACCCGTAAATACGAGCAATACCGTCTCCAACTTGAAGTACTGTTCCTACTTCCTCTAGCGTAGCACCAGATTCAAAACCTTCTACTTGCTTTCTTAATATTGCTGAAATTTCAGCAGGTTTGATTTCCGCCATCTTAATTTATAATTTAGACACTTTTTATGTGTAATAAAACTAATTACTTAACTCTCTTTTTAATACTTGTAATCTGTTTGCAACAGATGCATTGTATTGATTATCACCTATTCTTAAAATAAATCCACCTATGATAGAAGGATCTACGATATTTTCAATTGTAATTTTTTTATCTGACAAAGTTGCAATTTTAGCTAAAACTTTTGCTTCTAATGCAGCATCCATAGGAATTGCAGTTGTAACTTTTGCTACTTCAATACCATTACTTTGATCAAATAATTTGCTGTATTCTACTGCAATTGCTTCTAGAATTTCAAATCTTTTGTTTTCAAATAATAAATGAAATAAACCTTTGGTTACGCCATTTACATTTGCGAAAACTTCTAAAAGAGCACTTTCCTTAACTTCAACTTTTGCAGTTGGGTTTTGAATAAAGGTACTCAATTCTGTATTTGTCTCAATTGCCAAAGCAATTGACTTCATATCGTTATTGACAGCTTCGGCAACACCTTTAGAGTTTGCTAAGTCTAGAATTGCTTTTGCATAACGAATTGCTGCTCTTGTACTTGCCATAATCTTAGTTTAACTTTACGTCACCTAACATTTTCTCTACTAATTTAGCCTGAGATTCTTTGTTGGATAATTCTTCTTTCAATAATTTTTCAGCAATACTTAATGATAAAGTTGAAACTTGAGATTTCAATTCTGCCATTGCAGCATTTTTTTCACTTTCGATAGCCGCTTTAGCCTGCTCGATCATTTTTTGACCTTGTGCTTGTGCTTCGTTTTTAGAATCAGCAATCATTTTCTCTTTCATTTCGCGAGCTTCTTTCAACATCGCATCACGTTCAGCACGAGCTTCGTTCAAAATTCTTTGATTGTCTGCTTGTAAGTTTTGCATTTCTTGTCTAGCGTTTTCAGCAGAAAGTAATGCATCTTTAATACCTTGCTCTCTATCGTTTACTGCGTCAAGAATTGGTTTCCAAGCGAATTTTTTCAATAAAAATATTAATCCAACAAATATTAGAATCTGCCAAAAGAACAAACCGAACTCAAACTGATTTATTAACTTTTCCATTATATATGATTATAAATTTTAAATTATGTCTTTTTAACTGCACAAGGCAATTTTAATGTTTTATTTTTAAAACAATAGTTACAACCAACCGTTGCAACTATTGTTTTTTGTGTTTTAATTAAGCAGCGAATAACGCAGCGAAACCAATTCCTTCAATAAGTGCAGCAGCGATAAGCATAGCTGTTTGGATTTTTCCTGAAGCTTCTGGTTGACGAGCGATAGCGTCCATTGCTGAACCACCAATTCTACCAATACCTAAAGCAGCTCCGATTACGATTAATCCTGCTCCAATGAAATTTAAACCGTTCATATATGTATATATTAAAAATTAAACATTCAATTTTGATTTTAGATTTTTGACGTTAGATTTTAGATTATTATAATTAAATCTGAAATCTAAACTCTGAAATCTAATTAATGGTGCCCCTCCTCTTTGTGGTGGTGCTCTTCTACTGCTGAACCAAAATAAAGTGCAGACAGCATTGTAAAAATATAGGCTTGTAAAAATGCAACTAAAATCTCTAGTATAGAAAGTGCAAATGATAATCCGAAAGAAAGACTGCTTCCAATCCAGCTCTTAAAGATAAACATTAATCCGATGATACTCATTAATACAATGTGACCTGCGAAGATATTTGCATACAAACGAATCATTAATGAAAATGGTTTGATGAAAACTCCTAACAATTCAATTGGAGCCAAAATAATTCTCATTGGTTTTGGCACTCCCGGCATCCAGAAAATGTGACCCCAGTAGTTTTTATTTGCAGTAAGGTTTGTAATTAAGAAAGTAAGGATTGCTAAAGAGAATGTAATTGTTAAATTTCCTGTAGCATTAATTCCTAGTGGAGTTAATCCGAAGATATTTAAAAACAATACAAAGAAAAATATTGTCAATAAATAACTCATGTATTTTTTATGGTGCTTTTCTCCAATATTAGGAATAGCAACTTCGTCACGAATGAAAACTACAAGCGGTTCAAAGAATCTTCCTGCTCCAGAAGCGATTCCTCCGTTTTTAGCATATGATTTTGCTAAACTTGTAAATAACCAGAACATTAATAATGCTGCTACAAAAATAGAAAGGACCGTTTTTGTAATTGAGAAGTCTAATGGACGAACATTTGTTGGATGACCTGTTTTTTCATCTTCAGTAATTGTTCCGGCAGCATCTGTTTTGTAGATTTTACCATCATGATGATTAATCACGTAATAATTACCGTTTGATTCTGCTACTGCATGACCGTGGTTAAATTTTGAAGAAGAAAAAATTTGAAGACCATTATCCAAAATAATTACCGGTAATGGAAAACCATAATATTTACCAGTCTCATCATCTTGTGTTAAAGTAAAATCATGAGAGTCCAAAACGTGGTGGCCAATGAAAGCCTTAATTTTAGATTTTACATCAGTTGGTTCTGCATGGTGCCCTTCAGAAGCTGCTTCGTGAGCTGTTTCAGTTTGAACATGCGCCGAGTCTTTTTCTGAATTAGAAAAGCTCATTAGTGGAAGACAAGCTACAAAAGCTGCAAGAATAAATCTGAGTGGTTTGTTTGAAATCACCATATCTGTGGAAATTCTTATTTTTTATGTTTCTAAAATTTGGTGCAAAGGTACATTTTTTATTAATATTCAAAAGGATATGAAAAATTATTTTTGAACCTTGTTTTAAAGAATCCGCATTTTAACGCTTTTCATTTAATAATCGGACAGTTAAAATCGTTTGAAATAACAAAAAGAGAATAAATGTTACAAAAAAATTGATTTTTTCAATACGGATGTTGTGAATCTTGTCAGATAAAATCGGCCGCAAAACAAAATAATACACAAACATTTGAATAAAAGTTCCAAGCATAAAAAACATTCCGATGCTGTCGAACTTATCTTTTTTGAATTTTACTGTTAGTGTTAATAGTAAGGCAGAAAAAAATAAAAAGATCAAATACAATACTTCTATATTGTAATGAAAGTTTTGATCATTAATTTTAAAAATATAAAAAACTCCCTTATGTATTATATAGGAAGCAAATGCAAGAATATGCAGATGAAGAATAAGTTTGTAGTTTTTTAAAAACATCCCGAACATTTTTTTGCAAAGATGCAATATTTATTCAAGCCGTTTTTAAAACTTAATTTACTTTGTTTTGTTGATTTCGTTTACCTGACGAATTACATTATATAATGCAATTGCAACTCCAACCATAACTAATACTTTATTATAGTATATTTTTTCGCTTGGATGGTTTTCATCTAACCAGCTTCCTAAATAAGAAAACAAAAAAATAATAACCCCCATTTGAATAGGAATATTTATGAGGGCTATCCATTTATTATTTTGTTTTTTATTCGGGTCCTTTTCCATCTTCTAACATAATTACTGAATTTGAATGTGCCAGCATGGTACAAGTTGCTGTAAACTCTGCTCCTGGTTCTATAGACAGTTTTCCAACGGCAACTTCGCCGTGAATTTTTGCTGCTGCTTTGATATTAAGGATTTCAAGAACTTTAATTTTTCCGTGAAATTCTCCTTCGATATCGGCATTATTACAAATGATTTCTCCTTTTACTGCGCCTGTTGCGCCTATCACTAATTTTCCCTGTGAGGTGAAATTTCCAATCAATTCGCCGTCTAATCTAAAATCGGCTTTTGAAACAATATCTCCTACAATAGAAGTTCCTTCAACAATTCGGTTTGTTTTTCCTAAAAGTTCAGTTCCGTTTTTTTTTACTTTGTCAAACATTATATTATGGGGTTTTTGGGGCAAGGTAGGCGTCTAGGTTCTTTTTAATTTGAACCACTTTGTAATTATCTGCTGATATAATAATTGACGGATATGCAATTTTATATTTATCGTCTTCTCTCAAAACTCCTGCCACATCTCTGGCATAAGCTTCAGATTTTAAACCATGAATTGACACAAAACTTTGGGTTCTGTTGTATTTATCAAAAGAGGTTGTTAATCTTTCAAAATTTTCGACTAACAAAAATACTCTAATTGCTTCTTCAATTTTTTTAACTGTTTTAGTATCCGTATTAGAAACCAGATATACAATTTTCCAGTTTTTATTATCTACAGTTGTAAAATTAAGTCTTTCTAAAGTTGGAACATCTTTCTCCAAAATTTCTCTTGCCTTTTTTCCTTCTTCACTATTTGGATAATTATCCGCCACGTTTTCTAAACCTTTTTTATAAGCATCCAGTCCGTTTACTTTTCCTAAAGTATTAGCTTTTAATAATTCAAACTTAGAAACAATCTCTTCTCCAGAATATTGATTGATCAAATTATCAATATTATCTAAGACAACATCAAAATTCTCTTCCTGAAATAGTTTATACCATTTTTGGTATTCTTTTTCAGGCGAAGCAATATCATCAGCATTTGTATTATTTAAAATCTGAGCATATCTCGAAGTTGGATAATTTGTTGTTATGTCTGATTTAATTCTTGCTGCTTTTTCAGGATCTGTAATTTGATATATTTTATACAAATTATACTTCGATGGAAGCACCAATTTTTCTTCTGGATTATTTTTTAGTAATTGCTCCAGTTTATCACTTGCCAGTTTATATTCCTTAAATTTTTCCTTATATATAAGACCTAATTGATAATAGGCAAAGTTGCGTTCTTTACCAATACTGTCCATTGCCGTTTGTGTTTTCGGAAGTTGTTTTTCGTAAAAAACAGTTGTGTATTTTTCTATAACAACCGTGTCTTTCAACTTCTCCGCATCCCCTTCATTTATACTGTCATTGAGCATTGCTGCATCATTTGCAGATTTTATTGTGGCCAGTCTCCAGTTGCCACCAAGCGTTCTGTTACCCCACATTTTTTTAAATTGGAGTTTTCCGTATGCAACAGTTGTTGGATTGTAAAAATAAAAAGTACTTGCGGTGGCATCATTTCCAGATGGAGGTCTTATCCCGTCATCAGGATCTGCAGGTTTTCCTAATGAATTCGGATTTACTGCTGTTGGTGCACTCGAAGCATTTGTGTTTCGGTCAATATTTGCTAACTTCTCTTTTTCTTTCTCTTCTAAAATTCGTTTTGCTTCGTCTTTCTTTTTCAGCTCGGCAATATAATTTTCAAAATAAATTTTTCTGTCAGCATCAGGTAATCCGTAAACTTTAATAATACTGTCCTTTCGTTTTGCAATTCCTTCGTATTTAATTACGTTGTCAAGATTTTTTCTGTTTTTCTCTATTAAAACAAATTCCCTTGTTTTTGGATCTAACTTTGTCAATGTACTGTCATAATATTTAGCAGCCATTGTATAATCTGTATTTTTAAAATACATGTTTCCAATGTTTCGGTAAGCCGATGCCATTAAATAAGGATCTGTAGATTTTCTGCCTAAAGATTTATTGTAGAATTTTAATGCATTTTCTTTGTCTTTCTTTTTATCATAGAAAACTCCCATTTCATAAAAAAGAACATCATAATAAGGTCGGTTTTCACGATCTGCAACTAGCTTATTATAGATTTTTAAAAATATAGTATCGTTGCCTTTTTCATAATCGTACATCTGCGCTTTTTTTGCGTAAGCGTGCATCATGTATTTTCTGTTGGCTTTACGATTCATATCGATTACGCCATCATAATAATAAGTGGCGCTGTCTTTATTTCCAACTTCCTGATACATTTGTCCCAGGATGAATTTATAACGGGCACGATCTTCATTTATTCTTGAAAATTCTTCTGCAATTCTAAGTTTTGCAACGGCACTGTCTCTTTCTTCTAAATTCAGGAAAGCTTCTGCCAATAAAGCATTGGCATCAGAAAATGTTTGTTTATTTAAATCTGTTTTCTTTAATAATTGATTGATGTTTTTAACAACAATCGCATCATTTCCTAAACGCATATTGGTTTTTTCGCGCCAGATTTTTGCTGTATAAATATTACTGCTGTTTGGATATTTGTAGAGAATGTAATTGAAAGCATCTAAGGCCGGAATAAAACGCTGATCATAATATCTGGCTTTTCCAAGCATTAAATATGCCTCGTCAATTTGATAGTTTCTTTCTCTTCCTCCAATATTCATGGAGTGTTTTTGAATTGCTTTTGTTGCTTTAGTTTCTGCTTTTTCGAAGTCAGGATTTTTTGTTTTTGATCCTTCCGAAAAATTTTCATCAAACTGCATTTTTTCAATTGGAAGTCGCTTCCAGAAATTATCTTGATTGTTGGCCTGAATAGCCAGCAGCCCTTTGTCAAGACCAATTCCACCATTGTACAAAATGTTATATTTTGTACTTAATGCATGGGAATTTCTGTTCACAAAAGTATTATTCTTGGTAGAACATGCTATCAAAAGGAGAAAAAAAGTGAGAAAAAAACTATATTTAAGAGTATTCTTTTTCAATAGAACTGATTTTAAAGCATTAACTTCTAAAAAGCATTTTTAGTATAATGACTTGTAAAAATACACTTCTTTTTTGAAACTTTAGAGACTTATACAGCAAAAAACAATTCCAATTCTTGTAAGGTTTCTTCTGAGGTTTGAATATCCTTTACAATTTCACCTTTATTGAGTGCAACAATTCTATCACAAACCTCAACGGTGTGTTGTAAATCATGACTCGAAACTAAAACAGTAACGTTTGGATTTTCAGCTAATTCTTTAATAATTTTCTTTAATCGGCTTACTGTTGTCGGATCTAAATTTGCAAAAGGTTCGTCTAAAATTACTACCTCAGGGTTTCCTATAAGTGTTGCAATAATTCCCACTTTCTTTTGATTTCCTTTTGATAAATCACGAAGGTATTTTTTGTTGTTTAAAATTTCTCCATTAAAAAATTCTTCATGTTTCGCTAGCAATGCATCAATATCGGCTTTATTTTGATGACGTAAATCTCCAATAAAATAAAAATATTCTTCGGGAGTCAAGTAACCAATCAGGAAACTTTCATCTAAAAAAGAACCTGTAAAAGATTTCCAGTTTTCACTCGTATTTACCTGAATATCATTGCTTGTTATATTTCCTGTCGAAGGCTGGATTAAATCTAAAAGCAAACTAAAAAAAGTAGTTTTTCCTGCTCCGTTATTGCCCACTAATCCAAAGCTCTGTCCTTTTGGAATTTCAAGATTTTGAATATTTAAAACTGTAGTACCGTTATATTTTTTTGAAAGTTGATTTACTTGTATCATGGTGTAATTTTAGATTTTAGATTCTATCTGATAAAATTATATCATTACCAAATTGACATATTCTCTAATTAACTCTTTTGTTTATAAGCATTTATTGTACTGTACTTTTCGATTTTATATCTTTTTTCGATTAAAGAAAAAACTTTGTCTTTAAAGATAAAGCCTAAAACTCCGGCGCCGGCAACTAATGCTAGTCCGAGGTTTTTATTGTCAAAATAAATTCCTGCTCCATATAGTCCCAAAGGCAGTAAAATTTTTGGAAGCGTTAATAACATCGCACTTACATTAAACGCTTTTTTATCTCCAAAAGCACCGCCTGCATTACTTAAATCGATTGGAGTTTTAGTAAAAGCACCTCCCAATAAAACTAAATGCGAATTGACTCCAATGTTATAAATTGCCGCAACAACAATAGTTAAATAAATCTGCCATCCAAAATAAATATAAAATGAAGCCAGAATTGTAGAAATAATTGTGGCAATAACAATCAACCACCATTTTGCCATAATATAACCGCGATACGGAATATTTTGTGTCATCATTAATTGATAATACGCACTATCCCAGCTTGGAACAAATTGTCCAAAGACAAATAAAAATCCGCCCGAAACAAAAATCCCCGCCAAAAGGTGCATTACTGGTTTGTCGTAGGTTTCAATTCCTCCGGAGAAAAACAAAAATCCGTAGAACAAAAATAAAATGCTCATAAAAATAGTCGTTTTCGACCTTTTGTTTCTTTTGATAAGTTTAATATCGTTTTTCAGAAAAGTTCCCAAAGTTCCAAACTGATTCAGCCACGAAAGATTTTCTGTTTGAGCAACATCTTCTTTTACAGAAAGCCCAGCGTCGAGATAAAGATTTTTTTTGAGGAATTTAAAACTAAAAATATACAAACCTGCTAATACTAAAACGGGAATTAAAAATAATCCTTTTATATTATAAAGTCCTTGAAAAAAGGGAGTTGTGAAAATTGTGACATCAAACAATTTGTAATATTGCGCACCGCCCAAAACAAGAATTAATCCAAGAAAGACAACAAATAATTTATCGATATTGCTTAAAATTATATTCAAAAAATTGTTGATGTATATAAAAGAAAGCATTGCCAAATTCCAGAAAATAATTGCTGTTATATCATATCCTTCAATTGCTAAAACAACTGAAAACGGAACAAAGAATAAGGCATGAACCCAATTAAAAAAAGACAAAACAGTTTTGCCCAATGAAAAATGAACAATTACGGGTTTCTTAAAAGGCAAAACCAATAACGGTTTGATATTTAAAACGGGAATTGATTGCAGCAGCAAACGAATTACTAAATCAAGAAGAAAGTAATAAATCAAAAATCGGTTTACGGTTACAAATGGTTCCAGATGCATTTCTTTAAGAATGTAAAATGCCCCAACACCCATTCCTATAAAAATTAATGAAAAATAGATCATTAAAAACCCCAGTATAATTTTCATTGCCAGGTTTTTACCAAATGATGCCGACCTGATAAAGGCTTTCCATTCGAGATAAATAAACTTTTTAATCATGGTTAATTGGTTTTGATTTTTGTAGTAAGAGATCAAATGTAGGAAAACGTTACAAAAAAAGTTAAAAAAAATATTTTAGTAAGTGTCAATTACTTATGGTTTGCTACTTTTGCAAAAAAATTAAATCATGCCTTCATTCTTAAAACTTATAATTAAAGAGGTAAAACGTGAAACTGCCGATGCGGTTTCTGTACTTTTTAATGTTCCAGAAGAACTTAAACAAGACTATAAATTTATAGCCGGACAATACATAAATTTAAAATTAACGCTTGATAATCAAGAAATTCGTCGTGCCTACTCTATTTGTTCTGCGCCAGAAAGCGGTGAATTGCGAATTGCGGTTAAGGCTGTAAAAAGCGGTTTGTTTTCGCAATTTGCGAATACAATACTAAAAGCAGGAGACGTTCTTGAAGTGGGTCAGCCAGAAGGAAAATTTACTTTTGAGCCTGATGCTGAAAGACAAAAAAATTATGTGGCGTTTGCTGCCGGAAGTGGAATCACGCCGGTACTTTCTATTTTAAAATCAGTTTTAAAGAATGAACCAAAAAGTTCATTTGTATTGGTTTACGGAAACAGAACTCCTGAAGCAACTATTTTTCATCAGGAATTACACGACTTACAATTACAGTATGTTGGCCGTTTTTTCGTGCATTATGTTTACAGCCAGGCGAAAGTTGAAAATGCATTGTTTGGAAGAATCGAAAAATCGACCGTAAATTTTGTATTGAACAACAAACACAAAGAATTAGAATTTGATAAATTTTATTTGTGCGGACCTGAAGAAATGATCAATACAGTTTCGAATGTTTTGAAAGAGAAAAACGTAAAAGAATCTGCTATTAAATTTGAACTTTTTACTAGTTCTTCTGAAGAACACGTAATCCAGGGTTCTCAGGAAGGACATACTAAAATTACTGTTTTAGTTGACGATGAAGAAGTTACTTTTGAAATGTCTAAAAAACAAACTATTCTTGATGCAGCTTTAAAACATGGTGTTGATGCTCCTTACTCTTGTCAGGGCGGAATTTGCAGCAGCTGTTTAGGAAGAGTTACTGCCGGAACTGCTGAAATGACAAAAAATTCTATTTTAACAGATGGTGAAATTGCCGAAGGTTTAATTTTAACTTGTCAGGCGCACCCAACTTCAGATACTATTTATGTAGATTACGACGACGTTTAATCTTCTAAATTTTAAAATATAAATTCCAAATTCCGATTTTACAATTGGGATTTGGAATTTTTTTTGTGAGTTATTTCGTTTATCCCGTTTAAAATTTAGAAAGTATACTTTTCAAATTTAAGAAATACACAAAAAAGCATTCAAATAATTGGGTTATTTTTAAAAAACATACCGGAAATTTAGTATATTAGTAGTGCACTTAAGACTTGTCAAAACGTTTTTAAAACATTCAATATTATGGCAATGCATCACTACCTCCGTCTAACTTTTATATTACTTTTTGTAATAACTTCTCTTTTTTGTATCTACTTCGTAATCAAAAAAAGAAGAAACAGAAAAGCTCCTAAACTACTTTCAAAAGAAAAGTATGATTGCTCAAAGAATGAGGGAATGACCGAAATATCAATCTCTAATGATAGCTTTTTTAATATTTGGCCTTATGTAAGTGAATTGAAAGCGGCTAAAATTCTATCGAAAAAAATTAAAGAATCTGAATTGGTACATAAAGTTTACAGAAATTCAACCAATGATTTTGAACACATTTTATTGGCTACAGAAAAAGAAAATCATTTTGTAAAAGTTGTAGTTGATAAAAACAAAAAGAAAGCGATAGGATATCTTCTTTTGGATTTATAAGAAATTCCAATAAAAAAAATTCCAAATTCCATTTAACGTTGGAATTTGGAATTTTTTTATTGCTTTTTTGTCACCCTGAGCGAAGTCGAAGGGCTTATATATTTAAGAGGGCTTCGACTTCGCTCAGCCTGACAATAATATGTTATAATTGATTTTTAATTTTAGAAACAACGTCATCTGGAGAAATTGTTCTCATTGCATCTTCGTAACCTTCTACAAATTTATTTCCGTAAACAGAAGTTGGTAATTTTGGATATTGATTTCTGTCTGAAGTTAAAGCATTTTCTAAATTTTGGTTGAAAGGCAAAAATCCTGCATAAGGATGTGTTGCGCCCCAAAGTGTAATTACTTTTACCCCAAGCATTGCAGCAATATGAGCATTTCCAGAATCCATAGAAAGCATTACATCAAGATTGCTTATTAATTTTAGTTCCTGCTGAAACTTAATTTTTCCGGCAACGTTTATTACATTTTTAAAAGGTTCTGAAAGTGAATTTAAAATTTCAATTTCTTTATTTCCTCCTCCAAAAAGTAAAATAGTATAATCTTTATTTTCTGCCAGTTTTGTTATTACTTCCTTCATTAAATCTAAAGGATAAACTTTAGAATCGTATTGGGCAAAAGGAGCAATTCCAATTAGTTTTTCATAATTTTCTTCAACTAGATCTGTAATTTCTCCACCAAAAATTGCCTTTTTAGGAAAGTCAGGATTGGATAAATCTACAGGAAAACCAAGTTGTTCAAACACTTTTGCATGTCTTTCGAACATCGTTGGCAATTGCTTGAAAATTTTGTTTTCTGCTCTTGTCAATTCTTTTTTTCCTTCTCGGCCTTTATCTACAGTTGCTCTTTTTTTTCCGCTTAAAGCGAAAAGCAAACTCACCACTTTAGATCGTAAAACATTATGAAGATCTGCAAAAGCATCTATTTTGAGTTTTTTTACGTCTTTATATAAACGTAAAAGTCCCGGAAAACCTTTGTGTCTTTCTTTTTCATCAAAAGCAAAAAACTCAAGATTCGGGATTCCGTCAAAAAAAGGTTTAAAAAAAGGGCGGGAAATAACGGTTAGTTTCACCGTTGGATATTGCTTTACAAAAGCGCGTAAAACAGGAACCGTCATGGCGACATCTCCCATTGCGGAAAGTCTCATGACGGCTATATGTTTAATTTGGCTGTTAGACAACTCTGCCAAATTATTTTTTGTTTTGGTATAAAACCGGGTTCAAATCATCGTCGTTGTACATTTTCATTTGTTTGTACACTTTCATGAATTTTTCTCCACTTTCGATATCAGTCAATAATTCTTCAATTGCTGTAGATAAATCTGTTCTTTGCTCTAAAAGAATATTTAATTTTTCCTGACATTTATCTCTGTGTTCCTGAGTTGCTTCTGCACGAGTCGCTTCTTCATTCATGTGATAAATTTTTAAAGCCAAAATAGACAATCTGTCAAATGCCCAAGCCGGACTTTCAGAGTTGATTTTTGCTCCGTCTTTTGCTTTTACATGGCTGTATTTTTGCAAAAAGTAACTGTCGATATATTCAACCATATCAGTGCGTTCCTGGTTTGAAGCGTCGATACGTCTTTTTAAAGTCAAAGCCGCTACAGGATCAATTTGCGGATCACGAATAATATCTTCAAAATGCCATTGAACAGTATCAATCCAGTTTTTTAAATATAATAAATGTTCGAATTTATCTTTTGGAAACGGATTGTTTATAGGCTGGTCAACATTATCAAATTGATGATAATCTTTAATGCTTTGTTCGAAAACAGAATATGCTAATTTTGAAAACATGTCTTTATTTTTTAGAGATACAAAGATACTTTTTATACTTTTATGCTGCGAAAAAAAGAAATTATTTTTTGTTTTTATATAATTGTTCGTTAATAAATTAAAAAATCATCATGAAAATTCATTATATATCTGAAAACAATAGTGTTCTAAATCATTTTCTGGGACAAATTAGAAATGTAAATGTGCAGAACGACAGTATGCGTTTTAGAAGAAATATTGAACGCATTGGCGAAATTATGGCTTATGAATTAAGCAAAACTTTACCGTATAAAAGTGTTGAAATTCAAACTCCGCTGGGCATTAAAAAAACTACTGAAATTGAAACTGATTTGGTTTTATGTCCGATTTTGAGAGCTGGATTACCGCTTCATAATGGCTTTTTAAATTATTTTGACCATGCCGAAAACAGCTTTGTTTCTGCCTGCAGATTTCATCCAAATGGTGGTGACGATTTTGAAATTTTAGTTGAATATCAGGCTATTTCAAATTTAAACAATAAAACAGTTTTACTTCTTGACCCTATGCTGGCAACGGGACAATCTATTGTCGCAGTTCACAAAAAACTAATTGAAAATGCTGCGCCAACAGAATTTCATATTGTGGTGGTTATTGCTGCGCCAGAAGGAATTGCACATCTTGAAAAAAACCTTCCCGAAAATTGTCATTTATGGGTTGCTTCTTTAGACGAAAAACTAAATGAGAAAAATTACATTGTTCCCGGTCTTGGTGACGCCGGCGATCTTGCGTACGGAAGTAAATTATAACTGAGAGAAAAAAGTAAATAAACTGCACAAAATCAAAACATAAAATACAATTTCGTTGTTGAGTTTTTGCTGCATATATTCTACGTGACTTGCTGCCATCATTGATAATGGTGCAATGCTGAACAATAATAAATCGTTTGTTTTATCTGGCGAAATAAGGAAAACAAGAACGGCAATAAAAAAACAGGCTACCACTTTTTTATACGATGTATGTACAATTTGCGGTCTGTTTGACAAGGTTGTTAACATTGAAAACACAAAAAACACGACAACCGCTGCATATATCGAAAGCGCTCCATTTTCGTAATTATTTTTAAAATAATCTATTCTAAAATCGACTACTGCACGTTCCTGAACAAACTTAACAGCATCAATATGGAACATTAATGAAACCATATAAAAGACGATTGACACAGCCAAAAGTGCAATAAATGGCAAAACCCAGTTTCTGTAATCTCTCGAAACGTGAAAAATTATCGATATAAAAACTAAAATCACAAAAAGGATACTCCAAAATTGAAATAAACAAGCTACAAAAATCCAAAAAGAAGCATCGAATATTTTTTCCTTTGATGCTTTTAAAGACTGAAGGGAAATTAATCTTCGAAGTGCCAATAATATAAAGAAATTGGCATAAACAACATTTGGATGATTGAATATTGTTGGGAAAAACAAGATGAATAATAAGTAGAAAAATATCGCGTAACCGTTGTCTTTACTGAGCCCGTTTTTCTTGACAATAAAATTGACCATGAAAAATGAAGCAAAAATAAAGCACAGTAAACTTACTTTTTGAAATATCGTAAAATAAGAATTTATCCAAGACGTTTCTCGAATTTGAAACATAAAGAAGAAAACCAGTATCAAAATTACAACCAACGAATAATTTAATGGTGTAGATTTTTTAAAAACACTTGTTATCATAAGGATATTTTATACTTTTGTGACTGTAAATATAATACTTGTTTAAAAAGGAAAACCAACAAGTTGAAAAAAGATTCTCAGTTTGAATTTTGCTTCAAGGCGTTAAAACAATAATAACATATAATTTTATAAATTATGAAAGCTTTTTTTGAAGGAATACAATACTTATTCGTTAACATTTTATTTGCTCCGCTTGACTTTTTACGTCATTTAGAATTAAAAACATGGTTTGGTGCAAACACTATCAACTGGATTTTTATGATTATCTGTTCTGCAGCAATCGTATATTGGATTAAACAATTACGTATTTTTGATGCTGCAGGAACTGAAAACCAAGATACAACGGCTCACTCTTTCTTAAAGTAAGTCGAAGCCGATATCCTTTCTAAAATACATCTTATCAAAATTTAGTTTATCTATATTTTGGTAAGATTTTTTTATGGCCTGTTGAAAATCATCTCCATATGATGTCACAGTCAAAACACGTCCTCCATTACTAACGACATTTTCGCCATCTAATTTTGTACCGGCGTGAAAAACTATCGAATCAGTAATATTTTCTAAACCTGTAATAACTTTTCCTTTTTCGAAATCTTCAGGATATCCGCCAGAAACTACCATAATTGTAGTCGCACTTCTTGGATCAACTTTTAATTCGAATTCATCTAATTTTTGATTTGCAACCGAAAGGAACAATTCAACTAAATCAGATTCTAATCTAGGAACTACAACTTCAGTTTCAGGATCTCCCATTCTTACGTTGTATTCAATAACAATTGGTTCATTTTTTACATTGATCAAACCAATAAATACAAATCCTTTATATTCGATTCCGTCTTTTTGGAAACCTTCGATTGTTGGTTTTACGATACGAGTTTCGATTTTTTCCATTAAAACAGCATCAACATAAGGAACTGGAGAAACTGCTCCCATTCCGCCTGTATTTAATCCTGTATCGCCTTCGCCAATTCTTTTGTAATCTTTTGCTGTTGGAAGAATTTTATAGCTTTTTCCGTCAGTTAAAACGAAACAGCTTAATTCGATTCCGTCCAAAAATTCTTCAATAACAACTTTTGAACTTGCCACTCCAAATTTCTCGTGAACTAACATGTTTCTAAGTTCAGTTTTAGCCTCTTCAAGATCCTGAATAATCAAAACTCCTTTTCCTGCAGCTAAACCATCTGCTTTTAAAACGAATGGAGGCTGTAATGTTTCTAAAAATTTACATCCTTCTTCAACCGTTTCGGCAGTAAAACTATCATAAGCCGCAGTCGGGATATTGTGTTTCATCAAGAATTCTTTTGCAAATTCTTTACTTCCTTCTAATTGAGCCCCTAATTTTGATGGACCAATTACCGGGATATTTTTTAAACTTTCGTCGTTTTTAAAATAATCATAAATACCTTTTACCAACGGATCTTCTGGCCCTACGACTACTAAGCTTATATTTTCTTTAAGCACTAATGCTTTTATTGCTTCAAAATCAGTTGGAGCAATTGCTACATTTTCAGCAATTGCAGCTGTTCCTGCATTTCCTGGTGCAACAAAAAGTTTTTCGCAAAGCGGACTCTGAATCATTTTCCACGCAAAAGCATGCTCTCTTCCGCCTGATCCCAATAATAAAATTGTCATGGTATAGTTGTATTTATGTTGTGGTGCAAAAATAGTTGCTTTTAACCGTATATAATAATTTTTTTTACTTACTTTTGACGTTAGTAATGCGAAAGGTATGATAATCTCATTTGGATCGAAAGAAACTGAAAAAATTTGGAATGGTGTTGTTGTCAAAAAACCTTCAATTGAAATACAGCAAATTGGTAGAAGAAAACTTAGAATGCTTCATAACTCTCAAAATTTAACCGATTTAAGAATTCCACCTTCTAACCGTCTTGAAAAATTAAGCGGTAATTTAAAGGATTTTTACAGCATCCGAATTAACAATCAATGGCGCATAATTTTTGTTTGGGAAAATGGAAATGCTTCAAATGTTGAAATTATCGATTATCATTAAAAAAGAATTAAAATGGAAAAATTAAAAAATATACATCCAGGAGAGATTTTATCGGAAGAATTTTTAATTCCTCTAAATATTACACCTTATCGTTTATCTAAAGATTTGAAAATTCCGCAAACGAGGATTTCTGAAATCATTAAAGGTAATAGAAGAATTACTGCTGATACTGCTCTGCGATTAAGTCATTATTTTGGAAATTCTGCTAAATTTTGGCTGGGACTTCAGGACGATTTTGATATTGAAGAAGAAGAATCAAATAAACGTCAGGAATTGAAATCAATTAAACGTTACGATTTAAAAGAAGCTGTTTAATGGTTCACCTTTTTGATCTTTCCCTTCAATTAAATGGTTTTCCTATAAAGAAAGCCAAAGCCGAATTGGATAAAATTGTTCATTTTTCTGAAGAAGAATATGCTTCATTTCTCCAAAGTCAAAAGAAAGAAATTGTTGATTTTCATTTGAAGAATAACTCGTTTTATAAAGAATTAGTTGGAAATACAACTGTCGAAAATTGGGAAGATTTACCGATTTTAAACAAACAAAATCTACAAAAACCACTCGAAGAAAGACTTTCAAACGGTTATTCAAAAAGCAATATTTACCTCAACAAAACCTCCGGATCAAGCGGAACACCTTTTGTTTTTGCTAAAGATAAATATTCGCACGCTTTAACATGGGCTTCAAACATTATGCGTTTTGGCTGGTTTGGGATTGATTTTAATCATTCTTATCAAGCCCGTTTTTATGGCATTCCGATGGATTTTATTGGATACCAAAAAGAACGTTTCAAAGATTTCCTGACACATCGTTTTCGTTTTCCGGTTTTTGATTTATCTGATGATATTTTAGAAAAATTTCTGCAGAAATTCAAATCGAAAAAATTCGATTATGTCAATGGTTATACCAGTTCTATTGTTTTATTCGCCAAATTTTTAGAACAGAGAAATATCTTTCTAAATGAAATCTGTCCAACATTAAAAGCTTGTTTTGTGACTTCGGAAATGCTTTTTGAAACGGATAAAAAACTACTGGAAAAACAATTCGGCATTCCGATTATTAGTGAATACGGCGCTTCTGAACTTGATTTAATTGCTTTTGAAAATCCTCAAGGCGAATGGCAGGTAAATGCTGAAACTCTTTTTGTAGAAATTTTAGATGAAAACAATAATGTTGTTCCACATGGAACGGAAGGCAAAATTGTAATTACATCTTTATTCAACAAAGCAAATCCTTTTATCAGATATGAAATTGGTGACATCGGAATTCTCGATGAAAAAAGTACCCCTCAAAAACCAATTTTAAAAAAATTAATTGGCAGAACAAATGATGTTGCCATTTTACCAAGCGGGAAAAAATCTCCTGGTTTGACATTTTATTATGTAACCAAAAGCATTATTGAGGATGACGGAAATGTAAAAGAATTTATCATCAAACAAATGCAATTAGATACTTTTGAAATTGAATATGTTGCTGAAAAAGAATTGGTTTCAGAACAAATTCAAAAAATAAAAGAAGCCATCGATTTATATTTAGAACCAAATTTGAACTTCACTTTTACTAGAAAATCTGTTTTAGAAAGAACCAATCGTGGGAAATTAAAACAGTTTAAATCTTATTTGTAAACATAAGTAAAATCTTACATTTGTTTTTTCTAATTAAAAACTTATGGACGATCAATCTTTACTTTCTGAAGAAACTATTTCAAATAAAATATATTTTATTCGTGGTCAAAAAGTGATGCTCGATCGTGATTTGGCATTACTTTATGGAGTTGAGACACGAATTTTAAACCAAGCAGTTAAAAGGAACATATCTAGATTTCCAGAAGATTTTATGTTTGAACTTAATAAATCAGAATTTGAAAATTGGAAATCACAAATTGTGATTTCCAATTCTGAAAAAATGGGTTTACGTAAAATTCCAACAGCTTTCACTGAACATGGCGTTTTAATGTTGTCAAGCATCTTAAAAAGCGACAAAGCAATTCAAACCAATATTCAAATCATGCGTATTTTCACGAAAGTGAGACAAATGCTTTTGGATACAACAGAAATTAAAGTTGATATTCTACAGATTCAAAAGAAGTTAGAGAATCATGATAAAAATATTGAATTGGTTTTTTCCTATTTAGATGAACTAACTGAGAAAAAAGAAAATGAAGTTGGTAGAATCAAGATTGGGTATAAAAAATAATTCTTTAAAGTCACAAATTGTGACCTTAAAAACTTGAAGTCGCAAATTGCGACTTCAAGTTTTGCGATGATTGACTCTCAAAATATCTTAATTTGAAAATTGGAGGTCACAAATTGTGACCTCCAATCTAATCGCGATTCTCTAAGGTCGCAAATTGCGACCTTAGAGAGAATATTTAAACTTTCTTTATATATCTCGGTTTTATAACCAGCTGAGTAAATAGAAATCGTATCATCAATAAAACAGAAGACACGAAATTAAAACCATGAAAATCTCGATAAACACCAAAGTTGTGTTTTATCAATTTGAATTTTGAAGATGAAATGGAATCTTTTCTAATTCTATAAAAAGCTAAAGATTCTGGAACGGCTTCTACCGCTTTTAATTGTTTTAAAATCGTAAGCCATATTCTCCAATCCTGCCTTTTTTCTGAAGATTCTAATTTGATTTTTCCAAAATATTCAGTGTCGTAAATAGCCGTAAGATTACCAACGTAATTACAAAAAAACAATTCTTTATACGTTAACGGATTTGGCGATTCTACTCTTCTTTTTAAATTATTTCCCTCTTCATCAATAGAATCATAATAACTAAAAGTAAAAGGCTGATTATTTGTTTTTAAAAACTGAATCTGTTTTTCTAATTTAGTTGAAGACCACAAATCATCTGCATCAAGATAGGCAATGTATTTTCCCGTAGCTTTTTCCAAAGCTTCATTTCTTGCGAAACCATTTCCTGAATTTTTAGATAATTTGAATAATTTAATTCTGGAATCCTTTTGAACAAATTCTTCAATAATAGAAACCGTTTCATCTGTCGATGCATCATCAACCAAAATCATTTCCCAGTTTTGGTACGTCTGATTTTGAACTGATTCTATAGTGGCTCTAATGAACTTTTCAGTATTATAGGTTGGTGTTAAAATAGATACTAAATCGTTCATTAATATGCTTTTTTATCGCCTTTGAAAATGTTTATTATCGTTTGCGAAATTATTTTCAAATCCAGAATTAATGACCAGTTTTCGATATAAAAAACATCAAATTTTATTCTGTTTACCATATCTCTTTCTGCTGTAATTTCTCCTCGAAAACCGCTTACTTGTGCTAATCCGGTAATTCCGGGTTTTACACAATGACGAATCATGTATTTTTTGACCCTATTGCCATATTCTTTATTCTGAGACCATAAATGTGGTCTAGGACCAACTACGGACATATCTCCTAACAAAACATTTATAAATTGCGGAAGCTCATCTATACTCGTTTTTCTCATAAATCGTCCCATTTTTGTCACACGCGGGTCGTCTTTTGAAGCTTCTTTTTCTGTTGTTTTGTTAATGTACATTGAACGGAATTTATAACATACAAATTCATTTTCTTCCATTCCAGGCCTTCCCTGTCTAAAAAATACCGGTCCTTTTGATTCTAATTTTATTAAAATTGCCAGTAACGGAATTAACCATGACAACAAAAAAATAATCACTAATATTGAGAATGAAATATCAAAAAAGCGTTTTATAAATTTTATTGTCGGTTCGTTAAGCATTGTTTGTTTTAACGAAAGCACGGGAAAAAAATCGTAATAATCTATCTTTAAGTTTTTCGAAAAAATCTCTTTTGTATCAGGAATAAACTTTATGGTTTTATTATTTTCATCTGCAAAATCAATGAGGTCTTTCAAACTTTTATTCGAAACTTCATTTAAGGAACAATAAATTTCATCGACCTCGTTCTCAATTACAAATGGTTTTAAATCAGCTAGCTTACCTGTAATTTTTTGGTTTACTTTTTTATCTGAAAAATATCCCAGAAACCGATATCCATAATCTCTTCTTGTTTCAAAAAGATCTTTTAATCGAATGGCTTCTGGTGTAAACCCAATGATAACAGCATTTCTATAATTGCTTCCTGTTATGATTCTATATTCTTTTAAATAGAAAAATAGAGCAAATTTAAAAACCGTTACCAAGACCAAAATCAAGGATATAAATACTACAATCTTATATTCGCTAAAAATCGCTTGTTTCGAAAATGGAAAAAATGCAATACTTGTTAAGAGAAATAAAGTTCCTTGTTTTATTATTTTTGATGCAATAGCTATTGGCGTCGTAAAACGGTATACTTCGTAAAATTTAATTGAAAACGCAACAATTCCCCACGCTGCATTTTGATATAAAATAAGTATCCAGATATTTGAAACCAGATCATTAAAAACAAAAAAACTTACTATCGAGATCACAAATAGGTCGATTAAAATACTTATTGGCCGAATATATTTTGAATATCTTCCTGTGTGAAATGTCATATATAGTTAGAAAACAATTCTAATTGATGTTATTTAATATAGCTTGAAAAATCTTTATGTTCTTCTTTAGAAAGTTCTTCTTTAGAAAGTGATCTAAAATAATCGTATGTAATTTTCATCCCTTCAGAACGGCTTACTTTTGCTTCCCAGCCCAATAATTCTTTTGCTTTTGTAGTATCTGGCTGACGCTGCAATGGATCATTTATAGGCAATGGATGGTATACTACTTTTTGATTTGTTCCGGTAAGTTTTATGATTTCTTCTGCAAAATCTTTTATTGTAATTTCATCCGGGTTTCCAATATTTACAGGATATACATAATCAGAATGTAATAATCTAAAAATACCTTCTACCTGATCGTCTACATAACAAAACGAACGAGTCTGCATACCGTCTCCAAAGATTGTTAAATCTTCTCCACGAAGTGCCTGCCCAATAAATGCCGGAATTACACGCCCGTCGTTTAAACGCATTCTTGGGCCGTATGTATTAAAAATACGCACGATTCTGGTTTCTACGCCATGAAACGTATGATAAGCCATCGTTATCGATTCCTGAAAACGTTTCGCTTCGTCATAAACGCCTCTTGGCCCAATTGTATTCACGTTTCCGTAGTATTCTTCGGTTTGTGGATGCACTAAAGGATCTCCGTACACTTCAGAAGTTGAAGCAATAAGAATTCTAGCTTTTTTAACTCTTGCCAATCCTAGCAAATTGTGAGTTCCCAAAGAACCTACTTTTAAAGTCTGAATTGGAATTTTTAAGTAATCGATAGGACTTGCAGGTGAGGCAAAATGTAAAATATAATCTAAGTCTCCAGGTATATGGACAAATTTTGTAATATCGTGATGGTAAAATTCAAAATGCTCTAATTTGAATAGATGCTCAATGTTTTTAAGATCTCCAGTAATCAAATTATCCATTCCGATAACAAAATAACCTTCCTTGATAAATCGATCGCACAAATGTGATCCTAAAAAACCCGCTGCTCCGGTAATAAGTATTCTTTTCATAATGATTTTGTTGAACCTTTTGTTTTGGTAATCTTTGTAAATTTGCACAAATGTAATAAAATATCTCGCCTTTTAAATTGACTAAAATCTTAATCAATAGGAGAATTCTATTTTTTAATTCGTTATTAAATTGGTTTATTCTATTTTTACGAAACTAAATTTTGAATGTTTTGAAAGTTGTACACGTTGTGGAAGCACTAGAAGGTGGTGTTTATACTTATTTTAAGGATTTGTCAGCTTTCTTTGGTGATGAAAAAAATTGCAAAACCATAGAAACTACCATTATTTATAGCAGTAACAGAAATGGTGTTAGTGTAGAAAAAGTTAACTCTGAATTTTCAAAAGGTGTTAACTTAATAAATATCAATATGGTAAGAGAGATTTCTTTCCTGCAGGATTACCGCGACATTGTTAAACTTACCAGAGAACTTAAAAAAATCAATCCTGACATAATTCATCTTCACTCCTCAAAAGCGGGTGTTTTAGGACGAATTGCTGCTTTTTTCTTATTCAAAAAAGTAAAGATTTTTTATACGCCACACGGATATGCTTTTTTAAGAACGGATATTTCAAAAACTACAAAAAAATTCTATTCTGTTATAGAAAAGGGTTTTCAATGGTTTTTTGGAGGAACAATTATTGCATGCGGCGACACCGAGTTTGAAATCGCAAAAAATATTGGACCTGCAAAACTCATTCGAAATGGAGTTGATATTATAGATATTCGTCAGCATTTTTTTCCTCACCAAAATGCAAAATTGACAATTGGAATTTTGGGCAGAATCACCGCAGCAAGAAATCCACAATTGTTTAATGATATTGCTTTACGTTTTCCTGATTTTAATTTTATCTGGATTGGCGACGGAGAACTAAATCATTTGATTACAGCACCAAACATTAAAATTACTGGTTGGCTTTTAGACAAAAAAGTCGTTTTTGAAAAATTAAATTCTATCGATGTTTATCTTCAAACTTCTCTTTGGGAAGGTTTACCTATTGCTGTTTTAGAAGCTATGGTATTAGAAAAACCTGTAATTGCAACGAACATTATTGGAAATAAAGACATTGTTGTTCCTGATCAAACAGGGTTTCTTTTTGACAAAATCGATGAATTAGAAAACTATCTCGAGATTTTAAAAGATCCAAAAATGAGAACTCAATTTGGAGAAAATGCACTAAAAAGATGCTATGAGATTTTCGATAAAGATGAAAATTTTAAACAGCTTCTGGCTCTTTATCAAGCGTAATTTTTTGCTGCAGCCAATAACTCGAAAAAACAGAAAACCAAAGTCCGCTAAAGGCAATTCCATCAAATCGAAGCAAGAAATCATCTATTAAGTTTGAGGTCAAAAAGATGATGAAAAACGTAATTATTACTGAATTTTTTAAATCGTAACCTAAATATCCAATAGTAAAAATATAAAGCATTACAACCAGAGGGCCGAGGATTCCAAACTTCAATAAAAAATCTAAAAACTGGTTGTGTGTTGGAAATTCAAATTTTGCTAAAAAATGCTGGTTTGTTTCTTTGTAATATTTATTTAATTCTGGCTTTCCATCTGAAGCACCAACTCCAAAAGGAAGGTTTTTAACCGATAATTCCCATGCTGATTTCCAGATTGACAGCCTTGTTGCCAGAGTATTAAAAGCATAAATTTCCGGATGATCTATTTCATCTAGTTTCCCTACTTTATCCATATAAGCAAAAGTAACCGTAGAATATTTCTGTTTCATGTATGGATTCTTCTGCACGAAAAAAAACAAGATACCGCCTAATACAATTAAAAGTCCTATTGACGTTAATGCGATTCTGCGTAAACTAATCTTTGACTTTATTTCAACAATAAAAACGATAGCGTAACCAATTAAAACATTCACTAACGCCATTCTTGTATTGACCAAAAGAACAAAAGAAAACGATAGCAAAAAGACCACAAATCGAAGAATTTTAAGGGCTCTTTTTTCATCATTATGAAAACTGTAAAAAACAAAATAAAATGCACAAACGGAAACAAATGCCAAGTGCATATTTAGGGCTGGTGCATGAATACCAATACTGTCTGCAAATTTATAACCTATTTCAAACAGGTCAATTCTGTTTAAATATTTGGTTAACAAATCGGGATATAGAATATAAAACCTTATTGCAAATCCCAGCATTATCATTGTTGTTGCAATACTATAAGTTTCTATTAATTTTAAAAATTTTACCCGTAGATAATTTCCAATAATAAAAATTGGAAATAACACTAATGAAGTGCTTTTTTCAATGGCTTTTAATCCTTTAGAAAAAGAATCATTGTTCCAAAAAAGTAATAATTCTAACAGAACCGGTGAAGCAATACAAAGAATTAAAATCCATGATGTTTTTGTGAATTTCAATTTTCGGATAAAAATCAAATTAAAAACACCAAACAAAATAATAAGTAATGAGCATGGTTTTCTGAAAATCATTGCAATAGCAATCAGACACAAAAAAACATGGAATAATTTATTGAAGTTCTTTTCTGAAAGATTCATAGTATAATGCAAAATAAATTAATGGAAAAACACCCATTTTATGGCGAACTGCGGTACCTAAATCGGGTTCGAAAACGCCTTGTACAATAAAAAAAGCAAAAATGATAAGCAGTACTAAAAGTTCTTTAGAATATGTTTTTCTATCTGCCAGACATTTGGCAAAACGGACTAATAAAATGTAAAATAAAAGCAGCTGCCAAATTATAAAAATAACAATTTGTGGAGACAGTATGTGTTTTAACCCGTTTAAAGGAACATTGACTGTGAAAAATCCATAAAAGATACCTATTGTTTCTCCATACCATGTATCTGTTTTTACGGGAGAAATAATTATAGAATTGGCATCTGAAGAACCAACCCTGTCGCTGTTTACCAATTCACGGCTAATTTCAGAAAGGTATTTTCCTTTTATAATACCATGACTAAAAGATAGAAAAACTGCAATCAATAAACCATAAAATATAGTGGTTATGGTTTTACTTTTGAAACTGATCAAACTTACTAAATACATTCCGGCGCCAATAACGGGAATCAAAAGATAATAAGGACGAAAAAATACCCCAAAAATTAATAATAAAAGTGTGGAGTATATAATTGTTTTTTTTAGAGAAATCTGCTGATTCAGACACATAAAAACAATTGGTGAGATATATAAAAAGGTTATAAACTCTTTTGATGGCATTGACATAAAAATGGCAATCATTAAAATCCCCATATATACCAGCATGTTCTTAATGGTTAGTTTTTCAAATTGATCCGGAATTCCAATTTTATATAGAATATACATTAAAAGAGGAAATTGAATTAAGGCAATAACAGGAAATGGCAAATAACGTAGTCCTGAAATTTTGTACAATAAAATAGCAACCGGGTAACTGCCTATATAACCTATTTCATTGATTTTATCGTAGGCAATAATAGCTGCATCATAAAAAAACTTGGGTGGCAAAATAAAAAAAGAGATTGCTGCAACAAACAAATTTGCCGCCGCAATCAGCAAAAATGCTGCTTTACTTTTTTCAATTTTAGTTTTCATGTTAAACTCGTTTTTTTAATGCAAAAAAATCAATATTTTATCTTTTCGATAGATAATTATGGCCGCAATACTATTCCAAAAAAGCATACTCGAAACGAATGCAATTGCTGCTCCAATCATGCCATATTCCGGAATCAAAAATCGGTTTAAAATAAAATTAATTACGACAGCAACAATCAGTATAATTTGAAAAATATGCTGTCTTCCGGTCATATTTAAATAAACAGGAGCCGAACCAAATGCTGAACAAATTCCCTGGCCGATTATTAAAATTAAAAAAGCTTCCTGTGTTGCAATATATTGATGCCCGAAAAAGGACAAAACATACTCTGAAAAAACACTTATTAATAAAATTACAGGAAAGGTAATCCCAAATATTAAACGAGAACTGTTCCTAAGAATCTTTCTTAATTCTGTGATGTTATGACTTGAAAACAGCTCTGCAATTTTGGCTGAAACGGTAATGTTTACTGTTAATATAATTACTGAAACAATAGTCATAACTTTTACTCCAACAGAATAAAATGCAACTGCTTCGTCGTTTCGATATTTTTTTAAAAACATAATATCAAAACACATTAATAAAAACATAGCCATTCCGCTAATTGCAATTGGGTATGATTTTTTAAAAATTTCTTTTTTAGAAAAAATTTCAGGTGTGCTTGTTTCTACTGTGTTATTAAAATAAATGAAAACAAAAATTGAGCTTAAAATCGCTAAAACAACAAATCCTAATAAAAAAACATCTACTAAATAAGTTTCTTTATGGTAATAAAATAAGACTATTGAACCAATTATCAATGGAATATATTTTAAGATATTCCTAAATAACTCCGCAATATATAATTTATCTAAGGCTCTAAAAACCTCGGTGTTAAAAAGCGATAATCCATAGAAAAATAATATTGACGCCCCTTTTAAAAGTATCGTATAAACCTCATTATCTGAAAAATAATTATTTATTCTTTTTTCATCAATACATAAAATGATAATTAAAGCCAATACCGAAGCCGTAAAAAGCATCATTATCATTTTTATATATACTTTTTTGAGCTGTTCAACTTCATTTTTACTTACCAAAAAGCCTTTGAAATATAAAATTGACTGGTCAAAACCAAGCATACATATACATCCGGCAGCTAATAAAAAGGATCGTACAAAATCGTATTGACCAACTAGTTTTGGGGTATAGTTTTTGGTTAAAAAAACGGTGAAACCAAACAATAAAAAAACTCCAAATATCCGCAAAAACAAAGTACTTAAACTTTGCTTTAGAAATGGATTTTTTGAAATTCTTTCAAAGATTTTATTCGTTTTCAAATGAATGTTATTTAACCTGCGATTTCAAAAGTTGTTTACGATAAAACTTTTGAAACAAATGAATTAAAACAAAAGCTAAGATCAAGAAAAGCGGAAACATTATTTTAAAATTTCCATTTGTAATTTTAGTATTATTGATATTTAAAGTCGCATTAATTTCTTTAATCGTCTTGTCATAATTCACCAGCCTTAATCTGTTTTTTCCCTGATCTGTAATTAAATACTGTTTTGTTTTAATCATGTCATTTAATTGGGTATTTTCATTGTAATAAACCAGTTTATCATTTTTAGGTCCGTTTTTTACAGTATTTGAAAAGCCATTTAAAACTTGGTCAATTTGCGATATAATAGTATCATTTTGAACTATTTGCTGTTCAAGGTTTTTATATCCTATTTTTTGCAGCGCATCAAAATATTTTGAATTGTTTAAATATTTCAACAATGGCTCAACAATATCTTTTTCGTTTGTTACTGCGTTCGATACAAACGAAATAGTATGAAAAGTATAGTTTTTGCTCGTTACATTATCTTCTAAAACTTTACTGACTTCGCCAACCTCAGCCATTAATTTTATAAGTTCAAAATTCTGCTCTTTGTCTTCGATAAATTTATAGACATCGGCGATTGGTTTTATTTCAATTTTTTTGATTGTTTTTGGATGCTGAATTCCAACAACATTTTTTAAGAAAACTGTATCGCCCGAAATAATTTTCGATTCTATTAAATCTATTTTAGTATACAGATAATCAACGCTTCCAAAATTTGGTGTTACAATAACCTGATTTTGAAACGATTTTTTACTTGCATCTAAATACCAGCCCAATCCAAATCCGAGAATTACTAAAATGGCAACGATAATCCAGTTTCTAATAAAAAACTGGATCGATCGAAAAATTAAGGCATTTATTCGATCAAAAAAGCTGCCGATACTTTTAGAAAGCTGAAAAATATCAATCTCTTGATCAGTATTATTTTGTGGTACTTTTGTACTCATTTTTGGTTTTTATTTGATGTTGAAAATCTGCTCTAAAATCTTAATTGTGATCAAATAAGTTGGTTTTACCCCCGTTGTTCCCAATCCGCCCGAAGCTAATGTACTTCCTGTTTCTAATGGATTATCTGAAGCATAATACGCATAACGAACTTTTATATCGTGCGGCACACTTTTTCTAATTTTTGATGCTGACTGAATTGCTTTTTGATAATAAGAGCCTTCCATTTCAAGGCCAATTACGCCCCAAGTCGATTCGTGGAAAAATTTCAATAAATCTCTGTTTTGTAATGAAGTTCCTAAAACGGTAACCATTGCACCTTCGTAAACGTCAATGTCGTTTCCTTCGAACATCGCGCCTGTCAATTCATTTTCGAAGAAATAGTTATCCGCCGTTCCTTCATTTATATGTGCCGAAGGAATCATGATATCACCTTTTCCTCCTTCCAGAATTCCGGCTTTACCCATAATAGAAACTGATTTTACGTTTAGCAAAGTTTCTTTTTTAAATGGTTTTAAAAGCTCATCGATTGTTTCATAGGCCTGTTCTCCAAAAGCATAATCCATTACAATAATTACCGGTTTCTCTTCGTCGATATTGGCGTATGAAAATGACGTTTTTGACCAGTCAATTTTGGCAGTATCAAAAATTTGAATGTCGATATTTGTTCCTGAAGTATCTGGTAAAGAAATCATCCCGTTTTTCAACGCTAGTTCTTCAACCTGGGTTCTTATTTCTTTTGAACCCGAACTGCTTAATTCTTCATAAATAAAGAAATCTGTTTTGCCTTTGTATTTTGATGTTAACAACGGCGTTGCAAAAATCGAGTTCATCACGCTGTGCATATTGGCACTTATTACGTGGATTGGACGTTTTAAAAGATCATTTGCTTTTAAAACTTCTTTGATATTTGTTGCCCAGATTTCTCCGTGAATATGGTGCCCAAGACGTTCACGTAAAACCGGACTAAAAGTTATCGTTCGTTTATTGTTTTCTACAATTTCTTCGATCGCTAATTTTCCTAACCAATAGATAACATGCAGGAAACGATCTGGTGCATTTTCTGAACCAAATGCATCGTATATATCTAAAACTTCCTCAAAAGTTCTGGCTAAAATATTGGCAACGTGCGAAATCGCTTTTTCTTTTTCAATCTGCGAAAGCTTTTTTGTCTGCGTAACGGCTTGTTCTAATTTTAGCCAGTCGCGTGAAACTTCTCCGCCGTCGTCAATTAAAACCCTGTTTTTAATTTTATGAGATTCGATGAAAATAAAAGTTAAATGCGTCAGGATATCATAAATATCTGAACGTCCGCGCGTGATTTCAACATTCATTTGTTCTTCGTCAATTCTGTAGCAATTTCTTCTTCTTTTTGGAGGAACAATTGGCTGAAAATGTGATTTAGAATATCCTTCGTCTGAAGTTAAGTTGATGAATCGGCATTGTTCAATTCCTATCGGAAGACGCTCTATAACGTATAAAAGCCCGTTTAATTCTACTTTTTCTTCGGCAATATTTCCGTAGATTTCCGGACGTAATGCTAATAATGATTCGCGTAAGCTGTCACCAGAAACTCCCATTGGTTTGTAAAAACCACGGTTGAATAAATGGCGCATTGTAATGTACATTTTTTCTATCGCTGCAGATGATTCCTGAGCTCTTGATCTTGATATATGTTTGGTTTCTTTCATTTTATTTTATTTTAAAAATCTTCGAAATAGTGAAGATCATTCTAACTTTTGACAAGCGAAAGTAGGAAATATTAATATTATTTTTAGTTGAAAACTAGAAATGTGATTTAATTATAACGTTTATTTCAAATTAGGATTCACAATTTTAATGACTTCGCATTCTGCTATAATATATTGTCCTTCCATGAAAAAGGCTTTTAATCCAATTTTAATTCGTCCTTTATGAAGTTCTGTAAGTGCATCATTTAATATCCACATATTTGCCTTTCCTGAAGTTGGAACCCGTAATGATTTATCTGAAATGATATTGTCTTCATTATCTAAAAATTCTGGCCAGATCATCCATTGTTGTTTGGCGTTTTCATCACCAGAATACATAAAATCAGAACGATATCCCTGCATTGGATTTCCAGTTGGTCTTCCGCCTTCTTCTGGAGAAAAAAAACGATATTGGACTATAAAATCACAATCTCTATTTCGAGTTTGTTCATATGGTGTGTGAATATCCATATCTCATTTATACTTTTCAAAATCAACTTCTATTTTTTGAAAGTTTTTATTTTCTGATAATAATAAACCTATTCTATTTATACATTTCTGATATTCTTAAATTATAAAAGCAAAATCCCAAATGTCTTTGGAAATTGAAAATAAACCAGAGTCTGAGCTGACATCCATTAAAATTTCATCATTCATCCATAAGTCATTAATTTTATCAACTTTTGGATTTATTTCAGCAATTGCATCTAATAAATCAGTAAGAAAATATTCGTCTTCTACTCCAGCAAATATTTCAATTAACAAATCCTGAGATTTATATCCAGGTCTTAAATGATATTTATATTTCATGGATAAACGCTGTTTTTTCTACTTCAAATTATCCGCAATCTTTCTGTCATTTGACAATCTCGGAATTTTATTTTGTCCGCCTAATTTGCCCTGTGATTTCATGTATTCCTGAAATCCGTTTTTTGAAACTTTACTGATAACGACTTTTCTTAAAACATTTCCAGTAATTAAATCGTCGTAATAAATATTTTGTTTTCGCATCGAATCATCGATTGCTTCCGCAAAAGTTTCTATGTTTTCCGGCTCTTTTTCAAATTCAATTAACCATTCGTGATACGGCAATCCGTTTGCCGGCGTGATTTGCGGCGCAACTGTAAATTCGTTTATTACTATGTTGGTTCCTGCAGTTGCTTCTTTCATGGCGTTTTCGACTTCGTTTGCAATTACGTGTTCGCCAAAAGCAGAAATATAATGTTTGATACGTCCTGAAACTATGACACGATACGGAGCCAAAGAGGTGAACTGAATCGTATCGCCAATATTATAACCCCAAAGTCCGGCATTTGTAGAAACTATTAAAGCATAATTTACGCCCAGTTCTACTTCGCCAATTGTATAACGTTTTGGGTTTTCAGTAAAGAATTCATCGGCTTTAATGAATTCGTAGAAAATTCCGGAATTCAACAATAAAAGCATTCCTTTTTCTTTTTGAGAATCCTGATACGCAAAAAACCCTTCAGAAGCAGGAAACAACTCAATGCTGTCTACTTTTTTACCTATCATTTGCTCAAACTTGGCGCGGTAAGGTTCATAATTAACACCTCCGTAAATGAACAAATTAAAGTTCTTAAAGATTTCGCTTATTTTTTTTCCGCCGCTTCTTTCCTGTAAACGCTCAAAGTACATTTGTACCCAAGACGGAATTCCAGAAATCACAGACATATTTTCATTAATCGTTTCGCCTACAATTGTATTTACTTTTGTTTCCCAGTCATCAATACAATTGGTTTCCCAAGATGGCATTCGGTTTTTTTGCAAATATTTCGGAACAAAATGTGCTACAATACCAGAAAGTCTTCCAAATTTAATTCCGTGTTTTTCAGTTAAAATGGGACTTCCTTGTAAAAAAATCATTTTGCCATCAACAAAATCTGCATTTCCGGTTTCGTTTATATAATGAAGAATTGCATTACGTGCGGCATTGACATGCGTAGGCATTGATTCTTTTGTAAGCGGAATATATTTTGCACCAGAAGTTGTTCCTGATGTTTTGGCAAAATAAATGGGTTTTCCTTTCCACAAAATATTTTCTTCACCAACCTTAACCTTTTCGATATAATTTTTTAAATCTTCATAATCGCGGATTGGCACGTTCTTTTGAAAATCTTTAAATGTCTTTATCGTTTCAAAATGGTGATCTTTTCCAAATTCGGTTTCTTTCGCATTTTGAATCAGGCTTTTAAAAACTTCTAATTGTGTTTCAACTGGTTTATTGGCCCAGGAAAGAGTTTGATTATATATTTTGCGGGCAAATATTTTTGCTGCTATCGATTTAATTGACATTTTTTGTGGTATTATTTTTTGTCACTTTTGTTTTTCTTGCCCTTTTGCTGGCTTGTCTCCTGCTCTGTTTTTGCCACTTCTTCCCTTAACTTAATTTCTTCTTCAGAGGCTTTCATATTTAAATCCGAAGGTTCATCAGCTTCACCTATAATAGAGTCTTTATTAAATTTTGCGTATTCAAGCTGACCACTCAAAACTTTTTGAACTCCTTTTATATAAGCTTCATTTTTTTTGAGAGCCGTTTCTAATGAATCCGATTTTATCGCCAATTCTGTCGCATTTCTTTTTAATTGAGAAGAAGAATAACCCGGAATAAATTCTCGTAAAGGAGTAAATGCAATAATGAAAGTAGTAACCAAAATAAGAAATATTCCGCCTAAAGTAAACATTACAAACACATTCATTAGTGTAAGTCTGAAGGAAAAAATTTCTTCAAAAGTATCTTCATTCAAAATTACCAATCGGTTTTTGATGAATAATTTTTTCCTGAAATTTCTTTTTTTCTTAGCCATTTTGGTTATTTATACGAGCAAATATAGTAATTAATCGCATTGTAGATGCGTGCTAAAAATGAGCATTGGCAGTAATATAATGATTTTATAAAATATTTAACGCACATAAAAACAATTTTTTTAATCCAAAAACCATTCTTGTTCGTATATTCTATATACCTTTGCGGTGAAAATAAAAAATCAATTTGCTTCGGCATTAAATATAATAGTCATGGGAAGATTAGGTCTTACAGAAATCCTTGTTATCGTAGGTATTGTGATATTACTTTTTGGAGGTAAAAAAATTCCAGAATTAATGAAAGGTTTAGGAAGTGGAATTAAGGAATTCAAAAACGCTGCTAAAGACGATCAACCTGCTCCTGCGAAAAAACAAGAGGAAGAAACGAAATAATAACGTAAAAGTTATTAAAAATCCCAGATTACAAATTGTAGTCTGGGATTTTTTTGTTTTATGTCCAATTGTTATTTAGAATTTCTTTTTTGGAATTTTTAAAGTACCATCGTCAACTGAATTCTCTTTCTATCTTCATCAACCTCAGTAACTTTAACATCAACATGCTGATGTAATTTTACCACTTCATTTACGTCGCTTACAAAACCGGCTTTCAATTGCGAAATGTGAACCAATCCGCTTTCCTTGATTCCGATATCAACAAAACAGCCAAAGTTGGTGATGTTATTAACAATTCCCGGAAGAATCATTCCGGTTCTCAAATCTTTAATTGATTTTACATTCGCATCAAATTCAAAAACCTTAGCCGACTTTCTTGGATCTAATCCAGGCTTTTCAAGCTCTTTTATGATATCTTTTAACGTAAGTAAACCGATTTCAGGTGTTACATATTTTTCGGGCTTAATAAGCGCCGTTTTCTCTTTATTCGCAATTAAGTCATTTAACGAAAGGTTTAAATCTTTCGCCATCTTTTCTACAACCGGATAAGCCTCCGGATGCACCGCCGAATTATCCAGCGGATTTTTAGCATTTGTAATTCTAATAAACGCTGCTCCTTGCTGATAAGCTTTATCACCCAAACGGGGCACTTTTTTAAGCTGTTTTCTATCTTCAAAAGGTCCGTTTTCAGAACGGTATTGCACAATATTTTCAGCAAGCTTCTCTCCTATTCCACTCACATAACTAAGTAAATGTTTACTCGCTGTGTTAATATTAATTCCAACCGAGTTTACGCAGCGAATTACTGTACTGTCTAATTCTTCTTTTAATTTAGTTTGATCAACATCATGTTGATATTGTCCAACTCCAATTGCTTTTGGGTCGATTTTTACCAATTCGGCCAACGGATCTGAAAGTCGTCGCCCAATAGAAACCGAACCACGAACCGTTACATCATAATTAGGAAATTCTTCTCTCGCAATTTTTGATGCTGAATAAACCGAAGCTCCAGCTTCTGAAACAATAAAAACCTGCACTGGTTTGTCAAACGCGATTTTTTTTATGAAAAATTCCGTTTCTCTTGAAGCAGTTCCGTTACCGATAGAAATCGCGTCAATTTGATACGCATTTACCATCGAACGGATTTTTTTTATCGCCATCGATTCCTCGTTTTGAGGTGCGTGCGGATAAATCGTTTCGTTGTATAATAAATCGCCTTTTTCGTCCAGACACACTACTTTACATCCGCTTCTAAATCCTGGATCGATTGCCAAAATTCTTTTTTCTCCCAAAGGCGGAGCTAATAATAACTGTCCTAAATTATTAGCAAAAACCTGAATTGAATTAGCATCGGCTTTTGCTTTTGCTTCCTGCAAAGTTTCATTTCCAATTGCCGGATTCAATAAACGTTTGTAACTATCCTCAATTGCTAATTGCAAATGAGCTGTTGTATTATTTTGTTTTTTAATGATGATTTCATCAATTACATCGTAAGCATCATCGATATCAACATCAATTTTCATTTTGATGTAGCCTTCATTTTCTGCACGAAGCATTGCTAGTAAACGATGCGCTGGCGCTTTTGTTAAAGATTCTTCCCAATCAAAATATTGACTGAATTTTTGTGCGCCTTCTTCTTCCGCTTTCTTTTTTACGACTTTAGTTCCAATAGTTGCTTTTCTCTGGAACAATCTTCGTAGCTGTTTACGAACGTAAATATTTTCGTTAATCCATTCCGCTACAATATCTCTTGCGCCCTGAATGGCCGCTTCTTCGTTAATAACATTTTCATTGATGTATTGTGTAGAAAGGAAATCAATATCAACATCACTTTCAGATATAATCAATTTTGCCAAAGGTTCTAAACCAAATTCGCGGGCAACATCGGCTTTTGTTTTTTTCTTCTTTTTGTACGGAAGATAAAAATCTTCTATTTCCTGTAAATCAAAACTATCTTCAATTTTTTTCTTCAAGTCTGGCGTAAGCGCTTTTTGTTCTTCAATAGATTTTAGAACTGCTTCTTTACGTTTTACAAGTGTATCATAATCTTTTTGCAATTTTGCAATCTGCTCAATTACAACTTCGTCAAGATTCCCGGTAATGTCTTTTCGGTAACGCGAAATAAACGGAATTGTACAATCTTCCTCTAGTAATTTTACAGTGTTTTGAATACTAACTGCAGGTGCCTGAACAGACTTGGCAATGAATTGAATATTAGTCATACTTTAATGAAATAAATTCTTAATTATAAATTGATGTAATTTACTTGTTAAAATTAATTCGGAAATTAATCAATGATTCGGCTAAAATAATATCTTTGTTTTTAATATTATGCCAATGGAAATTTTTTTACTCTATTTTTTATTTATAAATATCATCGTTTTTATTCTTGCCGGTTATGATAAATATCTGGCCCGAAAAAATAAACGAAGAATCCCCGAAAATACTTTGTTTTTTCTTGAAGCGATTGGAGGAACACCCGGTTTATTAACAGCAATGTTTTTCTTTAGACATAAAACGAGTAAAACCTCATTTATTGTAAAATTCTCATTGATTTTTTTGATTCAGGCTGTTTTAGTTTACTTCTACTTCATTAACAAAATATAGATATTAACAATGTCAATAACCTTCAAATTAGCTATTTAAATTTAACCCAATTAACTGTATTTTAATATATTAAACAAAAAACCGGATGAATTTCAAAAATCCGCCCGGTGTGTTTTTATTTATTTGGTGCGAAGCACCCGATTTTTTGCGACTGTTATTAACAAGCAATCTTATTAACTCGATTTTGGTGTCTTCCGCCTTCAAATGCAGTCGTTAAAAAAGTCTCAACGATTTCAACCGCTTGTGGAATAGAAGTAAAACGCGCCGGAATACTCACAATATTAGCATCGTTGTGTAAACGTGTTAAATAAGCAATTTCTTTCGTCCAGCATAATCCGGCTCTCACTTTCGGGTGTTTATTAACCGTCATTGCAATTCCGTTTCCGCTTCCGCAGATAACGATTCCAAAATCAGCTTTTCCTTCAGATACATCATTTGCAACCGGATGTCCAAAATCAGGGTAATCAACAGAAGCATCAGTATCTGTTCCATAATTCGTTACTTCATATCCTTTTGCTTCAAGCATTGCCACAATTGCTTTTTTATATTCTGGTCCTGCGTGGTCGTTTCCTATCGAAATTTTCATTTTTCTATACTATTAAGTTGTGTAGTACAAATTTACTCAATTAATAAATGTTTGCCACGAATTTCCCTAATTTTCACTAATTTTTTGCTTACTAACATTTTACTGTGTTTTAAAAAATCAAAATTGAATTTGTTTACAAAAATTTAATACTTTAAAACTAAACTTTGTGTTCTTTGCAGCAACAATTTAGTCAAAGATTATCCAAATTTCAATTTATCAACTTTTAGTAAAAACTTTGTATGCTTTACGTTAAATCCACTAAATACTGGATTATTTATAACTTACATCATATCAAAACCTTAACACTTATCAACATTTTTGATAACTCCATAAGTACCTCATAATCAATTAAGAATAAACAGAAAATTTGTTAAAATTTTAGAATGTTAATACCAATTCGTAATTCGTTGATATTCAATTAACTTTAAGTTAACATTATTTGTTAATAAGTTGAGATAGAAAATTAGAAGTTTTTTTTGGTTGTGTCAAAAAAAAACCTAATCCAAAACTGGAATTAAAAATCCTAATAAAGTTTCAGGAATTTTTGGAAAAGTTATCAATATCAAAAATGCCATTTTCAACAAATATCAACATATGAACTTATCTACAAAATGAATCCATTTTTGGTTGTCAACCGTTGTTAATTAAAATACAAAAAGTCTTATAAATTAATCTTTTAGCTCAATATAACTATGTTGATAACTCCCAATAACTAAGAGAAACTTCATTTCAATACTTTTAAAAATAAATTTATTCGACATATTAACAAGCTATAATAACCATCAAAAATTAATTAAATTTAAAATTTCTTTTTTGTTGTATTTAATATATGTTGAAAACTAAAAAAGTTGAAAAGGAAAAAAAATTTTTTTGAGTTGGAAAAAAGAAGGAATTTAAACGATTTTAAGAGGATTGTTCAGATTGTCCAGAATTTGTTGCACTTCTTCGAAATCGTTTGGATGAACTTTGAGTTTGATTCCGCCGAGCGCATTTGAGTAAAGCGGCATAACAGAAAGTGTCACTTCATTTTCGAAAAAATATGGAATTTCTTCTTGTTCAAGTAAGTGTTTGAGAACCACTGTTTCGTGCAGATAATTGAATACGGCGATCGTCTTAAAGCTTTCCATATGAGGTCTTTTTGTAAATGTACGAAAAGTTATATTTTTAATAATTCTATTTGTTAAAAAGAATTATCTGATTTCTTATTTGTAATTTTAAACCTTATAAGAAAAGATATATGAGTAAGAAAATTAGAAAGCCGATAAAAAAAGAGAAAGATTTCTCTGGGAAGATCCTTAAGATTTTATCGCAAAATGCCAATAAGCCATTTAATTATAAACAGATAGGAGCGAAGTTAGAACTTGACGATACAAATAGCAGAAACCAGATTATAAAAGATTTAAAAATTCTGGCAGCTCAAAAGAAAATTGTAGAAACAGAACCTGGAAAATATTTAGTCAAAGCAATTAGTCAGGATTATTACGAAGGAACGATAGATATGACGAGCAGAAAAACGGCATATTTTATTTGTGATGAATTTGAAGAAGATGTTTTTATTCCGACTAATAATTTGAATCGTGCTTTAGATAAAGACAAAGTAAAAGTTTACGTTTATAACCGTAGAAAAGGTAAAAGACCTGAAGGTGAAGTAATTGAAGTTATAGAAAGAGATAAAACAGAGTTTGTTGGAGTAATTGATATTCAGGCAAATTTTGCTTTTGTTTCAACTGCAAATCCTAAAATGTATACCGATATTTTTATTCCAAAAGATAAAATAGGTGAAGCAGAAAATGGAGATGTTGTTCTTGTAAAAATTGATGACTGGCCAAAAAGAGCCGATAGTCCGTTTGGATCTGTAATTAGAGTTTTAGGAAAACCCGGAGAACACAATACTGAGATTCATGCTATTTTAGCTGAATACGGATTGCCATCTGATTTCCCGGTAGAAGTAGAAGTTTTTGCACAAAAATTAGATACTTCGATTCAGGAATCTGAAATTGCAAAACGTCGTGATATGCGTGATACGCTTACGTTTACGATAGATCCAAAAGATGCAAAAGATTTTGATGATGCATTATCTTTCAAAAAGTTAGAGAACGGAAATTTCGAAATCGGAATCCATATTGCTGATGTTTCTTATTATTTAGAAGAAGGAACAATTCTGGATGATGAAGCTTATCAAAGAGCAACTTCGGTTTATTTAGTGGATAGAGTAGTGCCAATGCTTCCTGAAGTATTGTCTAATTTTGCCTGTTCACTTCGTCCGAATGAAGAGAAATATACATTCTCTGCAGTATTTGAAGTTTCTCCAGCTTCACAAGTTATCAACCAATGGTTTGGAAGAACAGTAATTTATTCAGATCAGCGTTTTGCTTATGAAGAAGCACAATATATCATTGAAACAAAAGACAATACGATTCCGGTTGATATTTCTATTACTGGAGAATCTTATGTTGTTTCAGATGAAATTGTAGAAGCAACTTTAAAACTAGATGAATTAGCTAAGATTTTAAGAAAGAAAAGAATGCAGAATGGTGCTATTTCTTTTGATAAAGTTGAAGTAAAATTTAATTTGAATGAAGAAGGTGAACCAGAAGGAGTTTACTTTAAAATCTCAAAAGATGCCAATCATTTAATTGAAGAATTTATGCTTTTGGCCAATAGAAAAGTGGCTGAATACATTGGTAAACAAAAGAAAACCTTTGTTTACAGGATTCACGACGAACCAAATGAAGACAAATTGATTGCGATGCAAACCGTAATTGCTAAATTTGGTTATAAAATAGATTTTAGAAATAAAGGTGATATTGCAAAATCATTGAACTCTTTGATGGAAGAAGTAAATGGTAAAAAAGAGCAAAACTTAATTGATACTCTTGCGATTAGAAGTATGAGTAAAGCCAAATATTCAACAGATAATATTGGACATTATGGTTTAGCTTTTGATTATTACAGCCATTTTACATCGCCAATTCGTCGTTATCCAGACGTTATGGTACACCGTTTGTTACAATATTATCTGGATGGAGGAGCTTCTGTAAATGAAGAAACATATGAAACAAAAAGTTTACATTGTTCTAATATGGAAAGTTTAGCCACTAACGCTGAACGAGATAGTATCAAATACATGCAGGTTAAATACATGCAGGATCATCAGGATGAAGAATTCCTTGGAGTTATTTCTGGTGTTACAGAGTGGGGAATTTATGTTGAAATCGTTTCTAATAAATGCGAAGGAATGGTAAGAATCAGAGAAATAAAAGATGATTATTATACTTTCGATGAAAAACAATATGCATTGGTTGGAGCTACTTCAAACAGCATTTTGCAATTAGGGGACGAAATTTATGTGAAAGTAAAAAATGCCGATTTAGTGAAGAAACAACTGGATTTTCATTTTTTACGAAGAGCAGAATAAGTATTAATTTTTTAAAAATAAAAGTATGAAAAAGCTAATTATTGGAGCAGCAATTTTATTTGTACAAATGTCTTTTAGTCAGGTTACTAAAGAGTTAGGTGATTTTGATACCGTAAAAGTTTACGATAAATTAAGTGTAAAATTAGTTCCGTCATCTGAAAATAAAGTTGTTATAAAAGGAGCAAGAGAAGCAGAGCTGGAAGCTGTTAACAAAAATGGTGTATTAAAATTAAGAATGCCTTTTCCTAAATTGCTGTCAGGAAATGATCTTGAAGTTACTTTGTATTATAAACATCTTGAATTGATTGATGTTAATGAAGGTGCAGAAGTGATAAGTAAAGATGCTATAAAAGCAACTTCATTTAAAGTAAGTGCACAGGAAGGTGGAAAAATTAATGTAGATTTGAATGTTGATAAACTAAAAGTAAGTTCAGTTTCCGGTGGTGAAATCACAGCAACCGGTAAAGCAGATAACCTTGATGCAAGTTTAGGAGCCGGCGGATATTTCCTTGGAAGTAAATTAGCCACGTCTCAGACTAAAGTAAGCGTTTCTGCGGGCGGAAAAGCCGATGTTAATGCATCAACCCTTGTTGACGCAAAAGTAAGCGCAGGAGGCTCTATTTACATTTATGGTAAACCAAAGCAAATAAATCAAAAAACAGTATTTGGAGGTAAAATCGAAGAAGTAAAATAACAACTAGTAATTTGATGATAAATGATATTCTGGCTGGACTGCCATGGGGACTTTTTCTAAGCTTTATGGTAGGCCCGGTATTTTTTATACTATTAGAAACCAGTATTACAAAAGGATTCAGAGCCGCATTGGTATTTGATCTAGGTGTAGTTCTAGGTGATATTTTTTTTATAGCAATTGCCTATTTAGGAAGTTATAGATTAATTCAGAGTTTAAAAGATAAACCTGCCCTTTTCATTTTTGGCGGAATAATTATGCTGGCTTACGGTATAATTTCCTTTGTAAGATTAAGAAATGAAGAAAAAATTGATGATGAAGAAATTGACCGTGATATTATAAAAAGAAATTACGGAAGTTTATTTATAAAAGGCTTTTTACTCAACGTTATCAACATTGGAGTTTTAGGTTTTTGGTTAGCTGTAATTATTTCAGTTGGACCAAAATTAGAAATGCAAAACTCAAGAATGATTACTTTTTTTACTTCAGTAATCATCACATATTTGTTAGTTGACTGTCTTAAAATATTATTAGCCAAACAATTAAAATCTAAAATGACACCAACTAATATCTTAAAAATCAAAAAAGGAATTAGTATTGTTTTAATGGTTTTTGGAGTAGTGTTAATAACTCAAGGCTGGTTTCCAAAAGAAAAAGAAATGGTTAAGAATGCTTTCGAAAAGATAGAAAATAAGTAGTTGTTAATAACTCAAAAATATAAAATTAAACCTCTGAATTTCAGAGGTTTTTTTATGTTTATAAGTCATTGCGAGGAACGAAGCAATCTCACGAAGTATACACAAAGTTTGTCATTTTGACCGAAGGGAGAAATCTTCGCAAGTAACTCCGTAACAATTATCCAATCTTTGTAGAGCTTCTCGCGAAGATTTCTCCCTTCGTCGAAATGACAAGAATGTGGAAAAATTAGGCACAAAAAAAAGAGACACATTTCTGTATCTCTTTTAGAGGCATCGTCCGGATTCGAACCGGAGTAGGAGCTTTTGCAGAGCCCAGCCTAGCCGCTCGGCCACGACGCCATTGCTTGAACGGATGGCAAAAGTAACTAAAATCTTTAAAATTCAAAAGTTTCATATAAACTATTTTGAAAAAATACGATTTTAATTTAAATAATTACGCTCTAATTTCCGTCATTTTTATGGTAACTGATTCAACATCACCGCCAATAGGTGGATTTATTTTAGAAACCCAAACTGTTGTTTTTTCTACAGTTTCTATCTCTGAAAGTACACGATTATTGATTCTTTTAGCAACATGTTCTAATAAATGCGAACGAATTGCCATTTCTTCAGTAACAATTTTATTCAAATGAACATAGTCAACAGTATCTAAAAGATGATCTGTATTGGCTGATTTTTGCAAATTGGTCTTAATTTTTAGATCTACGGTATAATCAGATCCTATTTTTCCTTCTTCAATTAAACATCCGTGGTAAGAAAAAGTGCGGATATTTTTTAGTTTAATAACTCCCATTTTAATTTAGTTTCAAGTTCTAAGTTTCAGGTTTACTGAGAAGTTTCTAAAGAAAACTGTAAACTGTAAACCGAAAACTGTAAACTTTTTTATCTTTGCTAAAATTACTATAAAATAATGGCATCAGAAGAGAAATCACTCAATTTTATTGAACAAATCATAGAGGAAGATTTAAAATCAGGTCTTTCGCAAACTAAACTTCATTTTCGTTTTCCACCAGAACCAAATGGTTATTTACACATTGGACATGCAAGTTCTATTGCATTAAATTTTGGTTTAGGTATTGATTATCAATCACCTGTAAACTTACGTTTTGATGATACAAACCCAGAAAAAGAAGAACAGGAATTTGTTGATGCTATTAAAAAAGATGTTGAATGGCTGGGTTATACCTGGGCCGAAGAACGTTATGCATCAGATTATTTTCAACAATTGTATGATTGGGCAGTTTTATTAATTAAAAAAGATAAAGCCTATGTTGACAGTCAGTCTTCTGAAGATATGGCGATTCAAAAAGGAACTCCATCGACAACTGGAACAGATTCTCCATTTAGAAATCGTTCTGTTGAAGAAAATTTAGATTTATTCGAAAGAATGAAAAATGGTGAATTTGAGGCTGGTACACATATTCTTCGTGCAAAAATTGACATGAAATCAACAAACATGTTAATGCGTGATCCTATCATGTACAGAATTTTACACAAGCATCATCATAGAACCGGAGATGCCTGGAAAATTTATCCAATGTACGATTGGGCACACGGACAAAGTGATTATTTAGAAGAAATCTCACACTCATTTTGTACACTTGAATTCTTGCCTCACCGTGAATTATACGATTGGTTTTTAGATCAAATTTTAGATGAAAATAAACTGCGTCCAAAGCAAAGAGAATTTGCAAGACGTAACTTATCACATACCGTTGTTAGTAAAAGAAAATTACAGCAACTAGTTAAAGAAAAGCATGTTAACGGTTGGGATGATCCAAGAATGTCAACTATTTCAGGCTTAAGAAGACGTGGTTATACAGCTGCATCTTTGCGTAATTTTGCCAATACAATTGGTATTGCAAAACGTGATAATTTAATAAATGTATCGGTTTTAGAATTCTGTATTCGTGAAGATTTGAACAAAATTGCACCTCGTGTAATGGCTGTTTTAGATCCTGTAAAATTGGTAATTACAAATTATCCGGAAGGAAAAGAAGAGTGGCTAGAAGCCGAAAATAATCAGGAAGATGAAAATGCAGGATTCAGAAAAGTACCTTTTTCTCGTGAATTATACATTGAAAGAGAAGACTTTTTAGAAGAAGCTCCAGCTAAATTTTTCCGTTTGACTTTAGGAAAAGAAGTTCGTCTTAAAAATGCTTATATCATTAAAGGTGAAAGTGTTATAAAAGATGCGGAAGGGAATATTACAGAAATTCATGTAACGTATGATACTGATTCTTTAAGTGGAAGCGGCACTGAAGCAAGCCAAAGAAAAGTATCTGGAACTTTACATTGGGTTTCAATTCAGCATGCTCTTGAAGCAGAAGTTCGTTTGTACGATCGTTTGTTTACAGATGAAGCGCCGGACAGTTATAAAGACAAAAATTTCTTAGATTTTGTGAATCCAAATTCATTAGAAATTGTAACCGGATTTGTTGAACCAAGTTTAGCAACAGTTCAAAATGAAGATAAATTTCAGTTTCAACGTTTAGGTTATTTTACAGTTGATAAAGACTCAACTCCTTCAAAACTAGTATTTAACAAAACTGTTGGATTAAAAGATGCCTGGGAAGAAAAAGGTAAAAAAGAAGAAAATAGTATTAATAATTCTTTAAAAGAAATCAACAAATATTTCAAAGTTGAAACTAAACCAGAACGTATTGCAATTGAAAGTGCAATAGGGGAGAACATCAAAAATGTTTCTAGTTTTTCACTTTTACAAAATTCATTAAAGAAGAATATCAACAATAATAAAGCTTCGTTGTTGTTTTCTCAATTTATTTTGAAATATTCAAGCTGGAAATCTACAGATTTTGAAGAAGAAGATGTAAAGAAATTATATTCAATGTCTTTAAAAAGTGAATCAACTTATGTTCGATCAAAAGCACTTTTAAATTTAAGAGATATTGAAAACGAAAGTTTCAAAAATCAATATGATGATGAAATTTTAAAATTATATTCAAATCCTCCAAAAAATACATCGGAGAGAGAAATTGAAATTTTATCTGAAATGGTAAAAAAGTAAAAATAATTAGAATCTATTGAAAGCGCTTTTTATAAGCGTTTTTTTTTATTATTTATATTTTCTATTAGAATTAAAATTTTTATAAATATTTTAAATTAAAAATGACTTTCATAAATTAATTTTAAGACAATTTTTAATTTTCTCCATCTCTTGAATCCTTTTTTTTGAAATCCTTTTTTAAAACTCTTTATTTTAAGTTTCGTCTTTTTTTGTCAATTTTTGTTTTTTTCACTTCATAAAAATGAAAATGAACCAATTTTTATTTATTAAAATAATTTATTAAATTTTTATTGTTATTAATTTTAATTATTATTTATAAAATCTATTTAAATATTAAAATTGATAGTTATTTTAGATTAATTTCAACCTTCATAAATTGAATTTAAGGTAATATTTTATTTAAGTCGACACATAACTCGTTTTTTGAATTATTGTTTATTTATGACCTTAATTTTAAGTTTCACCGTTATTTTTGTCAGTTTAACGGGTTATTAACATACAATTGTTTATAAAGTTGCTATTTTTATCTCAATACCAAAAGTCAGAAATGATTTTATAAATTAATATTTCCAATTAGATTCTAAGTTGAATTTTTTGAAAGCAAAAGACAATGTTTTTTGTTTTAAGATTATTTCTAATTTGAATTCTTGAAACGACAAATTTTATGTTCTAATTTTATTATGAAGTTGTTTTGATAATATTTCGCGTAAAAGGTATTTTTCAAATTTCTTCCTAATTATGAAATTTCCATAGCATTAGTTTTAGGCAATTATTTTTTTATAATTCAATCTGACAAATTTTAATTATAAAAACTTAAATCCAATTATCATGAAAATTTTATATTTTACGCTAATGATGTTATTTGCAAATATTGCAATTTCTCAAACTCATCAAATTACAAAACACAATGGTGAACAACTTGATGTCAATTTTATTAAAAATGAAAATGGTTTAATTTATTATTCGTTGAACGGAAGTTCTGAAGAAATTAAAATTAGCAAATATGCTGTTTCATCAATTACAAATAAGCAGACAAAACAAACTCAAAAAATTTCTGATAAAATAATAGTAGATTCAAAAGACGATTACAAAATGGTAACTGTTCTTCCTCAGGAAAAGACAATAGGACTGAAGCAGGCAGCAAGTTTTACCGGAGTCTCGACAAGGACAAAAGGTGAACCGCCAATTGCAAATCAAAAGCAGACTGCTATGAGAATCAAAACTAAGTCAGCTTCAAATGGTTATCCTTTTGTGAGTATTATTGAAAAGGCCGATGGAAAATATGAGGCAGTTGCTTATGTGTATTAATTATATTGTTAAATTTTAGATTTTGAAGTTTAGCATTTTAAAAAAGGAGTATCTTTATTAATCACTTTAAATATAAATATCATGTCAAATAATTCAAATACAATTGCAGCAATTTTAGCTGGTGCTGCAGTAGGAGCAGCGATCGGAATTTTGTTTGCCCCGGATAAAGGATCAAAAACGAGAGCTAAACTGAAAGAAGGAATTGATGATGCAAAACATAATCTGCAGGATTCTTTTCAGGCAAGTTCTGAAGTGCTTCGTGAAAAATTCACAGGCGCAACACAAAATCTTGATGGAACTTTAAATGATTTACTTTCAAATGTAAGTCATAAAACAGAAGAAGTAATCACTTTTTTAGAATCTAAACTGGCTGATTTAAAAGCACAAAACGCTAAACTTCAAAAATAATAATTATTAAAGAAGCACATAATTGTCTTATTTTTATAAGACAGTTTTGTGCTTTTTCATTTTAAAAAACTAATTATGGCTTTTGAAGAGTTAAAAGAAAATACCGAAAAAATTCAGGACCAAACTAAAGTTTACATTGACAGTCACTTAGCTTACTACAAACTTTGGGGTTTTAAAGTAGCAATGAAATCGACAACTTTAATTTTCAAATTTACTTTGATATTATTGTGTTTTAGTATGGTTTTACTTTTTGGATCTTTTGCAGCAGCTTATGCTTTTGGAGATTTATTCGGAAGTAATGCTTTGGGATTTTTGGCAGTAGGAGGGATCTATCTTTTGTTCACCATTTTACTTTTTCTGATAAAAGATAAGATTGTTGAAGGACCAATTTTAGAGAAGTTTTCAGAAATATTTTTTAACGATTAAGAATTATGGAAAAGAAAAAATACTCCTCATATGCTGAGATCGACAGAGATTTAGAAATTCTAAAACTGGAAAAAGATATTAATTATCAGAAATTAGTTCTGAGTTTTCAGAGAACTAAAGAAAGCATAACACCACAAAATATTGTAAACGGATTCGTTTCATCTTATACAGATTACTTTAAAAATTCGTATCCGCAAATTTTACAATCCATTTTACCTTATGTAATTGGTTGGTTTATAAATAAAAAAAGAGGCAGTTAAGCCTCTTTTTTATTTAAAATTATGATTGAACTTCTGGTTGAATGTCATCTTCATAGCCAGATTGTGGTTGAATTGGTTTTGGTTTCTCCACTTTTTTATTGTGTTTTTTCATCATTTCACCAACCTGGTTTGATGCTGAAAATGAAGCAACCATGTTATTCAACATATCACTTCCGGCTTGTGGAGAATTTGGTAACAAAATTAAATTAGAATTTGCATCAGCTCCAATTGCTTGTAAAGTATCATAATGCTGAGTTACGACAATTAGGGCAGAAGCTTCTTGAGAATTAATTCCAACATTGTTTAAAACTTCAACACTTTCTACAAGACCTCTTGCAATTTCACGACGTTGATCTGCAATACCTTGACCTTGTAAACGTTTACTTTCAGCTTCAGCTTTTGCTTTTGCAACGATTCTAATTCTTGAACTTTCAGCTTCAAATTCTGCAGCAGTTTTTTCTCTGTCAGCAGCGTTGATTCTGTTCATTGCATTTTTAACCTGAATGTCCGGATCAATATCTGTAACCAAAGTATTGATGATATCGTAACCGTAAGTTGTCATCGCTTCGTTCAATTCTCTTTTTACTGCAATTGCGATATCGTCTTTTCTTTCAAAAACATCATCCAATTTTAGTTTAGGAACTTCGGCACGAACTACGTCAAATACATAAGCAGTAATCTGATCGTGTGGATATTCTAGTTTATAAAATGCATCATATACTTTATCCTGAATAACTTTAAACTGAACAGAAACTTTCATTTTGATAAAAACGTTGTCTCTTGTTTTGGTTTCAATGATAACATCAAGCTGTTGAATTTTAAGATTTACACGTCCGGCCAATCTGTCAACCAATGGAATTTTTAACTGTAATCCTGAATTTCTAACACTATGAAATTTTCCAAATCTTTCAATAATTACAGAACTTTGCTGTTTTACTGTAAAGAATGAAGACATGAAAATAAAGAATGCTAGTACTAATAAGATAATAAATGCTGTACTCATGGTGATATAGTTTATATTTTTGATCTTGGTAAATTACGAAAATTCTTCTAAAATAAAATTTTAAAACATTAAAAAACGCTAAGAACATTTGTTAGATGTTTCTTAGCGGTTAAAGTTTTTTACCATTAAGGCATTAAGTAAATTAAGTCAAGCTTTGTCAAGTTAATTAAGCTAAGCTTTATGAACTTAAATATTTATATAATTTTACCATTAAGTAAGCTTAATAAACTTAATATCTTAATGGTAAAATTTTTATAAAGTAGCTATCGCTTTTTGAATTCTAGAAATAGTTTCTTCTTTTCCAATGATTTCAACAATGTCAAATAGGTGAGGACCTTTAAGAGCTCCAACTAAACTCAAACGGAAAGGCTGCATAACTTTACCCATTCCAATTTCATTTTTAGTTAACCAATCTTTTACGATTGCTTCGATATTTGCTGAATCAAAACCATCAATATATTCAAGAGTTGAAATCAATTCCTGCATTAAAGCCGGAGTTTCTTCCTTCCAGTTTTTGCTTGCTTTTTCATCATAAGATGTTGGTGCCTGGAAAAAGAAATCAGTTAAATCCCAGAATTCAGAAACAAAATGTGCTCTTTCTTTAATAAGTGAAACTATACGAGTTGTCACTTCGAGCGGAGTCGAGAAGCCTTTTTCAACTAAAATAGGAGAGAAGCTCTTCGCTAAATCGGCATCATTTTGTTTAATTAAATACTGGTGATTGAACCATTTGTTCTTTTCAGGATCAAATTTTGCTCCCGCTTTATGCACTCGATTTAAGTCAAAAGCTTCAACTAATTCTTCTAAAGAATATAATTCTTTATCCGTTCCATCATTCCAGCCTAACAAAGCAAGGAAGTTTACAACTGCTTCAGGGAAAAATCCTTTCTCTCTGTAACCAGATGAAACGCCTTCTTCAGTTTTCCATTCTAATGGAAACACAGGGAATCCTAATTTATCACCATCTCTTTTAGATAATTTTCCGTTTCCAACAGGTTTCAAAATCAAAGGTAAATGTGCAAATTCTGGAGCATCCCAACCAAAAGCTCTGTATAATAAAACGTGAAGAGGCATCGATGGCAGCCATTCTTCACCACGAATTACATGTGAAGTTTCCATTAAATGATCATCAACAATATTAGCTAAATGATAGGTTGGCATTCCGTCACTTTTAAACAAAACTTTATCGTCAAGAAGATTCGTTTCAAACTTAACATCTCCACGAATGATATCTTTTAAATGTAAAGTTTCGTTAACCGGAGTTTTAAAACGAATCACATAATGCTCTCCATTTGCAATTCTTTTAGCAGTTTCTTCAGCAGAAATTACTAACGAAGTATCTAATTTTTCACGGTTGTGATGATTGTATATAAAAGTTTTTCCTTCAGCTTCGTGTTGTTTTCTATGTGCATCAAGAGCTTCAGGAGTATCAAAAGCGTAATAAGCCCAGCCCGAATTGATCAGTTGATCTGCATATTTTTGGTATATTTCTTTACGATCACTTTGTCTGTACGGACCAAATTTTTCATTTTTTCCAACAGTTTCTTCAGGAGAAATCCCTAACCATTCCAGCGCTTCCATAATATAAGCTTCGGCACCTGGAACAAAACGTGTTTGATCTGTATCTTCAATTCTCAGATAAAAAACACCGTTATGTTTTTTTGCAAATAAATAATTAAATAGGGCAGTACGAACTCCGCCAATATGTAATGGTCCAGTCGGACTTGGTGCAAAACGCACTCGAACTTGCTTTGACATTTGTATAAATTTTGATGCAAAGATACAACTTTAGATAAATCCCAATTTTTTAAAATTCCAAATTCCAAGGTATAGTTTGAGTTGGAATTTGGAATTTATTTTTTGGAATTTGAATCTTTATAATTACTACTTTTATGGGTTATAATTAAAAGAGATTTTATTTTGAAAACATCATCTGCAATATATCAGAAGTTAGAAGGATTTATAAAGAAATATTACATGAATGAATTGATAAAAGGAGCACTTCTTTTTATTGGTTTTGGACTTTTGTATTTCTTATTTACACTTTTTATAGAGTATTTTCTTTGGCTGAAACCCTTAGGAAGAACACTTTTATTCTGGATATTTATCGCAGTAGAAGTTTTTCTGTTGTTTCGTTTTATCTTATTTCCAATTTTTAAGTTGTTCAAACTTCAAAAGGGAATCGATTATAATCAGGCTTCGGCAATTATAGGAAATCATTTTACAGAAGTAAGTGATAAACTAACGAACTTTTTACAGCTTTCTTCAAATGAGAATTCAGCAGAAAGTTCAGAATTAATGCTGGCTTCAATCGAACAAAAAGCAAATTCATTGCAGCCAATTCCGTTTGGAAATGCCATCAATTATAAATCAAACAAGAAGTATTTGCCGTTAGCTTTGATTCCGGTTTTACTGTTTGCAGTCTTTTTTGTTTCTGGAAACAGCAATATAATTTCGCAAAGTTTTAATAGAGTAGTGCATTTCAATTCCGCTTTTTTGCCACCGGCTCCTTTCAAATTTGTGGTTCTAAATGATAAACTTCAGACAGAACAAAACAAAGATTTTATTGTAAAAGTAGAAACCGAAGGAAACGTTGTTCCAGAAAATGTGATGATCCATATTGGCAACGAAAGTTATTTTATGGAATCTTCTCAAACTGGAAAGTTCGAATTCAAGATCGAAAAACCAACATCAGATGTTCAATTTTCATTTGAAGGAAATTCAGTTTCATCAAATGAATATGAATTAAAAGTTATTACAGTTCCATCAATTGCCAACTTCGAAATGGTTTTGAATTTTCCATCTTACCTAAAAAAGAAATCAGAAACGATTCAGGGAACCGGAAATGCAATCGTACCAGAAGGAACAATTGTAACCTGGAAAATGAAAACGCAGTCCACTCAAGAGGTAGTTTGGAAAGATGATAACGCAGTTTTGAAGTTTAATAAGGCAGAAAACGAATTTAAATTAGCTAAAAATATTAATCAAAATACAGAATATCAAATTCTTACTTCTAATAATAAGGTTAAAAATTACGAAAAATTAGACTATCAGCTATCAGTTATCAAAGATCAGCATCCAACGATTACCGTTTTGCCAGCTCCGGATAGTTTAAAATTAGATAAGAATTATGTGTTAGGAAGACTTGGTGATGACTACGGCTTATCAAAATTACAAGTTGTTTATTACGAACATGGCAAACCACAAACAGCAAAACGAGGAACTATTCCTGTAAAGCAAGGAGTGTTTGATCAGTTTGTTTTTAACTTTCCAAGTAATCTTGCAGTTGAAGAAGGAGTATCATATGAATACTATTTTGAGGTTTTTGATAACGATGCATTGCACGGATATAAGAGTACAAAATCTTCTACATTTTCAGATCGTGTTTCTACAACAGATGAAATTCAGGATGCAGAATTGCAACAGCAAAATGCCAATATTAATAGTTTATCTAAATCATTAAAGAATCAGGAAAAGCAATTTTCTGAAATGGATAAATTAAAAAATACAGGAAAAGAAAAAGATAATTTAGAGTTTAAAGATCAGCAAAAAGTAAATGATTTTATCAAACGTCAAAAGCAACAAGACGAAATGATGAAGCAGTTTGCTGAAAAAATGAATAAGAATTTAGATAAATATAATACAGAGAAGAAAGATAAAACTGCCGAAGATTTACAAAAACGTTTAGATAATGCCGAGAAAGATTTAGAGAAAAATCAGAAATTAATGGATGAACTTAAGAACCTAAACGATAAATTAAACAGCGAAGAGTTGTTTGATAAGATGGAAAAGTTTAAACAAATCAGCAAAAATCAATCTCGTAATTTAGAACAATTAGTTGAATTAACGAAGCGTTTTTATGTTGAAAAGAAAGCAGAGCAGGTTGCAGAGAAGTTAAATAAGTTAGCAGAAAAACAAGAACAACTTTCTAATAAAGATGCTGAAAACACAAAAGAGAAGCAGGACGATATCAATAAATCATTTGATAAAATTCAGGAAGACCTTAAAGATTTAAAAGATGAAAACAATAGTTTGAAATCTCCTTTGGATATTCCGAAAGATGCTTCAAAAGAAAAAGATGTAGAGAATGATTTGAACAAAGCATCAGAAGAATTAAATAAAAAGAATACTTCTTCGGCTAAGCCAAAACAAAAAAGTGCTTCAAAGAAAATGAAGTCAATGGCAGAGCAAATGAGTTCAAGTATGGAAGGCGGAGAACAAGAACAATTAGAAGAAGATGTTGCGATGCTTCGTCAAATTCTGGATAACCTTTTGGCATTTTCATTATCGCAGGAAGATGTAATGAAACAATTTAAATCGATGAAATTAGGTTCTTCTGCTTATACGAAGAACATAAAAATTCAGCAGAATTTGAAACAACAGTTCCGTCATGTCGATGATAGTTTGTTTGCAATGTCTCTTAGAAATCCAAAAATAGCAGAAGATGTTACGAAGGAAATTGGTAACGTACAATATAATATGGACAAAGCGATTGAAGTTTTAACCGATGTTCAAATCCCAAAAGGAGTTTCACATCAGCAATACGCTGTTTCATCTGCAAATAAATTAGCCGATTTTTTAAGTGATCTTTTAAATAATATGCAGATGCAAATGTCTAAACCGGGAACTGGAAAACCAAAACCTGGAGACGGACAAGGAATGCAATTACCAGATATTATACAAAAACAAAAAGGTCTGGCAGATAAAATGAAAGAAGGAATGAAGCCGGGTGATAAACCGGGAAGTGGTCAGCAAGGAAAAAGTGGAGAAGGAAAACAAGGACAAGGTCAGGGCAAAGAAAGCGGACAAGGAAAAGATGGACAAGGAAAAGATGGACAAGGCAAAGACGGAAAGAATGGTCAGGGTAAAAATGGGCAAGGTGGTAAAGAAGGAGGAAAAGGTAACGAAGGAAATGATGGTGAAGATGGAGAAGGAGATGCTGAAAAGATAATGGAGATTTACAAAGAGCAGGTTAAACTTCGTGAAGCTTTACAAAAAGAGTTAGCCAAAAAAGGATTAGACATGCAAGGAAGATCTGCAATTGAACAAATGAAAGCTTCAGAAAAACAGATTTTAAATAAAGGATTTAAGAATGAGAACCTGCAGAGAATTTTAAACATTCAGCAAGAGTTATTAAAATTAAACAATGCAGTTCAGGAACAAGGTCAAGATACGAAGCGTCAATCTGAAACAAACAAGACTGAATTTTCTAATCGTTCAAACGCTTTACCAAGCTCATTAACTGATTATTTAAATAGTGTAGAAATTTTAAATAGACAATCGCTACCTTTGCGCTCGAATTTTAATCAAAAGGTTCAAGAATATTTTAATACAAAATGATAAACTTTAATTACGAAACCGAATTTTCTTTAGACAACGAACAAGCTTTTACAGATTGGTTAAGTGCTGTTATTGTTTCTGAAAAGAAGAATGAAGGAGAAATAAATTATATTTTTTGTGATGATGATTACCTGCACAAAATAAATGTAGAGTATTTAGATCACGATACACTAACAGATATTATCAGTTTTGATTATACAGTTGGTAACGAATTAAACGGAGACATTTTTATTTCTGTTGAAAGAGTAGAAGACAATGCGAAAGATTTTAATGTTTCTTTCGACGAAGAATTGAAACGCGTATTGGCTCACGGTATATTACATTACTGTGGATACAAAGATAAAAGTGATGCAGATGCAGAACTTATGCGTTCCAAAGAAGATGAAAAGATTGCGATGTTTCACGTGAAACAGTAACAAGGAAACAAATTCCAAAGTTTTAAAATTTCAAATTCCAACTGTTCCACGTGAAACATATTAAATCTTGTTTCGGTTTCAAAGCAGATTTTAGTATTTATACATAACGTTCCATGTGAAACATTTCTGTTTTTTGAGTTGAATTTATAATAAACGTTCCACGTGAAACACTGGTAAAAGCGATTCGTTTTTTAACCGTATCGAGTTTAAATAAAGATTTTAGGTTTTTAAAATTTATAAAGTGTTTCACGTGGAACACGAATCTGTTTTTTTTTTGGATTCGTGATTTATAATGTTTCACGTGGAACAAGAAATCAAGAAGCTTGTATTTTTTAGATTTGGTTATTTCTGATTCAAAACAAACGTTCCACGTGGAACGCAACGAAGTTGGAATTTGAAATTTTTAAAATTGTTATTTGTGCTTTAGCACAGTTCCACGTGGAACAAAAAGAAAATAAAGTTAATTCTGAGAACCACCTTAAACGGTTTGCAGAGAATAATAAAACAAAATGTTTTTAGAAGAATACGATGTTATTGTAGTTGGTGCTGGACATGCAGGATCTGAAGCCGCGGCAGCGGCCGCAAATTTAGGATCCAAAACTTTGTTGGTTACAATGAGTTTGCAGAACATAGCCCAGATGTCTTGCAATCCTGCAATGGGGGGAATTGCAAAAGGACAAATTGTTCGTGAGATCGATGCACTTGGAGGTTACTCCGGAATTGTTTCAGATCGAACTGCAATTCAGTTTAAGATGTTGAACAAATCAAAAGGACCAGCAATGTGGTCGCCGAGAGTTCAAAGTGACCGAATGCGTTTTGCAGAAGAATGGAGAATGATGTTGGAGGGAACTTCAAATTTGGATTTTTACCAAGAGATGGTAAAAGGGCTCATTATCGAGAACGGAAAGATAAAAGGAATTAGAACTTCGCTTGGGGTTGAGATTCGATCCAAATCGGTTGTGTTGACAAACGGAACTTTTTTGAATGGATTAATTCATATTGGAGAAAAACAATTTGGTGGAGGTAGAGCAGGCGAAAGTGCCGCAACCGGAATTACCGAAGATTTGATCAAAGCAGGATTTGAAGCAGGAAGAATGAAAACAGGAACGCCGCCACGAGTTGATGGACGCTCTTTGGATTATTCTAAAATGAACGAAGAAAAAGGTGACGCAGTTCCGGATAAGTTTTCTTATTCGGATTTAACCGTTCCGCTAACGCATCAAAGATCTTGTTACATGACTTATACGTCATTGGATGTTCATGATATTTTGAGAGAAGGATTTGATCGTTCGCCAATGTTCAACGGAAGAATAAAAAGTTTAGGTCCGAGATATTGTCCGTCGATTGAAGATAAGATTAATCGTTTTGCTGATAAAGAACGTCACCAATTATTTGTAGAGCCTGAAGGTTGGAATACTTGTGAAGTTTATGTAAACGGATTTTCAACTTCGCTTCCGGAAGATATTCAATTTAAAGCATTGAGTTCTGTTGCCGGTTTTGAGAAAGTGAAATTCTTCCGTCCGGGTTATGCAATAGAATATGATTATTTCCCGCCAACGCAATTGAAACATACTTTGGAAACGAAGTTAGTTGAAGGATTATATTTTGCCGGACAAATTAATGGAACGACAGGATATGAAGAAGCAGCTTCGCAAGGTTTGATGGCCGGAATAAATGCGCATTTAAAAGTGCATGAAAAAGCGCCATTAATTTTAAAACGTGACGAAGCATATATTGGAGTTTTGATCGACGACCTAATTACGAAAGGAACAGAAGAACCTTATCGTATGTTTACATCTAGAGCAGAATATAGAACATTGTTGCGACAAGATAATGCCGATTTCAGATTGACGCCAATGTCGCATGAAATTGGTCTTGCTTCTGAAGCTCGTTTACGAAGAATGGAAAAGAAATTAAACGAGTCTGAAAAGATGGTTGCGTTCTTCAAAGAAACTAGCGTTTCGGTTGCAGAAACAAATCCAATTTTAGAAGCGAAAGAAACTGCTCCAATTACGCAAGGCGATAAAATGTTTAAAGTATTCTCTCGTCCGCAAATTGATTTGGAAGATATGCTGAAATTTGAAAAAGTAAAAGCATATGTTGAAGAAAATGATTTGGACAAAGAAATTTTAGAGCAAGCAGAAATCCAGGTTAAATATTCTGGTTATATCGAAAAGGAAAGAAACAACGCCGATAAACTTACTCGTTTAGAAGAAGTGAAAATTCCGGAGAATTTCGATTACAATAAAATCAAATCAATGTCGATTGAAGCAAAACAAAAATTAAGCAAAATTCGACCAGTTACAATTTCTCAGGCATCAAGAATAAGCGGTGTATCACCAAGTGATATTTCAGTGCTTTTGATTTATATGGGAAGGTAGAGATTTTAAATTTTAGATTTCTGAGTTTAGATTTTAGATTTTTCTAGGAATGTATTCTGGAAAGTTTATTAGAATTGTTTCACGTGAAACAAATTGAAGTCAATTAAAATTTTAGATTTTAACAAAGCAATCTAAAATTTAAACTTTGAAATCTAAAATGGTTTTTGTTCCACGTGAAACGAATTTGAAATTGATATAGTTTGTCATTCTGAGGAACGAAGAATCTTCGTTGCTAGATCGACAAAGATTTGTTCTTTTGGTGGAGTTACTAACGAAGATTCTTCGTTCCTCAGAATGACAAAAAGAGCTAAAATCTAAAATTCCTTTATATGAGAATTGTTGAAAGAGAAATTTTATCTGACGAAGAAAAAGAAGTTTTGAGAGAACTTTGGAACGAGGAATATCCGGCACGATTAAATTGCAAAACAATGCAGGATATTGAATTTTACTTAAAAGGTCTTTCAAATACAAAACATTATTTGCTGTTTGATGCGTTAGATAAAATTAACGGCTGGGCATTTACTTTTTTGAGAGAAGATGAAAATTGGTTTGCTATAATTTTGAATCATCAAATTCAGGGAAAAGGAAATGGGACACTTTTGATGAACGAATTAAAAAAGAATAATACAAGTTTGAATGGCTGGGTTGTAGATCATGAAAATGAAGTAAAACAAAATGCAGCACATTATAAATCTCCAATGCCATTTTACATTAAAAATGATTTTACAATTTTGACAGAAATCAGAATTGAAAATGAAAAAATGTCGGGAGTAAAAATTAATTGGAAACGATAAATAAAATATAAAATCAGGAAGCCCTAAAAGTGAAAATTTTACTTTTAGGGTTTGCTATGAAATTCAACCAAAATACCTATAATTAAAAAATGGACGTTTTAAACAAAAAACATTTTCTTACTGTAAAAGACCATTCTGTTTCGAAAGAAATTTTCGATTTGTACTATGATGAAAATCTGGATATGCTGATAACTTCTCCGCAGCCGGATTTAGAAAATTTAGGAAGATATTACGAAAGCGAAGATTATATTTCGCATACAGATAACAAACGTTCTGTTTTTGAAAAAGTATATCATTTTGTAAAAAGTATAGCTTTAAAAAATAAACTGAATTTAATTAATTCAGAACAATCTCAAAAAGGAAAAATTTTAGACATCGGTGCCGGAACCGGAGATTTTTTGTTGACAGCAAAAAATGACGGTTGGAATGTAATTGGAGTTGAACCAAGCGAGCGAGCAAAAAATATTGCAAAGCAAAAAGGAATTTCATTTGTTGAAGAAATAAGCGAACTCGAAAATAATTCCTTTGACGTAATTACAATGTGGCACGTTTTAGAACACGTTCCAAATTTGGAACTTCAAATTCAGGAATTGAAGCGATTATTAAAACCAACTGGAACATTAATTGTTGCGGTTCCAAATTTCAAATCGTTCGACGCAAAACATTACGGAGAATTTTGGGCAGCTTTTGATGTGCCAATTCATTTTTGGCATTTTTCAAAAAAAGCCATCAAAACGCTTTTTGAAAAAGTGGACATGAAATTAGAAAAAGTACTTCCAATGAAATTTGATTCATTTTATGTGAGTCTGCTTTCTGAAAAATACAAAACCGGAAAAATGAATTTTATCAAAGCATTTTTTATCGGTTTAAAATCAAATTTAAAAGCGTCGAGTACAAAAGAGTATTCATCTCACATTTACGTGCTAAAAAACAGCTAAAACGCAAAACAAACGCATTTAAGACGCTTTCTTTGACTAGACGAGGCTTTGTGTCGTCTTTTCCGAGAAAACGGCTCTAATAAAAGCTATGAAAGCTACTTTTAATAGTGATATTTTATAGCTTTTTTTGCATCCATAAAGAAAACTAATACCTCAAAAAGACTACAGTTTTTGGCTTTTTTTCTTGTTTTTTCCGATTTTTGATTTTTGAATTTCGTCGAACAAAAAATTACGAAAATTTTGTTTTTTGCGCTTCCGGGTTTTTTATTTTTCAAAAATGAAAATTTTAAAAAACCTTCAAGAAAAATTTTCGAGTCAATTTTTCAAAAAAAGCAAAAATTTTAAAATGAGCATTTTTTCACTCATTTTCTCATGAAATTCAAAAACGTAAATTTCAAAAAAGTTTTAGACACTGATTAAGTACTTCAAAAGCATAAAAACGCAAAATAAGCGTGTTTAATGCATTTTCTTAGGTAAATTGGGGCTTTGCATTGTCTTTTTTGAGAAGATTGCTGTAACAAAAGCTATGAAAGCCACTTTTAATAGTGATATTTTATAGTAGTATTTTAGTCCATAAAAAAAACCAATATCATAAAATTATAGCATTTTTTAAACTTTATGTCGATGCTATTTATTTTTTTATATTTTTGTCTTCAATACAATAAAAAAATTAGAAATTTAAAAAATGAAAAAAGCATTAGTAATTACCGCACTTTCAATTTTGGTTGTTTCGTGTAATAAAGCGACAGAAGCTAAAGAAGTAAAAACAGCTTACGTGGATACTTCAGTTTTGATGAAAGAGTACACTGAGGCAAAAGACCTTGAAGCTAAATACAAAGCTCAGGCAGAAGAAAAAGGAAGACAACTGCAAGCTGAGATTACTCGTTTTAAACAAGACGCTGCTAATTTTCAAAGTCAGGCACAAGCAAATGGACAAGCTTGGGCGCAACAAAGAGGGGCTGAATTGCAAAAAAGAGAGCAGCAATTGGGTTATGCTCAACAAGCTTTATCACAGCAATTACAGCAAGAAAGTGGTGTTGAAATGGATTCTCTTGTAAGCGGAGTTAAAAAATTCATCAAAGATTACGGAAAGAAAAACGGATATTCTTATATCTACGGGACAGGTGATGCGGCTACAGTTTTATACGCTGAAGACAAGTACGATATCACTAAAGTTATTATTAAAGAGTTAAACGATAAGTACAAAGCATCTCCAAAAGCAGAAGATAAACCAGCTGCAAAAGAAGAGGCTAAAAAATAATAAACTGCCAAACTAATTAAACTAAATGAAAAACCTAAATCCATATCGGATTTAGGTTTTTTTCTTTTATAAAAATGCGATATTTTTGACGTTTAATACCTGCCTAATGCAAAACGTTTCAGAAGCTGCAGCTTACACCTTACAATTCATCAATCAAACGCAAAAATTGATATTCCTTACGGGCAAAGCCGGTACAGGAAAAACCACTTTATTGCGTGAAATTATTGCCACAACACACAAAAATACCGTAGTAGTGGCACCAACAGGTATTGCGGCACTAAACGCAGGCGGTGTAACGATTCATTCAATGTTTCAACTGCCGTTTTCGGCATTTTTACCCACTTATGAAGAGAGTTCTCAGTTTACAGAAACAGTAAAATTTGAGAATAAAGAATCACTTCGCCGACATTTCAAAATGAATAATGTCAAGCGAAATGTGATCCGCAATATGGAATTGCTGATTATCGATGAAGTCAGTATGCTTCGCGCTGATTTGCTGGACGCTATCGACTTTATGATGCAGACAGTTCGAAGAAATACCAAAGCTTTTGGCGGCGTTCAGGTACTTTTTATTGGAGATTTACTGCAATTACCGCCCGTAATTCGGGATGAAGAATGGCGTACTTTGCGTAATTATTACAAAGGAAAATTCTTTTTTCATTCGCATGTAATGCAGCATAATCCGCCGCTGTACATTGAATTATCTAAGATTTACCGCCAGAGTGATGACAAATTTATTTCGGTTTTAAACAACCTTCGAAACAATCAAATTACAAAAGAAGATGTTCAGATTTTAAACGAATATGTAAAACCAGATTTCGATCTAAAAATGAACCCCGGTTTTATAACTTTAACCACGCATAACGCAAAAGCAGATACAATCAACGAACAGGCAATCAATGATTTGCCTGGAAATGAATTTGCTTATCAGCCTTTTGTTGTGGGAGATTTTCCGGAGAAGATTTTTCCCGTAGAAGAAAATTTAAAACTAAAAGTAGGCGCTCAGGTTATGTTTGTTAAAAACGATTTGTCTTTTGATAAAAGATATTTCAACGGAAAAATGGGCGTTATCAAATCACTTTCACCAGAAGAAATCTTCGTTCATTTTCCGGAAGAAAACAAAACAATTGAAGTTGAAAAATACGAATGGAAAAACATTCGGTACAAAGTAAACGAACTTACAAAAGAGATTGAAGAAGAAGTTTTAGGCACATTTGCGCATTATCCAATCAAATTAGCGTGGGCCATTACGGTACATAAAAGCCAGGGATTAACTTTTGAAAAAGCTGCGCTCGATGTATCGCAAGTTTTTCTCCCAGGGCAGGCATATGTAGCGCTTTCACGTTTAACGTCCTTAAATGGGCTTATTTTGCTTTCTCCGATACAAATGAACGGGCTTTCGAACGATCAGGATGTGATGGATTATGCTTTAAACAAAGCAACGGAAGACGACTTGAAAAATTCGCTTCATTTTGAAACCAAAAATTTTATTCACAACTATTTGATAAACAGTTTTAACTGGACAGATTTAGCACAAGAATGGCGAAACCATCGTTTTAGTTATAACGAAAATGCCGTTGCATCAGAAAAATCAAAACATTCTGTATGGGCACACAAACGTTTAGAAATTATCGATGGACTTGCAGATCCTTCGCAGAAATTCGTGCAGCAGCTTAATAAAATTTTCAATAAAGAAACAGTTGATTTGTTGTTTGTCAAGGAAAGAGTAGAGGCAGCTTATGATTACTTTTTTAAACCGATGGACAAACTGGTTACGGATCTTTTGAGTAAAATGGCTGAAATTCAGAAATTTAAAAAAGTAAAAGAATTTTATGAAGAATTAGCCTTTTTAGATGATTTGCAGACTAAAGCGGTTTTACGTTTGATGAAAGCCAAACTGCTTGTTGAAATTGTGGTTTCCCGTGAAACAATCAGCAAAGAAAGCCTGACTTCTCCAGCAATAAAAAACTACAAAACCGAAAAGATTTCCAGAACCAAAGAAGAGTTTAAAATGACGAATACAGACATGTTTCAGGTTGATGAGCCAGTTACTCGTTATTCGTATAAAAAAGCAGATAAAACGGAAGAAAAAGCAGAAAAAAAGACTACTGTTGAAGAGACGCACGAACTATGGCTGGCAAAAAATTCTATTGAAGATATTGCACGCATGAGAAAGCTGACCGTTCAAACCGTAGAATCACATTTAATAAAATTAATTCAGGCCAAGAAAGTGGAGATCACAGATGTTCTGCCGTACGATAAAATCCTGGCTTTAAGAGAAGCATTTGAATTTTATGCAGAAGAATCGTTAAGTCCGTTGAAGGAAAAATACGGAGATGAATTTACCTGGGATGAACTTAAGATGTTCAAAGCTAGTATAAATTGATTTTAGATTTTAGATTTTAGATTTTAGATTTTTACGGCGAAGTCCCGAATTAAATTTTGATTTTGTAACTTAGGGTTTAATAGACTGAAATTTTAAATCATCTCTAAAAAACATTATGTAAAATAGAAAATCATGAAAAAGCTTATATACATCACATTAGTTATTTTTTCTGTCACGAGTGTGAGCGGACAGGAACTCAAAAAAGAATATCAAAAGTTTATTCAAACTTTTATCAACAACGTAAAAGGGGATAAGAAAGAAGCAATTGCAAACATGATTTCTTATCCGCTGGAAAGAGAGACTCCAATCCCTTCAATCAAAAATAAAACGGAATTTATAAAGCGATATTCGGAGATTTTTGATGCAGATTTAAAAAAAGAAATAACATCGTCAAAACCCGATAAAGACTGGTCAGAAATGGGATGGCGCGGCATTATGCTCAACAACGGAACGATCTGGATTGATACTGATGGGAAATTGACATCGATTAATTATCAGTCGAAAATTGAGAAAGATTTAAAAACAAAACTTGTTTCTTCTCAGAAAAAAGGTGTGCATTCCAGTATTGCAAAGTTCAAAAGTCCGGTTTGTGTTTTAGAAACCTCAAAATTCAAAATTAGGATTGATGATTTAGGAAATAATAATTACCGTTATGCCTCTTGGTCTGTAAAGCAGAAGATGAGTGAGAAACCGGATTTAATTATTCAAAATGGTAAATTTATTGCTGATGGTACGGGAGGAAACCACAGTTATGAATTCAAAAAAGGAAATTATGTTTACACTTGTGATATTATAGTTTTGGGAGAAAAAGGTTCTCCGCCAGCAAGATTAGTAATTACACAGGATGGAAAAGAAATCCTTTCACAAAACGCTAAAATTGTTTCACGATAAACAAAAAACCCGATTCTGTTTGAATCGGGTTTTTTGTTTTCAGTTATAGAGACGAAATGGCTTTTTCAAGCTCTTTTTGCTGCGTTATTTTCGTTAATTTGAGTTTTTGAATACTAACCTCGTTTTCTTTGGTTTTTAGCCTCTGTTTTTGAATTTCTTCATCTGAGATCGAAGATGTTGTTATTTTGTTCTCAATTTTTTGATTGGCCAGCTCCAGTTTGTTGATCTTTTCCTTTGTAGATTTTAAATTATCTTCAGATTTGACCAATGCTTTTTTCTTTGATTCAACCTCTTTTCTTTGCTTTTCAATTTCCTTTTGCTGCTTTTGTAATTCCGAAATTTTATCGTCAAGCTTTTTGTGATTTTCAACAGAAGCTTTTCTGGCATCGTTTTCAGCTTTTTGCAATTCCATTTCGTAAGCTTTTTGATTCTGAATTGTTTGCTGTGCCATAAAATATTGTGAGTTCATTATAAACATCACAACTGCAAATGTTTTAAGAATTTTATTCATCATTTTTAAATTTTATTGGCGACGAAATTAAATGATGATTAATTTTAAGATTACCAGATAACTATTTAAAAATGATAAAATAAGACAAAAAAAATCCTATTCGGTAAGAATAGGATTTTGAGGATTTTATAAGTTTTCGACCAGAATCCAGGCATCTGGATTTTCGCCTTTTTGAATTTCTTTCTGTGCTTTTTCAGCTTCTCCCATTGTGGCATAACTTCCATATAAAACCGGGAATAAACCATGCTTGTTTTCGCCAAGCATTCTGGCGTTATAACCGTCTTTGATTAATTGGTTGTACGCTTTTTTTGCATTTGCTTCGCTTCTAAAAGCACCGGCCATGATATGATAAGGCATAAGTTTGACTTCTGCAGTTTCTACTTTTGCAGAATCAACAGCTAAAGTTACAGCAGGCAGCGGATTTTGAATCACGAATGTTGCTTCCTGTATTTTGTTCTGAACTTTTTTCTGGACATTACCTTCTACAACAAGCGTTTGTGCAGCAATTTGATTTTGGTACAAAGGATAACCAATACTTCCGGTAACGCCTAAACCAAGAACAAAAATAGCAGCATATCTTAAATAAGATCTTGATGATCTTACTTCTTCATCTTCATACAATTCGACAGTTTCTCTCTCTGAGATTTGCTCGATTTTCTTTTCGAAAATTTCTCTTTTCACCATTGGAGAAACAAACGGACTTAATCCGAACGAAGTCGATAAATAGTTAATTTGATCGTTTGGTGAAAAAATGATATTGTTCTCAGAATTTAAACGAAGATCTCCAATATTTTTCAGGCTGATAACGCCATTTTCTTCAAGTGTCTGTCTCCATTTTTGAACCTCAAAAGCGATACCATTTACGGCAGTTCCGTAAGATATATTTTCTGCTTGGGCAACATGATTGGCCAGCAGTCCGTCATTATTTTTTAAGCGGCTGTTGAAAAAAACCGTTTTCTTCGGTGGAAAAAACGAATTCGTACTTTCATTCAGCTGTGCTGATTGAATTTCGGTTAAAAATGCCCCAAATCCGGGAACCGTTACACACTGATAACGATATAATAATTGCGCGATATAAGTTTCGATTTTCATAGCAACAAAGTTAAGTAATGAATATAGTTATCAAAATTTTATTCACAATTTTTATTAACAATTGCAAGATTTTTATATACAATTAATTTTCAGTATTTTAAATAAAATTTTATTAGCAACGCTTATTTTGTTTCTGTATAAACTTTAATTTTTATTAAGAAATTACTTTGTTTTTAGCATATTTGCACTATTATTTGAGTACAGTTTTTATTTCTATTTTACATAATATTTTCGCAAATGTCAGATCAGGATTTATTTTATTTATTAGCCTTAATGAAAGTGGATGGAGTTGGAGATATTATGGCAAAAAAGTTATTGAATCATTGCGGAAATGCAGAAGCAATTTTTAACTCAAAAACCAATCAAATTGCTGCAATTGATGGAGTTGGTTCTGTTATGCTGAAAAACATAAAAGACAAAGCTATTTTTGAAAAGGCCAATCAGGAACTTGAATTTATTAAAAAAAATGATATCAAGATTTCTTTCTTTCAGGACGAAACATATCCGGATCGTTTAAAACATTGTATAGATTCTCCTGTTTTGATTTTTACCGGGGGAAATATAGATTTAAAAAACAAGAAGATTATTAGTATCGTTGGCACACGTCAAATTACATCTTACGGAACTGAATTTTGCAGAAAACTTATTGAAGATCTTGCACCGCTTGATCCTGTAATTGTGAGCGGCTTTGCTTATGGTGTTGATATCGTGGCGCATCAATTTGCAATGGATTATAAATTGCAGACTATTGGGGTTTTAGCTCATGGATTAAATCAGGTTTATCCAAAAGCACACAAAAAGTACATGGCAAAAATGGAAGAAAATGGAGGTTTTATTACCGAGTTTTGGAGTACTTCTAATCCGGATAAAGAGAATTTTGTCCGCCGAAATCGTATTGTTGCGGGAATTAGCGAAGCCACAATTGTCATTGAATCTGCAGATAAAGGCGGATCGCTTATTACTGCCAATTTAGCCAATGATTATAATCGCGATGTTTTTGCCGTTCCGGGAAGAGTAACAGACAGATACAGTCAAGGATGTAATGATTTAATTAAAACTCAAAAAGCGAATTTGCTGACAAGTGCAGCCGACTTGATTTATGTTCTCAATTGGGATATTGAAAAGAAACCAAAAGCCATTCAAAAACAGTTGTTTATTGATCTGGAACCCGATGAACAAAAGATTTACGATTTCCTCTTAAAAAACGGGAAAGAATTGCTTGACACTATTTCGCTCGAATGTGATTTTCCTGTTTTCAAAATTTCCGGAATTCTTTTAAATATGGAACTTAAAGGCGTTATCAGGCCTTTGCCTGGGAAATTATTTGAAGCGATTTAATGTGTATTCTCACTAAAGATATTTCATATTTAAATTCCAGATTTCTTAAATATTAATTGAATGTAAAGGATATTTAATTATTTAACATTTATGCTAAAATAAATTAGGCAAAGTGTAATAAAAGTATATTTTTGCTCTACCAAAAACCTTAAAAATGAATATAATAGAACTAATTGAAAACGCTGGGATTTATAAAGAAAACCGAAGCGCTTTCAGCACTGAAGACTCTGAAAAAGTCAGGAAGCAATTTGAAATTGAGCGATCACAAAACCCAAATTTAGATCCAAATCTTGCAGATAATTTGATTACTGCATTTAACGAATTTCCAAAAGAGATTTTGTTTATTTCGAATAATCGGATTCTGTATAATTTCTTTGCCAGAAAAAATTACTCCCGAAACAGATTCATTACAGATTATTCTGTTTCTGTTAATGAAGAAAATATTAAATCATTTATAGGCAGATTTTTATCTAAAGATTTAGATACTTTTTTCGATCAAAACATAGCGCAGAATAGATTTGATGTTATTGATGATCTTTTAAATGTTAAAGAATATCTGCCTCAAAATTCATTAGACAATCTGAGCCAAAAGATAAGCACAAAACTTGATTTTGTTGTAAATAAATTTGATGAAAATCCTTCTTTATCATCTGGTGCTGAAACAATTGAATTTATTAAATACAGAAGTTTTTACACCTTGCTTTCTCATTTCAGATCTGCAGAAAATGACAAGAAAATCAGGGCAATTTACAGTAAAATGTCTGGTTCAATTGTTAGTGCAGGCGTACGAAATGAGTTTTTAGAACCAATGGTATTTTCAATGGTTAATTATAAACCAATAGATTACGAATTGAGTAATACAATACGATCTCACAAAGACCGAATCGACGCTGCAAAGGATAGAGAATATAGCAGCAGCAGTTCATCTGGAGGAATGTCTACTTGGTCCATAGTTGTTATTATCATCGTTGTATTACGATTGATTTTATTATTGGCCAGATTGGGAAGAGCCTAAAGAAATTTACATAAAAAAGCCTGCTAAAATCAATTGGCAGGCTTTTTTATTTTTAGATTTTACTCTACTGTTTGTTTTCTCCATTATAATTCCAAAAGGCTTCTTCTACAGCACCTTCAAGAAGGCAGGAAGCAGCATATGAAATATCAGTTAACCACTGATCAATTTGTTCTACTTGTTCTTTGGTAATCAAATTATTACCTTGCAGCATTCCTTGCGGATAAAGTGCCCACATTCTACCATAATGACAGATTCCCCAAACACAAGAGATTATTCTTTTATCTACAAAATCCTTTTCTAATTCTGGCCCAAGGACTTTTAAAGCCTGCATAATTAGATGATAATTTTCCTCGTGTAAAACTCTTCTAAACGGGCGTAATTGACCAAGAAAACCATTTTCCCAGCGTTCACTTTCTATGTTTTCATGGTGAGCGCTTTGGTACATTAATTCTTCTATTGCTTCTTCCTTCGTCATAAATTAAATGTCAAATAAGAAAAATTTAATTCTCAAATCCAAGAACATTTCGAACCTTTGCTAAAACACCATCAGCAACAATAGAAGCTTTTGCAGCGCCTTTTTTCAATAAGGCATCAACTTCTTCAAGGTTGTTTATGTAGTAATTATATTTTTCTCTTTCGGTTTTGAATTTTTCTGTAATCAGTTCAAAAAGAGCTTGTTTTGCATGACCGTAACCGTAGTTGCCACCAAGGTAATTTGCTCTCATTTCGGCAATTTGAGTTTCATTTGCCAGTAAAGCATATATAGCAAAAGCATTGCAGGTATCAGGATTTTTTGGAGCTTCAAGTGGAGTACTGTCTGTTTCAATACTCATAACTTGTTTGCGTAAAGCTTTATCATCAAGGAAAATATTGATAATATTATTGGCAGATTTACTCATTTTTCCGCCATTTGTTCCCGGAATCAATTTGCCTTCTTCCTGAATTTTGGCTTCTGGAAGTACAAATGTTTCTCCCATTTGATGATTGAAACTTGCAGCGACATCACGTGTAATTTCTATGTGTTGTTTTTGATCTTTACCAACAGGAACAAACTCTGCATCATACAATAAAATATCGGCCGCCATTAACATCGGATAGGTGAAGAGCCCAGCATTTACATCTGCTAAACGATCAGATTTATCTTTGAAAGAATGTGCCAAAGTTAATCTTTGGTAAGGAAAAAAACAGCTTAAATACCAGGTCAATTCAGCAGTTTGAGTCACATCAGATTGTCTGTAGAAGGTAACTTTATCTGGATTTAAACCACAAGCAAGCCATGCAGCAGCAGTGCTGTATGTGTTTTCTCTTAATGTTTTACCATCTTTAATTTGTGTAATCGAGTGTAAATCAGCAATAAACAAAAATGATTCATTTGCCGGATTATTCGATAATTCAATTGCAGGGATGATTGCTCCCAATAGATTGCCTAAGTGTGGCGTTCCAGTACTCTGAACACCAGTAAGTATTTTTGCCATTCTCGTTTTTTCTTATTCTTTAATCGCAAAGGTCGTGATGTTTTTTTGAACCGCAAAGTTTGGAAGTTTCTTTGGTGGTTTTTAACGCAAAGATTGGAAAGTTTCTTGTGTTTTTTAACGCAAAGTTCGCAAAGGATTTTCAAAGTAAAGAAGTTATTTTGTGAGATTTGCTTTGCAATGAGTTCGCAAAGCTTTGTCTAGAAGGATTAATATTTTTAAAATTTTTAGAGTTAAGATTATTGTGTTAATTATAAGAATATATTTATAAATTTGATGTTTTTTAATATGACAGAAAACGAAATATCAAATATTATAATTGAAATTGCTATTGAAATTCATAAAAAACTTGGCCCGGGTTTATAAGAGAATGTTTATAAAGAATGCTTGTTTTATAAATTACACAGCGAGGACTTCTAGTTGAAAAAGAGAAAGCTTTACCATTAGTTTTTGAAGAAGTGAAACTTGATTGTGGATACCGAATTGATTTGCTTGTAGAAAACAAGTTTTTAATAGAAATAAAAACTGTAGAATCACTCACTGTTAACCATTTGGCACAAACTTTAACCTATTTAAAAATAGGAAATTATAAACTGGGCTTACTCGTAAATTTCAATGAAAGTCTCTTGAAAAATGGAATAAGAAGAGTCATAAACAACTTATAGATAAAGCTTTGCGAACTCATTGCAAAGCAAATCTCAAAAAATAACTTCTTTCCTTTGCGAAAATCCTTTGCGCTCTTTGCGTTAAAAAACCGCACAGAAACTTTAAAATGTTTCCGAAAAGCCTTTGTGCGCTTTGCAATAAAAAAAATACGTAACATTCTCGTCTGTTTTCTTACATTTGAAACCATGAAAGGATTAAAGATTGTTTTTTGGATTATTTGGCGCATTTGGTTTTACGTTTTAATGGCGATTCCAATATTGATTATGCTGCCGTTTTTACTGATTTCTATTATCTCGGAGAGAGGATACCCTTATTTTTTTAAAATGGCCCGCATTTGGGCTAAATTCATCCTTTTCGGCATGGGTTTTTATTACAAAGTAAAACGCGAACAAAAGCTTATTAAAAATAAGAGTTATATGATCGTGGCAAATCATACTTCAATGACGGATATTATGCTGATGCTTGCCATTATAAAAAATCCGTTTGTTTTTGTTGGAAAGAAAGAGCTTGTGAAGATTCCGCTATTTGGATTTTTCTACAAAAGAACCTGTATTTTGGTAGACAGAAATTCTTCAAAAAGCAAAAATGAAGTTTTTAAACGTGCACAAGACCGTTTAAATCAAGGTTTAAGTATTTGTATTTTCCCTGAAGGCGGAGTTCCAGACGATGAATCTATTTTACTGGATGAGTTTAAAGACGGCGCTTTTAGACTGGCAATTGAGCATCAAATTCCTATTGTGCCCATTGTTTTTGCTGATAACAAAGAACGTTTTTCGTATACTTTTTTAAGCGGAAGTCCGGGAAAAATGAGAGGGAAAATCCTCCCTTTTGTAGAAACAAGCGGTATGACACTGGATCACAGAAAAGAGTTAAGAGATCAGATAAGACAGTTGATTTATAATGGTTTACTCGAATTTCAAAAGAAAGATTTAAAAAAGTAATTAAAATAACAAACCCGGCAGGATTTTACACTTGCCGGGTTTTCTTTCGAAATAAAAACCCCCGTTTATATTCAAAAAGCTTATCGATGAATTATTTTCTCAGAGATAAAACGCAATATTTTTTTAATTTTTAATTTGGTTTTTTTTCGTTTTCTACTCCTCAGCACTTCTCTTTTTTCTTTCATGGTTAAATATTTATGGCTTGATAATAAGGAGTTTGGGTAAACTCAAGTTAACGGCATAATATATTAGATCGCAAAAAAGTAAAAAGGTTGTATGAGCTGCTAATTTTTTTTTCAAAAAGCAGTAAAAACCCGTTAGAACCATGAGAGAAACTAACGGACTTTTAATGAATCAACCAACCAAATTTATTATAAAAAAAATGTTGAACTGTGTATTTATGGCCAATACCAATTAAACATTATGTCTATTTGTATAGATGAAAGAGCTGCAAAAAGGTTGCGTCTTTTTTTTATTTTTTTTCAAATAAAAAACCCGAAAGGTTTTAAATCTTTCGGGTTTAGAGTGTAAAGTATTGATTTTTAAATACTTTTATAGGTTTTAAGCATCAGCTAATTCTTTGATGTGAGCTTTAATTTTAACTTCTAATTCATCAGCCAATTCCGGATTGTCTTTAATTAAAGCTTTTACGGCATCACGTCCCTGACCTAGTTTAGTGTCTCCGTAGCTAAACCAAGATCCTGCTTTTTTAACGATTTCAAATTCAACCGCTAAATCAAGAATTTCACCTGTTTTAGAAACTCCTTCTCCGTACATAATGTCGAATTCGGCAGTTTTAAACGGCGGCGCAACTTTGTTTTTAACGACTTTAACTTTAGTTCTGTTACCAATTACGTTTTCACCATCTTTAATTTGAGAGGAACGACGAATATCTAAACGTACAGAAGCGTAGAATTTTAATGCGTTACCACCGGTTGTTGTTTCAGGATTTCCGAACATAACACCAATTTTTTCACGCAGCTGGTTGATAAAGAAAACAGTACAATTTGTTTTGCTGATTGTTCCCGTTAATTTTCTTAAAGCCTGAGACATTAAACGCGCATGAAGACCCATTTTAGAATCTCCCATTTCACCTTCGATCTCACTTTTTGGCGTTAAAGCCGCAACAGAGTCAATTACAACAATGTCGATAGCTCCGGAACGAATTAAGTTTTCGGCAATTTCTAATGCCTGCTCACCGTTGTCTGGCTGAGAGATAATTAAGTTTTCGATATCAACGCCTAATTTTTCAGCATAATTTCTGTCAAAAGCATGTTCCGCATCAATAAACGCTGCAATTCCGCCCGCTTTTTGAGCTTCGGCAATTGCATGCAATGTCAATGTGGTTTTACCAGATGATTCTGGTCCGTATATTTCAATAATTCTTCCTTTTGGATATCCATTTACTCCAAGAGCTAAATCAACGCCAAGAGAACCAGAAGAAATCGTTTCTACCTCTACAATGGCTCTGTCGCCCATTTTCATTACGGTTCCTTTTCCGTAGGTTTTGTCAAGTTTATCAAGCGTTAACTGCAGCGCTTTTAATTTGGCTTCTTTGTCTGAACTCATCTTTTCTTAAATATCTAAAATTGTTATTTTCTGCTTTTCAAAAACCAAATAGCGGAATAACTTCCTGATTTTATTTGGCGAATTAGAATGTGTAAAAATACTTCTTTTTTTGAAGTTTGATTACTTCAAATTGTTTCAAATTGTAACAATTTGTATTACAAAAATAAAGCCTTCAATTCTGTAGCATCAGAAGGTTTTAATTTTCCTGCCAGTACTAAACTTAACTGCTTACGACGCAAAGCAGCTTCAAAACGTTGTATTTCTAATTCTGTTTCAGGAGCTATTGCCGGTACTTCAACAGGTCTTCCGGTATCGTCAACAGCGACAAAAGTATAAATAGCTTCGTTTGCTTTGGTTCTGTTTCCAGATTCGCGGTCTTCTACCCAAACGTCTATAAAAACTTCCATAGAACTTTTGAATGATCTTGAAACTTTTGCTTCTACAGTAACAACGCTTCCAAGGGAAATTGCTCTGTTAAAAGCAACGTGATTTACAGATGCTGTAACTACAATTCGGCGTGAATGCCTGCGTGCTGCAATACTTGCGGCACGATCCATTCGGGCTAATAATTCGCCGCCAAAAAGATTGTTTAAAGGATTTGTTTCGCTCGGTAAAACTAAATCAGTTAATATGGTCAGCGATTCTGAAGGGTGTTTTGGATTCATTTTTTTATAATAAAATTTTATTTTTGATGGCCCATAAAATGAGCTTTTTTTGCCACAGATTTCACGGATTAAAATGATTAAAATCTCTCAGAATCTGTGAATCCCTACGGCTATCGGGAGTGACTTATTTTTTTAATAATTGCGGTTGATTAATTCATCCAGTTCACTAACATAACGGCAGGAATTAAATAAATAACAATGGTTCTTGCTCCATCGTAATCTTTGGCTAATCGTTGTCCGAAAAGCATCATTAACAAACAGATACATGAAAAAATTCCGGCATAAAAACCATAGTCACGACCGCTGTTTGTTAGTAATTGAATCGCGCCCACAACACTTAAAATTCCGGAAATTAATTCTAAAATAAGCAAGTGTAAAAGAGCAAGCGGCACTTGATTTTTTAATGGTGTTTTGGCAAAATGTTCTTTAAGCCAGACAACATTATCTTTCCAGTAAAAAATTTTTTCATAGCCCGATTGTAAAAATGTTAAGGCTAAAAATGCTAATATTAAAATAGAGGCAACATTGTTCATTTGAGGACTATTTTTTATGAATTAAACGAGTCAGTTTTATAGATAAATCGGTTAAGATTATTTTCGCATTTCCGTTTCTTTCAATATGATACATTGCATCTGAAAGCTCTTTGAAAATTTCGTGGATATTATTTCCGTTTACAAAAGGCGCAAAATTTTCAAGTTTAAACTTGTCGACTTTTGGCTCAATGTAAACTAAACTTGGCGTTTGATAATTCAGTAATAAAGCTTGTCTGAACATTTCGATACAAAACTGAATAAATTTTTTCTGGCTTTCGCGGCCAAGTCCGGCGATTTCTTCGCTCCAGGAAATTAAATCCTGAATTGCTGCGGCGTTTCCTTTTGCCCTGAAAGCAGCACGAACCCAGTTTACAAACCATTGCTCAAAAGGATATTCAGAGTCATCTTCTTTCAATAAATGCAATGCTTTATTAAAATTTCCCTGCGCCTGATGGGCAATTTTTTTGGCTAAATTTGGATCTATATTTTCTTTGGAAACTAATGCTTCGGCAATCACTTTTTCGGGAAGTCCGTTAAAGTGAATTACCTGACAGCGAGAACGTATGGTTTGAATAATGTCTTCTTCATTTTCAGAAATCAGAATAAAAATTGTTTTATCTGAAGGTTCTTCCAGCAGTTTCAAAAGTTTATTTGAAGCTGCAATATTCATCTTATCTGCCATCCAGATAATCATGATTTTATAACCGCCTTCGTAGGATTTCAGCGCAAGCGATTTTAAAACTTCCTGAGCATCTTCGACTCTGATTTCGCCTTGTTTGTTTTGAACGCCAAGGAGTTTATACCAGTCAAATAATCCGCCGTAAGGCATTTCCTGAATAAAGTTTCGCCAGTCCTGAATAAAGTCTAAACTTTTGGGTTTGGTTTTGACATCTTCTGTAGTAACAGTTGGGTAAATAAAATGCAGATCGGGATGTGAAATATTTTGAAATTTCAAATTACACGATTCATTTCCGTTTTCGTTTTCATTTCCCGTATTACTGCACAAAATGTACTGTGCATAAGCAATCGCCGTAGATAATGTACCGCTTCCTTCAGGCCCAATGAATAATTGTGCATGAGGAATTCGCCCGGAAGATGCACTTTTTATCAAGTGACTTTTGATGTAATCCTGACCTAAAATTTGAGAAAATTGCATGAAGCAAAGATAGCAGAAAATGATGTAGTCAAAAATTTTAGATTAAAGATTATTGAGCTGGATTTCATTTATGAGAATATGATTGTTTTTTGCTAAATTTTTTGTTCTGTTGCCGCTAAGTTTTGTTAATAAATTACTTCACGCGAACAGATATCAAGACTTTTTTGTTAATATTTTTTTGTTCAAAACGATAAACGTATGCTTTTTTTGGCTATTTATAGTAAAATTTTATTCCAATTTTATAGATAATCTCTTACGTTTCCTGTTTTAACAAATTTAACAAAAAGCCCGTTAAAACGCACATTTTCTCGACATAGAGCGGGATTTTAAGGTTTTTTTAAGCTTTTTTTTTGAAAAAAGAATTCAATAAAGTTGCAATTTAAGTTAATTTCTATATTTTTGTTTGCATCAACAACCAATATAAATAAGAATTTATGAAAGGGAAAATTATTTTATTTAGTGCATTTTTTATCATGACTTCTGCAGCTGTTTCTGCACAGGCAAAAAACGCTCCAAGAAGTATTATTAGTACAACAGCTCTTATTCGTAAATACCATGATCAAAAAGAATTGAGTGGTATGCAAAAAGGAGAACTTTTGGAATTGTATATTGAGCGAATTAAAGTATTAGTAAAAACTCTCCCTTACATTGCGTTGGTTACAAAACCGGGTGTTACTATGGCAGACTTAGGTATTCCAGACGATAGTGAACACAAAAAAGTTTTAGATGCTCAGGCACTTGGAACAACAACTTTCTTAGATACTACGGTTGAGTTTCAAAGAAAAATGATGCCTTACTCAGATAAAGGAAACCTTATCGCGGCAATTTTATTTTACGAAAACACATTAAAATCTTTACACGAGTTCAACGAATTGAACGAAATGTAAAATTTAAAAAAATATTTTAAAACCTTTTTTGGAATGTTTACGTAGATGGATTTAGTTTCTGCGTTATTTTGAAAAAGTAAAACAAAACAACTCGTTCTCGATTTACTCTGAATAATACTTAGAAAAACCGAGAACAGTTTTTTTCATTTACGCATACCCAAATTATTTAAAAGCATACCCAAATTTATTATTAACCTAATACACACCTTTATCATGAAAAAAATTACTCAAATGATCTGCGTTCTTTTGACAGTTACGAGTATGAGTGCTCAACAAGAGAAAGGAATTATGGGCTACACTAACTGGTTAAATAACTGGACTGAATTTAAGCCTAACAAAGTAGAGTATGGAGAAGCAAATCAAATTTTAGCAGGAAACATTTCTGTTAATACTAAATTGCTTAAAAGGAATATCTATGTTTTGCAAGGTAACGTTTATGTTACAAACAATGCGGTTTTAACAATCGAACCTGGAACTTTAATTATTGGTGATTTCGAAACAAAAGGAACATTGGTAGTTACAAAAGGTGCACAACTTGTTGCTGATGGTTTAGAAACTGACCCAATCGTATTTACATCTAACCGCAGCCAGAAAAAAGCTGGAGACTGGGGTGGAGTTGTAATTCTTGGTGACGCTCCTATTAACAAATTCGGTAACGTAGGTTCTTACAATATGGACCTTGACCCAACTTTAACTACTTACGGTGGTGACAATGTTGCTTCAAACTCTGGAATTTTAAGATATGTTAGAATCGAATTTGCAGGTAAAAAAGTGAAAGGAGTTGATACTTTCAACGGTTTAACTATTGCAGGTGTTGGTAACAAAACAATTCTTGAAAACGTTATGGTTAGCTACTCTGGAGGAGATTCATTTGCTTTCTTCGGTGGAGACGTTAACGCTACAAAATTTGTTTCTTATAAATCAATCAACGACGATTACAAATTTACACAAGGTGTACAATGTCGTTTATATAACTCTTTAGCAGTTAGATCTTCTTACTTATCTAGTAACAAAGACGGATCTCGTTGTATGGAGGTAAAATCATTCGAAAAGAAAAGCGAAACAGATTTTACTAAAAAAACTACTTTAGTTGTTGCTACTAACATTACAATGCTTAATGACAGTGAAAACATCAATGCTGACATTCAATCAGGTTTAGTAAAAGAGGCTGTTTACGTAGCCGAAACTGCTTCTCTTGAAATGAAAAGAAGTGTGATCTCTGGATTTAACCCTGCAGTGTTATTAGACAGCAAAACTGAAATCAATGATGCCAACCTTAAAAAAATCAAATTTGAGGAAATGTATTTCAACTTATGTAAAGGAAATATCTTTACTGAATACAACTCAAACAACGAAGATTTAGAGAGCTGGTATGGAAACAGTGTGTTCTTTAATGTTTACTCTCAAAGTGACAACAAAGAGACATTTATTGATATCTTCAACCCTAAAAAGCCAGACTTTAGATTACAATTAGGAAAAATTACAGCTTCAAGCGGCAATAGATAAATAGATTTCGATTTTTATTTCAAAGCGTAAATTTTATTAATAAAGTCCCCAGACACAATTTATGTATCGTCTTAAAAGGACCAAATAAAGATCAAAACATAATGGCTCTATCTACAAAAAAGTATTTATATATATTCTTTTTGGTTTCTCCTATTTCGTTAAGTCTGTATGCACAAAGTTCAGCAATAGAAAAGCCTACGGTTTCTGCTGTTTCTGACTGCAAATTAGCTTCAATTGAGATAAATCAAAATAACGAATCAGCTGATAAATCTATCAGCAAATTAGATAATTCTAATCAGTTAATAGTAGGGCTGTCCACCCCCAAGGACAGCCTTACTATGCCGGCTGATTTGAAAGATCAATCTTCAGATTGTGAAGAAAACTCATTGATTGGTTCTACTTCAATTCTTGCAAAAGACATTATTGAGAACTACAAATATGATTTTTCTGAAACATTCATTGATATCTTGTTTTTTGAGCGTATAGACTTAGCAAGAACACGTACTATATGATTCAAAAAACTACTTTATCTTTTTTTAAAGTTTTCATTTTATTTAGTATAATTCTGTTTACTAAATCGCATACCTATGCTCAAACACCAGCAATAGTTGGACAGCAGCTTCCTTTTGACAGAATTTGTGCCGGTTTAGAAGTAAATGGAACGCCATTTAATGAATACTTCGCAACATTCAGCTATTTAAACTTTCCGGCAGGAACTACTTTTGAAGTAGAACTTTCAGATGATTTAGGAAGTTTCACAACTCCTACTGCTACAACAAAAATTTCGTTTGTAGACGATCCTACGGCGCAGCAGCAAACGATTAAGTTTGCTATTCCTACGAATTTAAAAGGATCAAATACATACAGCCTTCGTATTAAAAGTAATACGGCCACGCCTGTTTACAGCCAGAGGGTTAAGAATTTTCAGAACCAGACTTCGTTTCCGGCTTATTACAGAATCTTTGCAGAGAAATTTTTTATCAATAATAACGAAGCCAATGCAACTATTTGTTCAGGTGGAAATTTAAGTCTTTCTGTAGATAATCCAACTCCAGCAGACACACCATCATCTCCTGCCAATTATCCAAATTTAAAGTATAAATGGTACAAAGATGACGTATTAATAGCAGGACAAAGCGGTACAACGTTAGTAGCAAACAGCCCGGGTGTTTATTATGCTCAAATCGATTACGGCGGTTGTGATGATGATAACTTTAGTTCTAATCGTGTTACGGTAGTATCTTCAGGTGGAGGATCTGCAGTAACAGTTGATTCAAGCTTAGGAAACCCTTTCTGTTCAAACGCTTCAGGAACTATTTTAACAGCAACATCAGGTAACAGTTATGTTTGGAAAAAAGATGGTGTTGTAATCGCGCAAACATCTCGCAGTATTACTACAAGTGAATCTGGTCTTTATTCTGTTGAGGTTGATTTTGGTGGTTGTAAAGCTACAGGAAGCATCGATTTAAAAAGCAATAGTTTCACGGCCAGCATAGATGTTCCGGAAACTTATGAGCTTCAAGAAGGAGAAACATTAAACGTATCTGTAACGACAGATGCAGGGACTCCAAAATTCGAATGGTTTTTAAATAATATACCAATAAATGGTGCTAACGGTCCAAGTTATCTGGTAGCCGTAAGAGGTTTATATAAAGTTAAAATATCACAGGAATCAGGTTGTATAGCTTCAAGAGAATTTACATTTAGAGTTACATCAGCAACAGATGCTGTTACTAGTGTAATTCCAAATATTGTTAAACTGAGCGGCGCTTATCCTTACTGGAATATTCCAGATGCGTATAAAACGCCGTCGACGAAGCTAATAATTTTAAGTTCAAATGGAGAGGTAATGTATGATGATGTCGGCAGCAATTACGATCCGGAACTTAACTCTTTTATAAAAGATTTTAAAAATGTAAATCCAGTTTATTACTATGTCATTCAATCAGACACAGGTGAAAAAAAAGGATCAATAACTGTGATTAAATAATGAAGAAAATTTTACTATTCATAACTTTATTTTACGGTTTTTCTAATGTACTCTATTCTCAGGACAAAGTTGAGAATGGAGTTGTTTCGTTTTCATTACCTATCAGAAATTCATTAAAGTTTAATAGATATTTAATAAACCCTGCATTTAGCTTTGTTCGCGAATCAAACGCTTATGCAAGCTTTTATAATAAAAGACAATGGGTGCAGTTTGACAATGCACCGCAAACGTATTTAGCTAATTATTCTGGCAGATTTAGAGAAAATGAAGCCTTTGCTATTGGTTTGTTTCAACAAAATTATGGTTTAATGACTGTGTTTGGCGGAGTTGTCAATTTCGCTCACAATATCGTTTTGCAGGAAGACAGTAACCTTACTTTTGGTTTAAACGTAGGCGCTTACCAAAGCGGTTTAGACAAAGGAAAAATTATATCTGATGATCCGGATATTTTAAATGGAGACTATCCTTCAAACACAATGCTTACTGTAAATCCGGGGATTAATTACGGAACCGCTTTTCTTGATTTCGGATTATCGGTAAACAACTTAATTCTTTACAATTTTGGTTCTGGCGTTGTAAAAGAAGATCCGGAAAGAGCAATTGAATTACACGCAATGTATACAGGTTACATTGACAGTTATGGTTTTTTTGAGCAAAGTAAATTCTCAGGAATCGTAAAAACAGAAATTAAAAAAGATAAAACAGTTCTTTCAGGACTTGCCATGCTTTCGTTGAAACAAGGAGTTTGGGCACAAGCAGGTTATAATACATTATACGGAGTTTCTGCAGGTTTAGGGGTTAACATTTCACCTAGCATTGCAATCGAATATAACTACGAAAGAGGAATGGGCAATTTTACAAATATGGGAGGTTCTCATGAATTTGCTATTGCTTATAAATTCAAAAACAGAAATTACTATTACGGAGATGACGAAGAAGGATCATTAATAGACCCTTCGAGAACGACATCTAAACCAGTAATTGCTAAACCAAAAACAAATGCAGCTCCTGTAACAAGAGTAGATGGAGCTGAGAAAGCAAGATTAGCTGCTGAAGCAAAAGCAAAAGCTGATGCTGAGGCAAAACAAGCAAGACTAGCCGCTGCAGAAAAAGTGAAGGCTGATGCCGATGCTGCAGCAAAAGCAAAATTAGACGCAGACAATAAAGCTAAAGCAGATGCTGAAGCTCTTAAAATAAAATTAGCCGCCGATGCTAAAGCTAAAGCAGATGCTGCTGCTGCCGCAAGAGCACAGACAGCAACAGCAAACAGAGCCGTTGCTGCAGAACAAAAAACAACCGCACAATTAGCTGCAGATAAAGCAAGAGCAGATGCTGAGGCAAGAAGAATAAAATTAGCTGCAGATAATAAAGCAAGAGTTGATGCTGCCGCTGCTGCGAGAGCACAAGCACAAGCAAACAAACCATCTGCAACAGCTGCACAAAAAACAGCTGCACAATTAGCTGCAGATAAATCGAAAGCAGATGCTGAAGCATTAAAAATTAAGCTTGCAGCCGATGCTAAAGCTAAGGCAGACGCAGAAGCAAAAGCGAAACAAACAGCTGCTGCAACGCCGACGGCGCCTGCTCCGGCTCCGCAAAAAACACAAGCACAATTAACTGCTGAGAAAGCAAAAGCGGATGCAGAAGCACTTAAAATAAAACTAGCTGCAGATGCGAAAGCTAAAGCAGATGCTGCAGAAGCAAAACGTAAAGCAGATGCTAAAGCAAAAGCTGAAGAAGCAGATTTACAATCAATCCTGGCTGCAGATGCTAAAGCAAAAGCAGATTCTGATGCACTTCAGGCAAGATTAGCTGCAGAAGCTAAAGCAAAAGCCGCTGCTGAAGCAAAAACAAAAGCTTCTATTGATGCTGCAAACAGAGCAAAAGCAGCCGCTGACGCAAAAGCAAAAGCAGCAGAAGGAGCTGCTCTAAAAGAAAAATTAGCAGCTGATGCAAAAGCAAAAGCGGATGCAGAAGCCAGACAAGCAATTATAGCTGCAGAAGCAAAAGCAAAAGCGGATGCAGAAGCATTAAAAATAAAATTAGCAGCCGATGCAAAAGCAAAAGCTGACGCAGAAGCTCAGGCTAAATTAGATGCGGAAGCAAAAGCGAAAGCTGATGCAGAAGCTTTACAAGCAAAATTAGCAGCGGATGCAAAAGCAAAAGCCGACGCTGAGGCTCAGGCAAAACTTGATGCAGAAGCAAAAGCTAAAGCAGATGCAGAAGCATTACAAGCAAAATTAGTAGCTGATGCAAAAGCAAAAGCCGACGCTGAAGCATTAAAAGCTAAACTAGCAGCCGACGCAAAAGCTAAGGCAGATGCAGAAGCATTACAAGCAAAACAAGCGGCAGATGCTAAAGCGAAAGCAGATGAAGAAGCACGTCAGGCTAAATTAGCAGCAGACGCAAAAGCTAAGGCTGACGCAGAAGCATTACAAGCTAAGTTAGCAGCAGATGCAAAAGCAAAAGCGGATGCAGAAGCAGAAAAAACAAGATTAGCTGCAGAAGCGAAAGCAAAAGCAGATATGGAAGCTTTACAAGCTAAATTAATTGCCGATGCAAGAGTTAAGGCCGATGCGGAAGCAACTGCAAAAGCAAAAGCGGAAGCAGAAGAAAAACAATTAAGAGAAGCTGAAGAAGCACGTCAGGCGAAACTAGCAGCAGATGCAAAAGCAAAAGCTGATGCAGAAGCATTACAGGCGAAACTAGCAGCAGATGCAAAAGCTAAGGCAGATGCAGAAGCACTACAAGCTAAATTGGCTGCAGATGCAAAAGCAAAAGCCGATGCAGAAGCATTACAAGCTAAACTTGCAGCGGATGCAAAAGCAAAAGCCGATGCAGAAGCATTACAAGCGAAATTAGCAGCCGACGCAAAAGCTAAGGCAGATGCAGAAGCATTACAAGCTAAATTGGCAGCAGATGCAAAAGCGAAAGCCGATGCAGAAGCACTTCAAGCTAAGTTAGCAGCAGATGCAAAAGCAAAAGCCGATGCAGAAGCTCTTAAAGCAAAATTAGCTGCTGATGCAAAAGCGAAAGCAGACGCAGAAGCATTACAAGCTAAGTTGGCAGCAGATGCAAAAGCAAAAGCCGACGCAGAAGCGTTACAAGCTAAATTAGCAGCCGACGCAAAAGCTAAGGCAGATGCAGAAGCATTACAAGCTAAGTTAGCAGCAGATGCAAAAGCAAAAGCCGATGCAGAAGCACTACAAGCTAAACTGGCAGCCGACGCAAAAGCTAAGGCCGATGCAGAAGCACTACAAGCTAAACTGGCAGCCGACGCAAAAGCTAAGGCAGACGCAGAAGCATTACAAGCGAAATTGGCAGCAGATGCAAAAGCAAAAGCCGATGCAGAAGCATTACAAGCGAAACTAGCAGCCGACGCAAAAGCTAAGGCCGACGCAGAAGCATTACAAGCTAAGTTAGCAGCCGACGCAAAGGCAAAAGCAGATGCAGAAGCTCTTAAAGCAAAATTAGCTGCTGATGCAAAAGCGAAAGCAGACG